>JAJYIG010000071.1 GCA_021790215.1 bacterium
ATGCAGGATGAAGATGTAACTAAAAAATCCGGTATTTATCCATACGTTCTTACAAGACAAGAAAAATATCTTTCAATAAGAGCATTTACCGATAAAATGAAGCGTGAGGCATACGAAAGACAGAAGGGTATTTGTGTAAAGTGTAAAAAACATTTTGAAATAGAAGAAATGGAGGCAGATCACATAACTCCATGGCACGAAGGCGGAAAAACAATTTCAGAAAACTGCCAAATGCTTTGTAAGCAAGATAATCGAACAAAGTCAGGAATATAAATCGACGAAGAAGTTTACAAACTTTATGGTTTGTCTAACGACGAAATAAATATTGTTGAAGGCGTCAAAGAATGATTAATAAGCAACTTAATGAAATTGGACTAGACGACTTAAACAGTTTGATTAAAAGCTCTGTTTTAGAAGGAAAAACCATCGAATATAAAGAAAAACTGCCAGGAAATTCTGATACTGATAGAAAAGAGTTTCTCGCCGACATCTCTTCTTTTGCAAACACTTCTGGTGGTGATCTAGTTTTTGGTATTGCTTCAGAAAAGGGTTTGCCAAAAGAAATTGTGGGCTTGGAAATTTCCAATGTCGATGCAGAAAAATTAAAATATGAAGAAATTGTTAGAAACGGACTTGAACCTAAGATAAATTTCACTATTCATACGGTCCCCATAACTTCCAACAAATTTATTCTTATATTTAGAATGAACAAGAGTTGGCTGGGCCCGCACAGAGTTATTTACAAAGGACATGACAAATTTTATGGGAGAAACTCGGCTGGAAAATATCCACTAGATACCGGTGAATTGAAAATTGCCTTTAATTTATCCGAAACTCTTAATGAAAAGGTTAGTAGATTCAAAGCAGGTCGAATAATTCAACTAGCAGCAGGGAACACACCTCTCCCTTTCTATGGACATGGAAAAATTGTTCTTCATTTAGTACCAATAGAATCCTTTAGCCCTGAATCCAGGGTTGATCTGAACTCAATTATCAAAGATTTAGCAAAACTTGAACCAATATACAGCTATGGTTGGAGTAACAGGATTAATCTAGAGGGAGTACTTTCTTACACTATTGGCAAAAATACTAAATCCCATACATATGTGCAACTTTATCGAAATGGTATCATTGAGGCGGTTGAGGGACTCATTTTAACGCCGGGTGATGACAAAAAATTTATTCCTAGTATTACCTATGAGCGAGAATTAATAAAATACTTAGATAAATATTTGAACGTATTAAGGGGTTTAAACGTAAACCCTCCCCTGACTGTGTTTCTTACGTTCATCGGAGTGAAGGGTTTCAAAATGGCAGTTGATCCCTCCAGGATAATGTTTGAGGAACATTATGAAATTGACAGAGACATCTTGGAACTTCCCGAGGCTTTACTTGATTCCTATGACATCGATCCGAGAGATGTGTTAAAGCCAATGTTTGACCTTATTTGGAATGCATGTGGGTACGAAAGATCACTAAATTTTGATGATAAAGGAAATTGGATAGCAAAATAACAAAGGACTGTTGGAGTGGTGTAATTTTATCAGAATGAATAAAAAGAATAATGAGATTGAACAGTTAAAGACTGATATTGTCAGCCTAAAAATAAGAATCAGGAGACTGGAAACTTTTGTTCAAAGCATGCCTGATCCAAACGATTTCCAGGAATCCCAAGGCCTAACTGATGAAGACGGGAAAGATGTTTTATTTGATCAAGCAGTTAAAATTGTTCAGCAATATGATAAAGCCTCCGCAAGTTTGTTGCAAAGACGACTTTCTATCGGCTATGCCAGAGCTGCGAGACTTATTGATCAACTGGAGGAAAAGGGAATTGTTGCACCGTCAGATGGTGCTGGAACTCCAAGGGAGGTTCTAAAAAAGAAACCGGAAAATGTTGCAAAATAATTCTTCGATATAGTTTGGGATTTGGGACATATTTGAAAGTAAGCAATATAATTTTCTCAATGAAAATCAAAATTGAGTGGGGGATTTGGAATTACAAAATTTCGGGGAGTAGTTTTTTGACTCCGTGCTTTATAAAAGTATGAACCGTTCGGCCAGTTTGCGATTATAGTGTGGGGAAATGGAATGATTCCTGTTTAGTATTCTCACATTCTTGAGAAAGTGAGAATATCTGACTAATATTAATTGTGGACTATAAAAACCTGGAAAAAATAGCCAAAGGCTTCTCAAATCATAGAAGAATACAAATCCTGGAATATCTAGATAAGAAAACTTCAAGTCTTACCAACATCTCCACTGATTTAAATATTAACTTAAAAACAGCCTCGGAGCATACCAGAAAATTGGTTATAGCTGGCCTTGTCAGCAAGAAATACAAGGGCAGGGAAGTCGTTCACGAAATCACACCTCTTGGAAAAAATATTCTTACATTCTTGAGAATGTTGGAATAATACAACTGAAATATTAATAGACTAATCACACTGAAGCCACCTTAGTTTCCACTTTCGTAACTCTCTTTTCCAAATTATCAAACTCATCTCTGGTTGGAGCATCATCTTCCAGTCTGGCAACTTGTAAGCCTATCTTGTCGATTCTCTCGGTGAGCCTCTTTTCTACTCCGTCAATTTTGCTATCTAGCTTATTAACTTTTTTGTCAACTTTCCTAATTTCTCCCAGCAACTCCTCTTTCATAGCACTCTGACCGTTTATTATTACCCGTAGCATCTTTTTGGTCTCATCCATAGTATTACCAGTATATGCTTTTGAGTTATGTTTTCAAGATTACAAAAGAAGTATAATTACCTCAATTAAGGTCAAAACTGAAATGAAAAACACAATTAAATGTCCAAAATGCGGGCACGAATTTCCTGCTTCGGAAGGGTTAATGTCTCATCTTAAGGAGGAAGCGAGTTTGGAAATTGAGAAAAAAGTCCGGGCGGAAATTGAAAGCGAGAAAAATCTTGAACTTCAGGATCTCAAAAAAACTCTTCAGGAAAAAGACCAAAAAATCGATGAATTCAGGGATAAAGAGTTGGAACTCAGAGAAAAATCCAGGAAGTTGGAGGAAAAAGAAAAAGATTTGGAACTCGAGACCCAAAGGCGGATTGATGAAGAGAAAAAGAAAATTGAGGAAGATACTGCAAAGCGTCTGATTGATGAGCACCACCTCAAAGACTTGGAAAAAGACAAAAAGATTTCTGACATGGAAAAATTGGTTGAGGAATTAAAGAGAAAATCCCAGCAGGGTTCAATGCAGACTCAGGGTGAAGTCGGCGAGTTGGAACTGGAAAAAATACTCCGCGATTTATTCCCAACAGACGAAATTTCCGAAGTTAAAAAGGGAGAGCTTGGTGGAGACGTGAGACAACTGGTTAAAACACAAAGGGGTACCGAATGCGGCCTCATTCTTTGGGAAAGAAAAAGAACTAAAGCGTGGCAGGAGGAATGGATTAAAAAATTAAAAGAGGACATGAGGAGAGATAAAGCCCTTTTGGGAGTAATTGTAACGGATGTATTGCCAAAAGATTTTAAGAAAGAAATCGGAGAAAGAAACGGAATTTGGATAGTAACTACGGGTTTTGTTGAACCGCTGGCCAAACTTTTAAGACAAAATTTATATGATGTTGCAAAAGGTAAAGCTATAACCCTTAATAAACAAGGTAAGGCTGAAGAGCTTTATGATTTTGTGACCGGTCAGGAGTTTATACAACAGGTTGAAAGAATGGTTGAAATATACCTCGAAATGAGAAGTCAAATAACAAAAGAAAGAGTATTATCAGAAAAGCTTTGGAAACAAAGGGAAATGCAGGTTGACGGACTGTTGAAAGGAATTTCCGGAATGTACGGCGGAATGCAACTGATTGCCGGAACTGCATTGCCGCAAGTTAAAAGCCTTGAAGCGCCTGAAGAAAAGTGGGAGTAGTCCTTCGACTCGTTCGATTACACTCACGATTATCATTCGCTTAGGATTTACAATATAATTTTTCCAAATGCAGAAAATGCGGCGCGATAGATTGCAATATTTCGAAGTAGTATAATTCTTTCAGAGCTGATAGACGCCAAATCAGATAAGACTATAGAGGACATTCTTTTTGTGGAAGACTTTGAATATAGATTGAGCTTGAACAGATAGCTTTAGCCAATCAAAAACCCCCTTGCGGGGGGTTTTGAACAAAGTCAAGT
>JAJYIG010000012.1 GCA_021790215.1 bacterium
TCTTTTTTACCTAGGCCACTTCCGGGTTGACCTTTGGAATATTCTTATCTTTCTTCTTATTCTTTGGCTTATAGATTCCTTACCCGGGGCGCTCCGTTCAATTGTCGTAATTGCACTTGTTATTTGGTTGCTGTCTCTTTTTGGAGTTATTGCAGTCCCAATGTTTTCCAATTTAATAATTATTGCTGTGATAGTCGGGTTAGGAATTTATCTCATCTCCGAGAAGTGATATAAAACATATGATTTTATTTTCTGAGCATCCGTACAAGTAATTCATAAGCACTCTGTTCGGTCACAACACTTCCGTTTGGATACGGACAGTCACTTGGTCTTAACCTCATTTCTTTCTGTACACCTTCCGTAAACCGCGAAGGGTCGCAAACATAATTTGTTAGATTTGTATCCCAAACTCTGGCAGGACACAGGAAGCACGTTACCGAAAAACCGTTCAGAACTCTTCTTTCTTGCACTACACTCTTTTTACAGTTACATCAAGCTCGATTCAATTCTTTCTTTTCCGAAAACGATATGCTACTTTTAGATTAGCCCTCTTATTATCTAATTTATCTAAAGAGTTCATTAAGAAGTCCGCTTGCTACCAGTTTCTGCCTGAGAGTATTGCATCCCTCACCAAATTTTCTTCCGCCGGCATAGTCCGACACTTCAAAATAGTCATCAGTTGGAATGATTCCATTCCCGGCATTTCTGTCCTTTACGATACCCCTAACGTAACTTGCAAGCCGTGCCGTACTTGTCAAAAAATTAGGAATGCCGGATTTCCTGGCAATGTCCATGTAGTGTCTCCTTAATGATTTCAGGCTCCTTCCATCCGAACCTTTTTCCCAATCGGTAAAATTAGGAATACCGAGCTTTCTATCAACACTAGCCCCATCAAGATCATCATCGATCTTTAAACACATCTCAACCGCATGAATTCCCTGCAACTTTTTAGCAATGTGATTTGCACCCGTATCAGTTTTCGACAAATCAAAAACTTTATACTTCCTTTTCAGGTCATCGATAGTTGAAGTACGTTCGGTTGGGTTAAATCCGACAAGTTCTAATATTCCAGGAAAAGCCCAGACAACATACGACGTCTCTATTATTCCGCTATCAAGTTCCTGATATAAAGGAATTTCACCTTGATTAAAAGACAGCCTCTCCTGACTTAAAAGAATAAAATCATCAAGCACCGTTTCCAATCCATCTATATTTTCATCTCCCAAATATTTTTCCTTTAACCTCGCCAGTCTTTTTCCAAACTCTCTTCCAAGCCCGGAACTAAGTAGATGTAATGGCATAAATTTATCTTGACTAACTCCCTGGCGTATTTTCCTTTCCGCAGATAAACCTATATCCGCATATTCATTAACTGCAACAAGGACGGGAGTGAGGTCATTAACCCTTTTATAAGATTCCTTTACCCTTTCCGGATTTATCCCTTTGGGAAATGTAGCGTTAAGTGCCAAAAAAACAGGCAAAGAATACCCAGGGATCTTAAGAAGTCGCTCCTTCTCCTCATTTAGCCGCATATCCGAATCATTGATTTGTACCACCAGCCTTTCCATAGAAGACCTGAATTATAGCGTTTTTGGCCGTATTTTCAATGAGAAGTCTATTTTCCCCCCTTTCCATGAAATGCTTCATGGATATCCCGGAGCTGTTTATTGGTCACATGAGTATAAATCTGAGTTGTAGAAATATTTTTGTGTCCCAACATTTCCTGGACACTCCTTATGTCAGCCCCTGCCATGAGAAGATCCGTGGCAAAGCTGTGGCGCATGACATGTGGTGTAACATCAACCGGCAATTTCATTTTATGGGAATATTTTTTAACCATTCTTTGAACCGAGCGGGGAGTGAGGCGCATTTTTTCGTCCGGTATTGCCGGATCCATTTTACCTTTATGATGGATAAAAAGCGGCTTAAAATGGTCGGTTCTTTCATTCAAATATTTAATCAGGTAGTCAGCCGCCCTTTGGGACAAAAATACGACTCTCGCCTTACCTCCCTTTCCGATAATTCCAAATTCCCGCCTATCAAGATCTATTCTATCGCGGTTAAGGCTGACAAGCTCACTAACACGAAGTCCTGTCGAAAAGAGAACTTCCAAAATCGCTTTGTCCCTTTTCCCCTGAATAGTGGAAAGACTCGGCGCATTAAGAAGTCTGTCAACTTGCTCGCCATTAAGAAACTTTACCTGTCTTTCCTCAATTTTGGGAAGTTCAATCTTTTCCGGAGACATCACCGCGTAATCGTTTTTAATAAGCCACTTAAGAAAACTCCTTAGGGCAATTATATGGTAGCTCTGGGTTTTTCTAGTCATCTGAACTTTCTTTTCACCCGGAAGGGACGAAAGGTAAAGCCTGTAATTTCTGACTACATCCGGATTAATATCTTTAATATCTTCCCGGATGCCCTGGGATTCCATCCACAATATAAATCTCGATAGATAATGGCGGTAATTTCTAATCGTTAGGGGAGAGGAGCCTTTTTCAACTTGAAGATATTCCAAAAAACCATCAACTTTTTTTGCTATTTCTGAAGACATGTCTGCCTGGGTAGAGGGCATATCAAGAAATAGTTTAATATTCGCGGACGGGGGTGTCAATGAGATTGTGCGACTAATGTCATTGCGAGCATTTATGTGAAGCAATCTTTACCTCTTTATACAAATCCCTGTATTCTGATTTGTTTTTCTCTGGCAATTGTTTTATTGACGTTGTATCTCGATATAAAACCTGAAATATTTTTATTCCTATGTTCACGAGTCCTTAAACCATAAGTTATTTTATGAGGTTGCTTCACCTGATACGCAATGAAGTTTTTTTTGTGCCTAGCTTCAGGCTAAGACCTCACCAAATCGATTTTAAGGCCTTTCTAAATTAAAAGATGATTAACTGGTCATCTTACTTAGGTCGAAAATACGGGATAAATAAATAATTGCTAAAAAACTCTAAAAATATTCACAGAAGTTTTTACTTTCGGCTGATAAAACAGGGGACTATAGAAGGAGTCGAACCATTCGGTATTTATTCGGAAGGGAAATTTTCGGATAAATTAAAAACAGGGTATAAAAATAAGGATTAACTAACAGCATAAAAGTAAAACAAAAATGGTAGCATCATGAATAATATGGAAAAACGCTCTACTCTCAAGTCCATTTATATCAGTCGCAAAAGGTATATTGTGCGACTCTATGTAATTGCACTTCCCGGGTCCAAAGAGGTACCTTACCAATATGTCAAGGAGTCCCTATGGCACAAGGAGAAGCAATCTCTAGAGGCACCTAATAGGTGTACCACACTTACCCGCGCAACAGGAGATAATCAGTTTACTTAATATTCAATTTTAGTTATCCACAACACTCAGATATAACGAGGAAATATGAGATTTTGAGGCTAATAACTATATCAAACTATACAAACTCCCCATTAGTGGGTGTAGTTGTACTATTCGGGTTTTCTTGCTAGCTCAGTCATCCGGCTTGTCGTGAAAATTTCCTATAATATTCGTGAAAACTACCCTATGCCAGGAAGCACACATCCTATAATTATAGGGTATCTACTACCCTCCTCCCCCATTTGACATGCATGGCAAAAAATTCCAAACCACAAGAACCAAATTACAGTTATTTTACGAGCCCCAATGGGTTGCAAAAAACATAAAAGTGAAGATTATAGCGCCCACGATCAGATGCTCCCTTACGATAGAGGGAAAAAGTCTGTCTTCAAGCCTAGCCTGACCCAAACCTAGAAGAATGTAAAAAGATGCAGTCAGAAGAAGCGACCCTACAACAACAGTCACCGGCCAAAAATAAAGTATGGTTGCAAGCTCTAATGTTACAAGTGTAGCTATCAAAGAAACCAAAAACAGTTCTATCGAAAATTTAGTCTCCAGGGTAACAATCCAAAATCCCTGAAGGTAAAGCGGAAATGAAATTGCAAAAACAAGTGGCAACAGTAGAAGTAGGCCAACCCTAAGTGAGATGATCGCATCAAAAACCAGGAAAGAGGTAAAAAGACTTAATACAAATCCTACTCCCCTAGCTGCCCTAAGAAGCGCAATAGTTCTGACAGCTGCAACGGAATAAATATTAGCAGTGAGACAAAGGGCATAGATTCCGATACCATAAATTATAACAATTGGAATTCTATCGTATATGTTTGCGGGCAACAAAAACCAGAATACTCCAACACCTAAGGTATAAATTGTGGGAAGAACCAGTGTTAGAAGCGACATGTTTTTGCCGATACTTCCAAGAAGCGACCAGGCAAAAAGAAGAGCGGTCAGAAGTCCCAAAAGTCCTATGGCCCAAAATCGATTTTGATCAGTCAAAAACTGTATTCCCATGAATCCCAAAGAAAGAATAAACGAGGTAATTAAAAAGCGGCGCCTTTTAGACATATAGTGAATATTGCATTATTCCAAATTTCTGCTTCATGATTCTATTTTCTGCATAACATCATCGGGAATATCAAGGTTGGAAAAAACTTTCTGAACATCATCGTAATTTTCCATATCATCCAAAAATTTGATGGCTTTTTGTGCCTGTACGGGATCGGAAATTGTCTGCAAATTTATCGGTTTCATTTGAAGTTCTGCTTGAATTATCTCAAATCCCGCTTCGGTCATTTTTTTGTGTACTAGACCCAGTTTATCCGGAGCGACGTAAACTTCAAAACCGTCCTCAGAATCCTGAATATCCTCCGCTCCGACATCAATAAGTTTCAACATTTGTTCATCGGCATTGCCGGACTTCTTTACCAGTAAAAATCCTTTGTTCTCAAAATTAAATGCAACGGCATTGGGTCCGGCCAGAGTCCCCCCTCCCCTCTCAAAAAGGTTTTTAATTTCCTGAGCGGTTCTGTTTTTATTATCTGTAGCTGCCTGAACGATAACGGAAATTCCCCCCGGACCAAAACCTTCATAATTAATTTCCTCTAAATTTGCGGCCTCTGTTGTGGCCTTAGCGATGGCTCTTTCAATATTTTCTTTGGGCATACTGGCCGCCCTGGCCTTATCAATTTCAAATCGTAATTTGAAATTCATATCGGGGTCCGCACCTCCCTTAGCTGCCATCATAATAGCCCGAGCCATTTTGGAGAAAAGATTACCCTTAGCGGCATCATTTACCGCCTTTTGACGTTTAATGGTTGCAAAATGGGAATGTCCACTCATAGGATTATTTACCTTGGATTATACCCAAATTTCCATCCCAATGAAAGAGCCTCACAAATCGAAAGGATATTGACAACAAAGGTGTGGCCTTTATACTCAATTACAATTATATGAATTCGTCTGCCAATCAAACTGCCATCAATCTGGCGCTTGCCGGAAAATGGGAAGAGGCAGTTAAAGTAAATTTAGAAATCCTAACAGTTACTCCTGATGACGTTGATGCGCTAAATCGTCTGGGCAGAGCCTACACAGAACTTGGCCGAATTGAAGAAGCCAGAAAAACTACCGAAAAAGTTTTAAAAATAGATCCGTTCAACTCAATCGCAATCAAATCCCAAGAAAAGTTAAAGTTAGCAAAAGAAGGATCTGTCGGCATCTCCTCCGGTGTAATTTTTTATCCAGAGGCATTTTTAGAAGAACCGGGAAAAACAAAATTGATAACACTTCTTAATCTGGGAGAAAATGAGGTATTTACCAATCTTGATCCCGGAGAAGAAGTTAAATTCATCTGCTATCCTCACAAAATTTCAGTAGCAACCCTTGACGGGAAATATGTCGGAAGACTTCCTGATGACATTGCGGCAAGGCTCCGGAATTTTATTAAGGCAGGAAATAAATATCAGGTACTTATCAAATCAATTGCGCCCAAAAATGTAACCGTATTTGTGAAAGAAATCGCCAGTAGTCCCAAAACCGCCAACACACCCTCGTTCCCCTCGGAAAAGATTGAATATGTATCCTTTACCCCACCAGAACTGGTTCATAAAGATGTCCCTAATGTTGAAACTAATGAAGAGTCGGGAGATTAATAGATTTTGGTAAACGAAGATCCTAAATCAATTTCCAGATCAAAATTGACCTTATTCTTACCTTCCTTGCACGAAAATAGTCTTGAAATTTTCTTAACGTAATCTGTATTTTGGCCATAAACAACGCAGTCAAAATCCTCTTTGTCTACCTTTCTGTCAATTGAAACGACTTTCCCACCCATAACCTCCAATACTTGCCCTACATTGTCAGCAACACCATAGGAACCGGTTGCATCAACGATGTCGATCGTTGGACTCACACTCGCCATTTGATTATCTGAAAAATATGCCGTCAATCTCTGAGAAATTGGTCCACTAATTACATATCCGGGCGCCCCATCATTAAGAATTTTTTTATTTAAAAATTGACTTTTCCCTAGATCAATCTCAGTCTTACCCAAATTATCAACCCTTAATGCAAAAAGACCAATGGAAATTCTGTCTCCAAAAGGAACATTTCCCGCACCCGGAGAAAAAATAAAGTGAATAATGCCAGCCAAATTTCCAGTAGTTAAATTGTAAGCTTCGGAATTACTCCACAAAAATACAGGGAATAAGAAATTCCGAGTGACCGATTCAGCAAGAAGATTTCCTCCGACATTCTCATTAATTCCCAACTGCCAGACATTTTTAATGCGCATAGTTCCATAATCACGGGCAACACTGACACTGGTATCGCCAGGGATAATAAGTGTGGTAAGCTCTCCAAGCACTGGATCTACTACTGTTACACCGATATCCCCGTTTGCCATTCTATATGTTAGAGTGAGTTTGTCCCGACCATTCCAGAAATGAGTATTAAGCCTAATAAATAAAAACATGCCAAGAATAATAGCAACAGGCAGAAGAACCCTAATGACAGAACCGTAAAAATTCTTTTGCTTTTTCTTTTTCTCGATACGGGCACGGCGCTTCGCAGATCTCATATGATATACAAACTTTCTTTTTATTTCGAATGGGACACTCGCAAACTCTTCGTGATTGCTAAAATCTCCTCCCTAGTTTTCCCCATTGGCTGCAATACACTCTTTACAATAGTTAAGGCTGCTTCAAACTCCGGCTGTACAATTTTATCAACACGAAGTGCGCGGAATTTTTCAATATCATCCTCCTCATGAACTCTGGAAATTATTTTAACTTCTGGGGCAACAGTTTGAACGTATGCCACTAAAGTTTCCTGTGCAATTCTATCGGGTATGGCAAGAACAATCGCTTTCGCATTCTTTATTCCGGCAGCCTCCAAGACCTCAGGTTCTGTCGGATCCCCGTAAAGAACCGGAGTTCCGATTTGTTTCAAATCATTAACTATTCCCTGATCATAATCTACCACCAGAAAAGGGATCTTAAAATCAGCGAGAGCCTTACCAACCCACTTTCCAACCCGGCCATAACCGCAAATTATTATATGCCCCTTTAATTCCTGCTCATTAGCACCCGCTTTCTCGCCACTTATAATTACGCTGGAAAGACCGGGCATCCATGTCATATGAGATTTTAACCATCTCCAAAAAGGTATTGCGGACCGAATAAGTATGGGCGACACTACAAGGGTTAAAAGAGTTACAGCGATTCCGACAGAAGCTTCATTGGGAGTCAAAAGTGAAAGAGCCAGGGATGCAGAAAAAAGCACAAATGCAAATTCCCCTACTTGCGAAAGACCAAAACTTACCGATACTGCAGTCTTACCTTTATAGCCAAAAAAGACACTAACTACAAAAATTACTAAAGCCTTAATAATAAGAACTACGACAGCCATAAAGATGATCAAGGGAAAATCTGAAATAATAACTGATGGATTGACCAAAAACCCAAGCGACACAAAGAAAAATGCCACAAAGAGGTCCCTCAAGGGTCTTGTTTCAGCGAATACCGCATGATTTTCCTGACTTTCCGAAATCACAACTCCAGCCAAAAATGCTCCAAGTGCTATCGAAATACCAAAGAAGGAAGTTACAAAAGCGGTACCGAGTGCTAACCCGACAGAAGTTAAAAGAAGAAGTTCTCTCGAATTCGCAGCAGCAATTCTATGAATCAAGAAAGGAACAATCATCTTTCCCAAAAATATTGAGGCGGCAACAACAGCCACAGCTTTCCCCAATGCCAAAACTATCGGAAAAAATATGTTACCTCCCGAATTCGCCACTACAGGCAAAATTACCATTATCGGTATTACCGCCAAATCTTGCACCAAACTCCATCCAAGCATTACACCCCCGTGTATTGTCGAAAGCTCTCCCCTATCAGAAAGGATCTTGACGATAACCGCGGTGGAAGAAAGAGAAAAACCCATTGCAAAGATTAACGATGTAATAAGTGGGACTCGAAGGAGGGAAAACACAGCAAAAAAAAGAAGACTCGTCAAAGTTATCTGGATTAAAGATCCAAAAACCGCAACTTTGAAATATCTCACCATGCTGGAAAAGGAGAGCTCGACTCCGATTGAGAAAAGTAAAAGTATTATGCCAATTTGAGCAAGGTTGGAAACCGACTTAAAACTTGATGGCAGAAGTGCACCAAAAAATACACCTGCAAGTATGTAGCCAACCAAGGGAGGACCTTTAAGAAGTTTTGCAAAGACTCCGCCGGCCACTGCCGCAACTATAACCAAAAAAAGCACAGGAAGAAGATCCATATAAATCTAGTTTAAGATCTTGTCACACCTGTGTAAAGTAGATGTGAAATCTATCTTTTTATTTTCCGGAGGACCTCTTCCAGTTCTTCGGGAAGATCGGAGACAAATTCAATTTTTTCACCGGTTACGGGATGGATAAACTTGATTTCCTTGGCATGCAGGAATAGCCTGGAACAAAATTTACGGTCATTTCTTGCAGTCTTACGTCCTGCATAAAATTCATCAGCAACAATGGCATGGCCAATATATTTGGCATGAATACGGATTTGATGAGTTCTTCCTGTTTTGG
Organism: bacterium; assembly: GCA_021790215.1. GTDB lineage: Bacteria > Patescibacteriota > Microgenomatia > UBA8517 > UBA8517 > JAJYIG01. The sequence continues at coordinate 8,912 of JAJYIG010000012.1, forward strand.
GATAAAACTCAACCAAGCTGTATCCCCCCCTCTCCGCCGGAAAAAATTCTAACACTTTGTAAAAACTTGACGATTGTCTCCCACCGGGCAAGATCCCAAATCTGTCACGCCTCCAGGGAAGACGTCCCACCTCCGCATTTATTTCTCCTTCTGTAGGTTCAACCTTGCCGTGAAGAAGAGCAATGTAGGTTTTTTCCACCTGACGATTTTTAAACTCAGACTGCAATTTACTAAAAGTTTCCTTCGTCTTTGCTACAAGAATCACCCCGGAAGTCTCCTTATCCAATCGGTGGACGATACCTTCACGGTATTCCACATTCCCTTTTAAGGGATATTCAAAATTTCGACTGACCCATGACTGAAGTACTGGCTGTGACGTTGCAGTATCCGCACTGTTGGTAATCCAACCTGCGGGTTTATCAATCACAAAGAGACTTTCGTCCTGATAGATAACCTTCGGATATATAACTTTGGGTCCCATGGCACTATTTTAACATTTAATTGAAGGTCACAACCGAAGAACTATTTTTCTAATTTCTTTGCATCCTCAGCACAAAGTGTTGTCTCGGGATAAACCACTAACCGATCCGTGTCAATCATTTTACCGCACTCTTCACATATTCCATACTTTCCCAACTTAACTCTAGTTAGAGCTTTTCTAACTTCAACAATCTTCTTATCAATTTCGTGATTTATAGCTGAAGTCCTGGCATGTCCGAACTGCTCATCTGCATCAGTATCAGGAGCTGCATTATTATCAAGCCTGGATGTATCTGCAAAAGGATCTTCTTTAGAAATGGATTTCTTTCTTTTTTCTAAAGTATGAAGTCTTGCCGATAAAAAATGTCTAACCGGTAAAAGAACATTTTCTGAAAATTTCAGCGTATTTTTTTTCATTTTCTAACTTTGCCTAAGTTGAAAAGCAACAAGAAACAAATTAAGGCTGCCACCGCCGAAATCACTGTTTCGTAACCAGCAGCAAATGATATCACACTTCTTCCAGTAGCAGCAATAACCGATCTTAAGATAAACACTATTCCTGCTGTTACCAAACCTGTAAAGCCGATTTTTCCTGATCTATACCAAGTAAAACTTTTATAATTAACATTAAGCCAATAAGAAATAAAAACGATAATAAGTATTGCAACAAAAGATAAGAATGAGCTTAAGGATGAATTAACAACAGAGTCTTCAAGAAAAATAAAACCAAGCCAAGGAAGAAGTGAAATAATAAAAGCTTCCAGAGATTCGTAAAACCTGATCCTCAACCTAAAAACCGCAACTGTAAGGCCAATCATTCCACCAAAGATAGTCGTCCAAAAAAACCAGTTTGGGATGAACTTAAACGCAGCCAGAAAGCCAATCATAATACCAAGTAAGATATATTCAGCTGAGGAAAAAATAATTTCGGGAGAATAATCATCCTTCAATCTTTTCCAAAACATAAAAAGGAAAACAACTATCCCGACTATACTCACAGCAATATTGACTAACATGGACTTATTATATAACATTATTCTCATCATGCTCGAAACGCCTCATGTGGCAGTAGGGGCTTTAATTGCCGCCAAAATTCCAAATCCGTTTATTGCAATTCCACTTGCGTTCGCAAGCCATTTTATTTTAGATAAAGTTCCACATTGGAATCCACATCTCAACAAAGAAATGAGAGAAAATGGCTATCCGACCAAAAAAAGTACGACGATTGTCGTTGCCGATGCTGCCATAGCTCTTGGAATCGGAATATTTTTTGCATTTAGAGCCGCGCCTGATTATTCCCACTCTCTTACAATTCTTTTAGCCTGCTTTGCCTCTGTTCTTCCCGATGTTATAGAAGCTCCCTACTTTTTTCTCAAAACTAAGGGGAAAATCGTCACAAAATGGATTTCTCTTCATAGAACTCTCCAAAATGACGCAACTCCATTCTGGGGCCTTCTAACTCAAGCCGCAACAGTATTGGCTGCGAGTTGGTTGATCTTCACACGATAATTTAACCAAATTTAGAAGACTTCGTGATAAAATACACTTGTTCGACAAGCCGAGGTGGCGGAATGGCAGACGCGTAGGTCTCAAAAACCTATGGGGCCTTAAACCTCGTGAGGGTTCGACTCCCTCCCTCGGCACTAAGTGTATTTTCAAAGTCCTTAATCATTTGGATATGGACTATCGCAGGTTTGAGTTTTGGTAATTCTTCGGTGTTCGAAGTTTTAAATTGGTCAAAATGTGGAGTCTCCGCAAAAAGCATTCCGAACAGTCTAGCGTCTCGTGCGTAATCTGTGCCTGAAAATATGACCTCGTCAAGGTGTTCGAAATAATAACCGACTAGTTTGATAACCTCCTCTATATTTGTGTCTGCTTCTTCTTTATCGGTTCTTACCTCTTTTAACTTTTTCTTTTGAATCATAACGTCTGCAATCTCGGACTCTAGCTTTTGAACAATCTCAGGAAGGGTGACCATTTTCAGTTTTTCATAAAGCATTTTTTCAGTTGCGTCCAAATCAGTGACTCTTTCCTGTGCTGATATACTTTCTTTTTTGGTCTGGCCTATCTTCTCGTACCATTTTTGAAGGACTATCTGCTTCCAGCGGGTTTTAGCTTTCTCGTCCATTTTTAACCTTTGCACAAAGCTTTTTAACGTGTCTTCATATGCCTTCTTGGAGACTCTAAAAGAATGACCATTTTTCCGCACCGTGCAGGTCCCATGATAAAACGAGTAATGGTCTTTTTTACCCTTGCTTACGCTTCCTGTAATCAATCTAGAACAGTCTGGGCACATGATAGGACACAGTTTACCTTTAAACGGAAACTGTGGATTGAAACGACTCTTTCTTGTTGTGTATTCAGGAGGTAATTTTTTAACCACTTTGTATTTTCCTTCTCTTTCTATAATAAACCTTCGACCCTGATTTGCTTTATTCCACAGGTCAATTGATACAAGACCTTCAAACTTAGCTTTTACTGCCTCACCTTTAAGTAGAAACTTGTGTACATTGATACCTGCATAAATAGGTTTTTCTAGAATGCGGGGAATCATGTAATCTTTTAAGGGTCTACCTCCGATTAATCCAATAATTTTCTTTCTGTCAAGCCTATCTCTTTTTTTCATTGTCCTGGTTTTGAAACCCATGAGATTAACTATTTCGACAATCCGTTCTTCTGGTACATGCTGTGCTGATAATTCGTATATCTTTTTTACCCATTCAGACTCTGGCGGGTTTGGTTCTCTTACTGTTCTTTTGCCTTCTTCTGTATCAACTTTAATATTCCTATATCCTAATTCCGCAGGACCATTGGCGTACCCTTCTCGCACATAACTAATTTCAGACCCAATCAATCTGGAAAGCATGTCTCTTGTGGAAGATTTGTCTTCTTCTGCTTTTAGAATCTCACCTTTTTCAGAAGGGGAATAAACAGACCATTTATAAGATTTACCAAGGTGTTCAAGAGTGTTGTTTACTTCTGCGCTGATTACGCCCCCTGTATCCAATAAAGTGACACCCAATTCCTGAAACAGTTTCTTAAGCGGTATATAAATTTCAGCACCACCCCTTGTAAATCTATCGAAAAAGCTAAACACCACAAATTTAATATTTAATTCTGGATGGTTTCTGACATATTCGACCACCTGATATAAAGCCTGTTTTTTAAGTTCGTTACTGGTTGCGGAGTGGGCTAACTCGTAGATAATAAGTTCAGGAAGCTTTTTGTTATTACAGAAGTACTCAATGTTTAGTTTTTGGTGGTCTGGGGAGTCTCCCGTCTCGATTTGGCCACTTGTACTAACCCTGACAACTCCTAATGTGTGCTGTGGAGATATAGCCATACTAACCATTATTAACTCCTTTCTTCAAAATTGTCAACCGATGTTTTTTCCAAAGGATGTCTACCACAGCGTCGGCCAACGCTTCTAGAAACTCTTCAGAAACTTCGTCCAATCTATCTTCTTTCGGTTCTTCATTTTCACTTATTTTTGACGCATTCATTTTAATTGATGCGTCTTGTCCACAGTTACTTCACTTCTGGTCTGAGTTTAATCTTTAGGCATGACCCGAGTCAAATCAACTTTTCCAAAAAAGAGCCTATATTTCGGCATAAAATGGTCGTTGTCAAATTTTAGCTTCAGAATATTGCTTTTTGAGGGTGTAAAAAAAGTGTAAGTTTATTGTCTAGATTTTTAAATAGCTTCAATCACTGTTATTAATCTTGTCCCTTGGTCCAAAGCCTCCTCCTCGGTTAGTTTTATTCCTTTATCCTTATAGACGAGTTCTTGAAATTCTTTTATTTCATTTGGTGTAAGGAACCCCGCTGACATTTCAAAATGTTTGTTTTTAGACATTTATTCCAGGTGCGTTTGCCTTCTTGAAAAATTGGTGTGCTTCGTCTACTTCGCCCCATTCCGTAATATCTAAAAACTTCTCTGGATTAGCTTTTTCAAATTCCCTAAATTCCGCTATCTCCATACTCGCAAAAGACCTGGCTTCCTGGTCGGTATTCTTTACCACATGGTCGAAGGTAAAAGGATTGGGTGCAAAGCGAGACTTGATTGTAATTGAAGGGTTAAAGCCTTTGCTGGTTTTTACGGCACTTGTTATGAGACGAAATTTATTCACAAAATGATTATACAACGGAGGAAAGGAAAATCGAACTCGGCAAAAAAAGGCTTGACAAAGAAGAAGAAGAAGAAGTAAACTATCGTCAAATGTCAGAATCCTCCGAAGTTAAAACAGATTTAGGACTTGAAGCACTTAAGCCTTTAATGAGGGAGGGCGAAGTCTTTATGACGAATGCCCCAAAGAAAAGTGAATTAATGACCTCAAGAATTGACGAGAATGGACAGATTAAATTTGAAAGAGAAGAATCAGGGTCTCAACTCGCTGGTAGACTTGCTAGTTATGGAGGTTGGGAATCTATTCGTGTAGTTGATACAGCATTTGATACAAGTGGAAAGAAGATTAATAATATGGTCGCATTGGTTGGTGTTAGAAAGCAAGATTCCTCTCAATAAGTTTTTTCACTCTTCCTCTTCCAGTAAGCCTTCCGCAACAATCCCGAAATACTTAACTCTCTTTTCCGTTGTTTCGATAATTCTTCTATTTGCTTTATCCACAAGCCAAGAGTGAGAACGCCACAGCCCGTCCTTAGATAAACCGTAACCGTAGTAATGAATCCAGTCGGGGTGTTGTGCTTTAAGTTTGAGACAATTCCAATGGCAAGAGTTAGCTTCTAATTTGTTTAGAACGACTTTATACGCAGGAGAAAGTGAACCAAACATTAATACGAGCTGCGAGTATGGATCTATATGGCTAACTACACGGGTACCCGCAATAGATAAAAGCTTTGCTTCTAGTTCTTGCTGCTTACCGAAAAGTTTAAAGATTGTTTTAGTTTTGTGAATCATTTTAAAAAGGTATATCGTCGCAGTCTTCAAGATTCGCTATGATAGCAGGGTCAATCTCTGGGGAAACCAAAGACGCAACGATGTTGGAAGGGGGTGTCTCTTCTTCCGCAGTTGGTTGAGTAGTCTTTCCCAATGTGGGGTCTTCTGTTTTAGTAGAGTTACTATTATCCCGCAATTGGACACAATTGCCTGTACCCTTATTATCAGTATTTAAGCTACCCTTACTATCAGTATTTGTGTCCTGAAATCCACTAGGTGGAAAACAGGCCAAGTGGATATCTTGAACTTCGCATGCCTGGACCGTACCAATTTTATTACTCTCAAAGCCTAAACCTATTCTACGAGTCTGTCTGTTGTGTTTCTCATCTGTGCCTATCTCACTATCCACATGGCCTACAGTAGGCCTACTGGTGAAAGTCATATATGGAAGTTCTAAATACCAACCTTTTGCTCGGCCTTTTTCGTCTCTATCAACCCTGGTTTTTACCAATCCCTCATCTTTAAGAATTGACCAGTACCCCTTAAACTACACATAGTTTCTGTATAATCAGGAGCTTATTAAGGGGGTGAAAAAGGTTGAAAAACAAAATAGCACCGGAAGTTAAAAGCGAAGTTTTATCTAAAATCAAAGGTGGAGAGGCTGTTTCCTCACTGGCTGAAAAGTTTGGAATATCAGTTAAAACTATTTATGGTTGGTTAAGGTGGGAGACAACAAACAAGGTAAGTTGGATGGAATACTCAAGACTGAAGAAGGAAAACCAAACATTAAAAGAAATTGTTGGAGTTTTAACTCTTGAACTCCAGAAGTCAAAAAAAAAGACAGTTAATTAATTTAATTGAGGCTAGGGTCAAATCAGCCACAAAATCTCTTATTTCCAAGCTCTTTGGCCTGACAAGAAAAGGTGTGTATTGGAAATCAAATGGAGAAGCTAAAGATGAACTTCTGAAAAATCAAATTATTGATTGTCTAGCCATTAATCCCAGTTATGGTCACAGAAGGCTTGCACTAGCCTTAGGAGTTGGAAAAAAGAGAGTCAGACGTGTAATGAAACTCTATGGAATCAAGCCCTACAAAAGAAAAGCTAGATGGACAAAGAAAAGAGACAAAGGCAAACCTGATTCAGGTTTGCCAAACCTAATCAAAGGTTCCTGCCCAATCAGGCCAAAAGTTGTCTATGTTGGTGACTTCACAAGGTTAAGCTGGAATGGAAAGATAATTTATCTAGCCACTTTTATGGATTTGTTCACCAGAGAAATTGTTGGCTGGAGTATTTCAACCAGGCACACTTATGATTTAATCCAAAATGCCTTTAAAGAAGCTTTAACTTATTTTGGCAAATCAATAATTGTTCACACTGACCAAGGCAGTGAATACACATCAAAAGAATACCTAAAGCTTATGGGAAGTCTTGAAGTCAAAATCAGTATGAGCAAGAAAGGCAGTCCTTGGGAAAATGGCTTTCAGGAATCTTTCTATGACAATTTCAAAACTGACTTGGGGCTGGAATTTGAAAGGTTTGAAGGAGTTGGAGAATTTGTTGAGGGGGTTCACAAAACTATCAATTATTACAACAACCAAAGAATCCACTTAGCACTAAAAACTTCCCCCACCAAATTCAGACAAAATTTCGTTTCAACCTCAGAAACAGTGTGTACTAAAAGGGGTACTTGACAAAATTAACGAGAGAGGAACATTTTAAGAGTGTTGCAGCACAGGCAAAGGATATTCCAGAAGGTAGAAGTCTTTCTGACCAAGAACTTATTACAAAACTTAGAACAGCCCTTGCGGAAGCTGAACCATTACGGGGTACCCAGGAAGAGTTATACAGTAAAGCCCGAAGTCAAAGTCTTGCAAAGATGGTATCTGCAAGAGAGAAAATGGCAGGTGAAAAGGGTTACTTCCAAGAATTAGGAGCCTTAAAGGGAGAACTACCTAAGGTAAATTATGAACCGATTCGACAAGAGTTCACCCAGCCAGCAATAGATAGACTTTTTAACATGGTTAAGGAAAGCAGCCATTTAGACGAGTGGGAGAAGATTAACGGTCAGGTAGGTCTTGCAAAAATCCTGGGAGATAAAGGTGGAGTTGTCCCTACCACAGGGGAAATCGAAAAGTTGTATAAGGTCTTTGGTAAGGAATTTACAGACGTCCTTCTTTCAAAGAGAACGACCTTACAAAAGTTTGGAGATATTGCAATGCAAGCTTATAACCTCCCCCGTGCTTTTATGGCTGGTATTGGAGACTTTTCAGGAACCTTAATGCAGAATGCCCTATTTGCTTATAGGCACCCAATCCTCACAGCTAAAAACTTTGTAGACCAACTTAGATTCTTTGCGAGTGATGACGCTTATAGATTAAGTGGAGAAGAAATTGGAAGTAGACCCAACTATGAATTAATGAAACAGGCTAAGTTGGATTTAACCGATACAGGACCTGTTGTAAGCCAAAGAGAAGAACAATTTATGGCCTCCCTTGCGGAGAAGATACCTGGTGTAGGAAGAGTCGTTAAAGCCACTGGAAGGGCTTATACAGGGTTTCTAAACAAGATGAGGGCTGATGTGTTCGACCAGATGGTGAACAGTTACCGTGAGACTGGTGGAGAACTTACACCCGAATATCTTAAAAGCGTTGGAGAGTTCATTAACACTGCCACAGGTAGAGGTACGCTTGGTTCATTGGAAAGAGTTATGCCAGTACTTGGTCAGGGGTTATTCTCTGCTAGAAAGTTAGTTGCAACCGCACAGACTCTTAATCCTGTCTGGTATGTCAAACTTCACCCTGCGGTAAGAAAAGAAGCGTTAAAGACAATGCTGGCCTTTATAGCAGGGGCGGCAACAATCACAGGTCTTGCAGATTTAATTCCAGGTGTAGACGTTGGCAAAGACCCCACAAGCGCAGATTTTGGAAAGATAAAAATAGGAAATACCAGATTTAATCTCTTTGGTCCATATCAACAAATAGTGGTTCTATTTTCAAGACTTTGGACTGGATACGCAACTTCTTCAACAACGGGTAAAAAGTTAATGTTGGGAGATGAAAGTAATCCTTATGCTCCCAATAGACTAGATTTGATTACCAGATTCTTTGAAGCAAAGGAACACCCAACCCTAAGTTTTATAGTTGGACTTATTAGGGGAGAAAATAACATAGGTCAAAAGTTTGATATTCCACAGGAAACGCTTCAGCGATTTGTCCCAATGGTTCTTCAAGACGCCTACGAGTTATACAAAGAACATGGAGCTGTGGGACTCTTAGCAACCATTCCCGCAATACTCGGAATTGGAACTCAGACCTATAAATATGAACTAAGCGCAAAGGAAAAAGAAAAAGTCAGTGGGTTAAGTCCAGAGCAACAGGAAGCATATCGAGTACAAAAGTTATCCCAAGTTCAAGCAGAAGCAGACGCAAGCAACTTAGAACTTGGCCAGGAAATAAAGACTTCTGATGTGGGCAAGAAATTTGGTAAGGACTTCGCTGATGCTGTGGCAATGCCAGCAGGAAATATGTATCAGGCCACACTTAAAAGTGAGAAGTCTTACAGTCTAATATCTAAGATTATTGCGGATACAGTTTTAACTGATGAACAGAAAAATCAAGCAATGATGGAATTAGGAATCGACCCCAACGATGGAAGATATTATTTCTACGCAAAGGGTACGCAACCAGCAAGAACAGCTTTGGTCATGGAACTTATCAAGAAAGTCCAGCCAGCCCAAGTAACGCAGGTGTTAATTGGTCTAAGAAGAGAAGTATCTGGTGAACAAATATTATCCAACCCCGTAATCTCAGACTTAAAAGACCTTGGATTAATAAGCGAGAGACAGGCCACGGTGTTAAAAAATATTTCAATTGTGGATGGTAAAGCTGTACTTAAAAGTTCTGGTGGTGGCTCAGTCTCAAAGCCTCCTGTATACAAGACACCTACAACTAGGGCTTTTACATTACCAAGCGTTCCCGCAATTAGTAATCAAATCTCCGCAGGTAGAAGATTACCATTAAGAAACCCAGGAATTCAGAGAATTAATTTGCCAGAAATGACTCAACCAAAAATGCAACCATTATTGCCAACTAATCCTTTCGCAGGATTATATTTTGGTGGAATGAGAGTAAGACAGGGGGTGTAAAAAATGAATCTAAACATTAACGAAATAAACAAACTTGCTAACGACCCACAGGCCATACAGCATAAGCTTGGTCAGACTGCATACAAAAGCACTATGGATAAATTAGAGTTGGCCCCCGTACCATTAGACCGCCAGAAACTCTTTGGTGCGGAAAAGAACGGCTATGGAATAATAGACCGATTGGAAAATGCCACAAAAACTGACGGTATTGAAAATCGAATGAGAGAAGCCGTTCAGCAATATAAAAACAAAATAAAGTTTCAGAAAAAGATAGGTGCTATCGCAAAAGATGAAAAGGTTGTGGTACATGCTTTTGATGAAAACGGAAACTTGGAGGTGGAGAGAATATGAACAACCAAAGAGACCAAAGAGTTGCCGATATCGTAAACATGTTAAAGGGACTTAAAGCAGTGCCTACTCCTGTACCTGTGGCTACCCATGTCCCCATAGTACAGGAGCAGGTTGAGAAACCTAAGATTGTGTTTAAAAAGAAAAAGAAGATGGACCGAAGACCCAACCAGAAACCAAGACAAGTCGGGATTAAAAAATCAGAATTGGAGAACACTAACTTATTTTGGAACAGTTTACCCGATGCGGAGTATCCAATTGTGAGAGGATTAGCTAATCTTCTTGGTCTTAATCCTGACAACCTAACTTCCAATAGGGCTTCAAGTCTAAAAGAAATAGTTGAGATTGCCTCTTCAAAAGTAGGTTCTGATGAAAGAAAAATATTTGAATGGATTAAACAGAAAATGAGAGAAGGAAAAATCTCAGGAGACAGGCCAGACTCTCAACTTAAAATATATTTAAGAATGTTAAGCTAGTTGGTATAATCGTCCTATGAAGGAATCACTAGTTTCTATCTCAGAGTACTCTAGGCATTTTAATGTGGACCGAGCGACAATCTACGAGCTAATCAAAAAAGGAACCTTAACTCGGTATGAAGTTGGAGGTAAACCTTATCTTTCTTTGAAGCAAAGGCCCAAGGGAATCAAACGATATGGGAATATTCGAAAACGAAGGGTGAAATAGTCTCCTCAAGAAAAATAGCTTTCAGGTCTTTGTAAAAGTCTACTAGGCAGGATATAATATCCTGGTGTTCGAAAACAGACACGGTCTGTGCACTCACCTTCGTTCGTGCTTCGGTCGTTATTCGATAATGCCCGCGATAATCTCTTTGCATACGACTCCCTCCCTCGGCATACATTCTAGGCTGTGTGTTTAGTTTCTCTACTGTAAAATCTGATTCTGTCTCCTCTGAAGTGGAGGGGAATTGATTTCAAAGGGCCATTTCTGTGCTTTGCTATATCAAGCATAATATTTTCATTGTTTTCATCATCCTCACGCCATAAAAACATAACTACATCTGCATCTTGTTCAATACTCCCCGACTCTCTAAGATCGGCCAACTGCGGTTTTTTACCT
>JAJYIG010000072.1 GCA_021790215.1 bacterium
AGGTTGGTTTTAAAAAACAGTTGAGGCTAAATAATATAGATTGAAAATGTAGCGGGCGGGTGTAGTTTAGCGGTAGAACGGCGGTCTCCAAAACCGCTAGTGAGGGTTCGACTCCTTCCACCCGTGCTCATAAGAATCTAACCAAAAATTGAGGCTCACTGAAGCCTCTTTTTTGGTTCTAGCTTTTGTGATAAAATTTTATTAAAGTGGTATTAGTTCAATATTTAATAGTGTTTATGGAAAACAATAATCCAATAGCAGTTTTTGATTCGGGAGTAGGCAGTTTTTCAATTGTAAGAGTTTTAAGAAAAGTTTTGCCATCCGAACATATCATTTATCTTGCTGATAGAGTCAGCTTTCCTTATGGCACTAAAACTAATGAGGAATTGAAAGATAATATAATATCCAGGATTAAATGGCTGGAAAAAACATATAACCCAAAGATTATTGTTGTCGCTTCAAATACCCCCTCAATACAAGTGTTGGATAAAGTTATAGATTTTACCAAAACTAAATTGTTTGGAGTATATCCTCCAATTGAAAAAGCCGTCAGTCTTACCAAGACTAATCACATCGGAATTCTTGCTACCAAAGGAGCTGTAGAAAGTCCTGAAATAGATAATTTTATAAAAAGTAAAAACATACCTGAGCAAATTAAAATCGCAAAAATCAATGCCTCTGATTTGGTAGCGCTGGTTGAACCTGGCACCTTCCAGACCGATAAAGAAAAAACGAGTCAGGTAATTAAAAACGTGATTGATGCGGCATTAAAGATTGACTCTGAAATCGATGTTATGACTTTATCAAGCACGCATCTGCCTTTTTTGAAAAGCTATTTTGAAGAACTTTATCCAGAAATTTCATTTATTGACCCAGCAGATAATATTGCAAAAGAAGTATTGGTATATCTTGAAAATGAGCATTTAATGAGTGGCTGTAAAGGAATATTGTCGGTGATAACAACTGTTGATGAAGAAAAAAATCTTACAGCCGATGGTCTAAAAGATATATTGATGAAAATAGGGCTTAATACGGAAATTAAACCTGTTTTGATAAATTAGTTCTCAAAAATGTTAATTCCTTAAATCCAGAATATAAACATACCTTTTTTTTTCATAAAAATAATTCTAACGTCCTTTACAATTCCGTGCTAGGCCAGGAATAAGGCTAAATAAGCCTTGTTTTTGTTTGGGGTGGTGGGATGTCAGAACCGGCGTTTGACGTGAAGCTGATGATATTATAAAATCTGATTATGGATAAAAATAATGCGACAAAAAAAGAAATAACTCTAGATGATCTGGCCTCGATGGTTCAGAATGGTTTTACTGAATTAAGAACAGAATTTAAAGCTGATTTGAAAGCAGAAATGGGCGGGATTGAGACGAAGATTGATGAAATTAGAACTGATGTTTCGGAAATTAAAGCTGAATTGAACAAAAAGGTGGATAAATTTGAACATAAAGACTTGGAATACCGAGTAGAAAAGTTGGAAAAGAAGTTTGCTTAAATTCTAGACTTTAAAAAGGTGGATATATCGAGGCTATAAAAGCCTCTTTTTTAGTTCTAACTTACATCTTTTTTATTTTTGAAATGTGGGTGCTATACTAAAAATATGGAATATAAAACACTTGAATCAACTTTCATAAACCCACCTCATAAAATAGAAGGCAAGACGGGCAAAGCCATGGAATCATTTTATGAATTGGCAAAGGGCAGGGTAAGACATTTTAACCATCAGCAATTTATGGATTGGTTATCTGAATCTTTGGGCGAAGAAAAAAGTAAAGCGTTTGAAAAAATACCTGCAATAGTATTTGTGAAAAATGAAGTAAGGGAAGAGGATCAGAGAATTGAAAAATATCTGACCAATCTTGAAATTGCCATTGATACCTCCAAGTTTAATTTAAATGGAAAAGATTATACGGATATACTTTCATTTGTTGTTGAACATGAAATATATGAATCATGGCTGAGGTCAAAGAAAGGTTTTTTGGAGGAAAAAGAATTTTCAGAAGAAAGCAGAACGAGGGCACATTCATTAGCCTTGAGAAGACAATTCCTGCTGGCTGAAAAGGCAGGGAAGGGTGAAAAAATGTTTGAATGGTTTATGTTGGTTGCTCCAAAGAAGGAAAAAGAATACATGTCAGCTTGGGAAAACGCAAAAAATAAGTTGCATAAATAGTGAGCAACACAGTGGGGTAACTATGATAAATCTGGAATGTAGATATATTCTTTTCTATTCATAAATATAGTTCTAACATCATTCACAATTCCGTGCGGATACAAAAATAAGGCTGAAATAAGCCTTGTTTTTGTTTAAGGTGGTGGGAAGTTAGAACTAAAATAGCGAGATTGACATGGCGAAGATCATCTGGCTTTCCGTGCTCGATAAAAAACAAAGTTTGCTAGGCCTTGTTTTTTGGTGTGGGTGGTGGGAAACGGAACTGGAAAAATTATTTTGACTTTTATACAAAATATGGTTATTATTTAACATTCCTTAAAAAATGAATAAAAGTTCAGAAACGAGACTTTCATAAAACTATATGTCAATTAACTTTAGTTGGTTCTGAATAATATGGATATAAGGAGACTACCAATGGTCTATGCAAATGTTGCAACCGATAAAAACAGAATTCTGAACCATCTAGAGCTGATTAGGAAAAAGAGATGCGTTCTGGATTCGTCAGATGCGAGCAAGGGTTTGTTGTGTCGAGCTGGACATATTGAGCTTCAGCTTACTGATAAGTGCTGTTTGGATTGTCCGAATTGTCATTTTCGGGGATTGGGCGATAAAGAAATCCCTTTTGAGGCGCTGGATAATATCGGTAGATTCATAAAACCAAAAGCAATAACGATTGCTGGCGGTGGCGAACCTACTGTCTATCCAAGTTTTGACAAGGCTGTTTCAAAACTCGCCAAAATTCCAGGTGTTAAAATCGGCTTAATAACCAACGGGGTTATTATACCTGATGGTTTATGGCGAAAATGCATTGATTGGGTTAGGGTTTCAGTATATTCAGTTGAGGATGGAAAATACTCCGGAAGGAGTGCTGAAGTATATTGGAAAGTTTTAGACAATATTGAATTCTATCTGAAACATTGCGTGGAGATTCCTCACGTGGGGATACATTTTCTTTTTTATAGGAAGAATATGTCGGATGTTGTTCCTTTTATAAAAGAGGTGTATCTGAGATATAAGAACGACAGCAGGGCTTTTGAAAGGATGCATCTTCAATTCAAGCCGGCCTTCTTGATGTCTTATCCGACGCAATTAACGCAAAAGCTCCACGAAGAAAATGTCACTTTCCTGCCCGATAAAGAACAGCTGATCACTCTTTTGGCTAATCTTAAGGATGAGTTCAAGAAATGCGAAGGTCTGGAGTATTTTCTTCGCAGAAAAAGTAATGTGAGTCTGTTTTCCCAGCTAATAGACGGTGGCTTAAGCAGACTTATTGATATTACTAAACCCAGAGATGTTTTTGTTGAAAAGCCGGATGAATGTTTCGTATGCCTTGCTTATCAGTTGATAGCCCCAGATGGATATATATATCCATGTCTAACGCTAGCCGAATACAGATTTCACGAATTATCAATTTGCAACATTGCTGATTTGCCGAATTGCAATATTGATGCAATGAATTATTTCCGCAAAATGAGGAGCGAATGGTGCAATTCGTCATTCTGTAGAAGCTGGGAACATAATAAAATCGTAAAGGGATATCTTGATGGGCTGCTTGGTGCTGATGTTTCCAATGACAAGTTTTTTTAATAGCGAATAGTTGAATAAAGGCATAAGCTATGGTAGTATCAAGGTGGATTACGAACTAATCCACCTTGTTTTAATTAGATTTAATTAGTTCCTAACTTAAATCTCCGAGCGTAAGCTCGTGAGATGGAGTTGCATCCAGTGTCCTCTTGTCCCATACTGTAGACAGTATGGAATTCAAGAAGCTAAGTCATTGTGTATACCACTG
>JAJYIG010000013.1 GCA_021790215.1 bacterium
ACCACCAGTCTTTGGGTTACAAAACACCCATGCAGTACTTACAAAACTTACAGGAAAAGAAAGGAGACAAACTGTACGTTATGTAGGTGGCCAGGACATGTACTTGACAACCACTAAACTCAGAGTTTATACTTGCGCACTACTTATATGGAAGGCCAAAACGAAAGTCAATCTCAAAATTCAATGCCTCAGGAAACTTCGGGTGTTTCATTTCCTTCAGTAGGACAACCAAAAAAATCCAATGGTGCAAGAACTCTTTTGGTAATCGGGATTTTGGTTTTAATTGGAATATTAGGATTTGTAATTTATAAGAGTGCAACAGGTCAGAAACAATCAGCTGCAACTGAGCCGACACCTTATGATAATTTGGCCGGTACTACAACTAACAATGCGACTGTTGCACCGGAAGCTACTCCGGCTGCTTCTCCTTCTGCGTCGGTAGATAAAAGTAAAATTCAGATCCAAGTTCAAAATGGTACGGGGATAGCGGGCGAAGCCGGTTATTTACAAAAACAACTTGAGGCTTTGGGATATACAAATGTAAAAGCCACAAATGCACCGACTACAAATGCAACCGACACAACAGTAACCTTTTCCAGCTCCCTGGATAGCGGAGTTGTGGCGGAGATAACACATAAGCTAAACGCAATTTATCAAAGTGTTGTTACTCAAACTTCCGCATCAACAACGTACGATGTAGTGATTATTACAGGTCTCAAGAAGGGGGCTACTCCTAAACCCCAGGCCTCTGCTACTCCAGTAGCATCGGTTCGCCCCACCCCTACAGCCACTCCTTAAACCAATTCGTTTGGTTCTCTTTGGCTCAAGATGCTAAAATGAGTTGCTATGAATTCTGTCCTAAATACACTTTCTGGAGGATTTAATCTTACTTTTGGAAATTATGTTATTCCGTTTACTTATCTTCAGGTTGGGGCAATAGTATTTCTTGTTTTTCTTTTGATCCTTATGATGGCTCAATTCAGAAGGCATTATGTTGATTGGTCGTTTAAAGGAGTGGTCTTTGGGGTCTTTTTTGGGTTTTTACTAGCTCTACTACTTGAAGGATTCTTGTTGATTGGCGGAAGAACTGCTTTAACTAGTCTTATTGGGTGGAAAAATGCTCCCGCGCCGATTTCAATCGCTCTCGATTCCGGAAGGAGTAAACTTATCCAAGTTCTGGGAGTGCAAAACCAAATTCCTTCTTCTGCTGCAAAAGAAAATATTTCCATTCAGAATGCTATCGAAACCCTTCAAAGTCTGAATCCGTCTGACTTGAAAAAGGTGAAATCTTTATTTTGTGCTCCATAATCCAAATCTATAAAGATAACGTGGCATTAATACTACCGGTAATTTATACTACGGAGAGATATGGAAGAATTACTTTTAAGGCTTAAAAATCTAAAGGAGGCAATTAGGTTTGGTGATAAGAAAAAAAAGATTATCGAATTGGAAGTCGAATCTGCAAAACCTGATTTGTGGAGTGGTCCCGAGCATGCGAGAGGTATCATGCAGGAACTTTCTGATCTGAAAGATGAGGTAAAGGAAGTTGAAGATTTATCTGAGACCTTGGAAATTCTCAAGGAGGTTCCTGATGAGTTGGAAATGGCAAAAGCGGAAGAAAAGTTGACCAAACTTGAGTTTGTTTCTTTTCTTTCAGGTCCATATGACAATAAAAATGCAATAGTTTCTATACATGCTGGTCAGGGGGGAACTGAGGCAATGGACTGGGCGAGCATGCTTTTTAGAATGTATCTTCGCTTTTGCGAAAGACGAGGTTGGCAATCAGAAACCTTGGACTATACCGCCGGGGAGGAAGCCGGAATTAAGAGTGTGACATTTAAGGTTATTGGGCATTATACATATGGGTATCTTAAGGGTGAGGCGGGAACACATCGCCTGGTTCGTCAATCTCCTTTTAATGCCGATAAGCTTCGCCAAACTTCTTTTGCTCTTGTCGAGGTCATGCCAGAACTAACAGATGTTGATTTTAAGGACATTGTGATTAAGGATGAAGATCTAGATTGGCAGTTTATTCATTCAGGCGGACATGGTGGGCAGAACGTAAATAAGGTTTCAACGGCGGTACGGCTTACTCATATCCCGACTGGAATTGTAGTTACGGCTCAATCCGAACGGTTTCAGGAACAAAACAGGAAAATTGCCTTGGATCTTCTAAGAGGAAAACTTTGGCTAAGGCAACAAGAAATCGAAAAGGGAGTGAAAAAAGAAATAAAAGGGGATTATCGCCCTGCCTCCTGGGGAAATCAAATACGCTCATATGTTCTTCATCCTTATAAAATGGTAAAAGATCTTAGAACAGATGTTGAGACAGGTAATACTGAAGCGGTCTTGGATGGGGAAATAGATGAATTTGTTGATGCTGAGTTAAGGACTCAAAAATAGCCTTCCCCTGTCTTTACAAGTGTGGTATATTCTAGGAAGGATAAAAGGCATGGATTCTAAAAAATCTTGGCCGTATGTAGCGGGTGGTTTGTTAATTGTAATTGTTGGTGTGGCAGTTGCCTGGACAGTTTCCCAAAAATTAGCGGGTGGCACTTCTTACACTAAATTGGCAGCTCCTGGAGTTAAAGTTACATCAACCGAGGCTGGGGTTTTGGATCCTAGCGTAAAATATGATACTGCAACAGGACTTCTCAAAGAGGGTGGAATTGGTAACGAAGGAACTTATCATCTGGAGAGGCAGGGAGGCCCCGTAAACAATGTTTATTTAACTTCGAGCGTGGTTGACCTGGGCATCTTTGTTGGCAAAAATGTTCAGGTTTGGGGGCAAACTCTTGCTTCTCAAAAAGCAGGCTGGTTGATTGACGTTGCTAAAGTCCAGGTGGTTCAATAACTTTTTCTGGTCAAATTTCATTTCTTCTGGTAAGCTTAATTAATGATTAAACTGAATAAGGTTACAAAGAGGTTTGGTTCGATAGTAGCTCTCGATAATATTTCATTTGAAGTGAAGGATGGAGAATTCGTCTTTATTACAGGTCCGTCTGGCGCCGGGAAAACCACAATTTTAAAACTCATTTTGGGACAAATTGTACCTGATGTTGGAGAAGTGATTGTGGATGGAACCGATGTAGGCAAGCTTAAACTAAAAGACTTGCCAAGTTTCAGGCAAAAGATGGGTGTAGTTTTTCAGGATTTCAAGATCTTACCAGAAAGAACAGTTGATGAGAATGTACAGGTGGCGCTTGCAGTTATCGGACTTTCTAAGACAGAATGGGATGTAAGGGTGAAACACGCTTTGAAGTTGGTAGGTCTTTCGCGCCAAATTAACCTTTTTCCATCCCAACTTTCTGGAGGCGAACTTCAGCGGCTTTCTTTGGCCAGAGCTCTTTCTGTAAACCCTAAAATCATTCTGGCAGATGAGCCTACTGGTAATCTTGATTGGCAAACGTCAGACGATTTGATGAAGCTTTTTCAAAAAATAAACGAAGAAGGGAAAACTATATTAATGGCAACACATAATTTGGAGATTGTAAAAAAACATAAGAAAAGAGTTATAAATATTGTAGGTGGTAAAATGGAAAATAAGACCAAAAATCAGAAATCTGAGATAGAACCTAAAGCTTAGTATTTTAAATTATGTTTAGCATTCATCTGAAGACCGCATTGGGTTATATAAGGCGCTCCCCTTTTCAGGCATTAGCGGCGTCTTTTGTTCTAACCTTAACCTTTTTTGTTGCAACTACTGTCTCTGTTTTGGTATATTCTTCGTCAAGACTCATTTCGTATTTTGAAACCAGACCTCAAGTTATCGCATTTTTGAAAGATGGCGTCTCTGATGCTGACGTTGCGAATTTGCAACACAGTCTTCAATCTGACAGTCGCATAAAAGACGTCAAATATGTGAGTAAAGAAGAAGCATTATCTATTTATCAGAAAGCGACTAGCGACAATCCGCTTTTAGGACAACTTGTTAGTCCATCCATCTTTCCGGCTTCTTTGGAGTTTTCGGTTGCAGATCTGTCCTACGCTCAAAGTGTTATAGATCAAATAAAAGCAAACGGTATTGTTGACTCCGTCGGATTTACTGCTGCCCTTGGAGGCGAATCTAGTCTTAAAGATGTTGTTACCAGGCTTAATACAATTACACTTTATGTCAAAATGGGGGGATCTATTTTTGTCGGCATGCTGGCAATAACATCTTTGGTAGTTCTTTTAATCATAATTAGCATGAGAATGGCCAATAAGAGGGAGGAAATGGAGATTCTTAATTTAATTGGGGCTACTAGAGGTTTTATCAGTAGTCCTATCATAATGGAAGCTGTAATTTATGCGATTTTTGGAGTGTTTATGGGTTGGTTGATCTCTTTTATAACAATTTTATATGCAGCTCCGACTGTTGTTTCTTATTTTGGAGAAATTCCGGTCCTTCCCAATGGAATTTTGGGACTTTCTGAGCTTTTTGGGATAATTCTTGCAGTAGAACTTTTTTTTGGATTATTCCTGGCACTTTCCGGAAGCCTTCTGGCCATTACCAGAGTTAAGAAGGCAAGGTAAAGATGTGTGGTTGTATAATGTATCTTTGCCAACCCGAGAGGTACGTCTTGCAATGAAATTAAATGCTAAGAAAATTTTACTTCCGATCCTCTTTACGATAATTTTTCTTTTTTTGGCCTCAAACATTAAGGCGCAAGATTCCTGCGATAGTACCTGTAATCAGAATGACTCTGCCTGTCTAACAAAACTTTCAGATCTTTGTCAGCAGAAGGTAAACCAACTGCATGATCAAGCAAATACTCTCTCCAATCAGATTGCCCAGTTTAATGCGCAGATTAGGTTAACCACTCTTAAAATTTCTCAGACGGAGGCTCAAATATCTCTTTTGGCGGGGAGGCTTGATCAGCTTGGTCAATCAGTAACAAGTTTAACTGCCGCATTTTCATCAAGGGCAGTTGAAACATATAAACTCTCCAGGTTTGAGGATAATTTTTTCTTTGTTCTTTCCGCGACAGACGTCAGCGACGCTTTCTCCAGATTCCACTATTTGGAAAAAATTCAGCAGGAAGACCAGAGTCTTTTGGGGCAGCTTCAGGATGCTCAAACTTTATATCAGGGACAGAAGGCCAGTCAGGAAGATTTGCAAAAAACTCTTCAGGTTCAACAGGCAAGTTTGAACAATCAAAAAACGGCCAAGAACAATCTTTTAATAGCTACTAAGAACGATGAATCCAAATATCAGCAACTTCTGAATCAGGCAAAAGCACAGCTTGCAGCTCTTTCTAACTTTGCAACATCAAGAGGCGGTGGAATTATTCCTCATCAGGATTTGTCTGATTCTTGGGGAAAATATTATAATCAGAGGGATTCGGATTGGGGAAATAATTTAATCGGTTTATCTTCTTACTCAATGTGGCAAGTGGGTTGCCTTATTACGTCATACGCGATGGTTGTTACCCACTACGGAGGAAATACTACTCCTGCGGATGTAGCAGGAAATGCCGGAAATTTCTTTTCAAATACAGCTCTATTTAATTCACCCGGACCTAGCGCCAACGGACACGCCGCTACCGACTACAACAACCCTTCTCTTTCGCAACTTAGGGACGCTCTTAATGCAGGACATGCTGTGATTGCGGGACTTTCCATTAATGGCGGGCCGGCATGTAATGGTGGATCTAACTGCCACTATTCAGATCATTGGGTAGTCCTAAGATCTGTTGACGGAGATTCTTTCAGGATAAACGATCCTTGGTATCCGGGAGCAATGAATGCTTCTTTGAATGATCATTATTCAAGTTGGACTATAATTCAAGCAAAAATATATAACTAGTTTTCTTCGTACCCTCTAAAAATAGATAAGCAGTTGTAATTTAGTTTCTTTATTTCTAAACTTAAGTATTGTGAATATCCCATGACAAATAGAATATTATTATTTCTTATATTCTTTATTTTTCTGGTAACCTTTGTGACTTTTACAGACAAGATTCTAGCGGCGTTTTCAATGAAACTTCTTGATCTTCCGGAGAATAATATTACTTCCAACGAGGAAGAGATTGCGGTTAGTGCGGAGATAACCGATTTGCCGAGTGCGTCTTATTTTCGGATTGCCTGGCAAAAGGAGTCCGGAAAACAATATTTCGGATACATGAAGGGCAGTTCCGGCGACTGGATCAAAATTACTGCAGGAGAAGATTGCAAAAATTATTTTTCGGTTTCTGATTCAAGTACTAGCGCAATAACTTTGGTTACAAAAATCGGCGACGATAACATTATTGATAACAGCAGCTATACCTTAAAATTAAGAAGATATACAGCAAGTTGTTCTTCATACTCTGATAGTAATCCGATTGCGGTTACTGTAAACCTCCCGACTCCTACACCCACGCCAACTTTTGTCCCCACTTCGAATCCTACTCCAACTTTAGTTCCGACTCCGCTTAAGACTCTTACACCCACTCCTCGGGTAACCTCAACCCCGGCTCCATCAATCTCAGCGGAACCTTTGGCCGAACCTTCAGCTTCTTCTGGTGAGTCACAAGTTCTATCCGCCGCAGATTCTATCCAAACTGCGTTTCCAAATACTTCAGACATGTCAGAACCAGGAAAAAATAGTTTACCAATATTCGCATTGTCTCTTGTAGCTTCAGGGTCTCTGTTTATCGGAGGTGCTATTTATTTGGCTATTAAAAAAGGGAGGCAGGACGCGATATAATTATCTTCTAGATGAACAAGTTTCTCTTTAGACTTGGACTTTGGTTGCCGCCGATTGCATGGGCGGCTTTGATTTTTCGCTTTTCTTCCGGTTCTGTTTTTGTCGCCTCAAAGGTTTACTGGCAGGATTTTATTGTTAAAAAAATCGGCCATGTTCTTCTTTTCGGTGCTCTCGCTACTCTTACCTTCCGTGCTTTGGTTGGCGAGGGTGTGCCAAAAAAGAAAGCTGCCATCTGGGCGGTAGTATTTGCTACTTTTTATGGTACAACGGACGAGTTTCATCAATCCTTTACGCAAGGACGCGACGCAAGCCCCCGCGACGTTTTAATAGATGCGGGAGGATCTGCCCTTGTGATATATATTGTTTATAAATTTTTACCAATACTCCCCAAAAAAATTAGAGTATATTTTGAAGAACTTAACCTAATATGACGAAAAAGATTTTGGTTACCGGAGGCGCAGGTTATATAGGATCCTTTATGGCTCGCGAACTTTTAGATAAGGGTTTTGAACCTGTTATATTGGACAATCTATCCCAAGGCCATCGGGAGGCGATTAAAGATTATAGATTGGAGATTATAGATCTGGTGACTGAAGAAGATAAGCTTGATTCTCTCCTTGGCTCTGAAAAGTTTGACGGAGTAATCCACATGGCGAGTTTTATTCAAATGGGTGAATCCTTTCGCGATCCTGCCAAATATTACGTGAATAATGTCATTGGCTTTACAAATCTTCTGAATTTAATGAAAGAACACGGAGTGTCAAATATTATTTTATCCTCGTCTGCAGGGGTATATGGCAATCCAACCCGGGTTCCTATTAAAGAAGAAGATCTTAAAAATCCGCTAAACCCTTACGGTGAGACAAAATATATTATGGAAAGGATGTTGGAAGATTATGATACTGCATATGGAATCAAATTTGTGGCGCTTCGTTATTTTAATGCAGCCGGTGCTGCACTTGACGGAAGTATTGGGGAAGATCATCCGGAAGAGAGTCATCTGATCCCTAATATCATTAAAAAGGCTCTGAAAGGGGAGGAGTTTACCCTTTTTGGAGACAATTACGAGACCCCTGACGGAACTTGTGTCAGGGATTATGTTCATGTATTGGACTTGGTTGGTGCTCACTCAAAAGCACTTGAGAATCTATTTGGGGGAGCCGGAAGTGATTTTTACAACGTGGGACTTGGAAGAGGTTATTCAAATAAGGAGGTTATCGATACTGTAAAAAAAATTACAGGACTTGAGGTTAAAATTAAGATTGTCCCACGCCGTGAAGGGGATGCAAACACTCTTTTTGCAGATAATGAAAAGATTAAAAAATCTTTGGGTTGGGAACCTAAATATAATCTTGAGGATATTGTCAAGACTGCATATCTTTGGCACAAGGACCATCCTGAAGGATATAAAAATGACTGATTTTGAACATCATATCCAAAACATTTAGTCTTAGGCTTGTGCTAATATTTAACTAATGTCCTTTTTTAAACTGCTCGAATACATCTTCGTGCCTCACGAAAGTAATAATCAAAAAGCGAGGCTGCTACACGCTGAAAGTCTGCTTCTTTTGTCCTTTTTTCTAATTTCATTTCAGATAATTCTTGGTTTTGCCCAGAAAACTTTTCCAAAAGTTCTTGGATACGCAGCCAATATTTCTCCAAGTGAGGTGATTCGTTTAACAAATGAGCAAAGAGTTACAAACGGTCTAAATCCTCTGAATGAAAGTTCTGTTCTAGATGCGGCAGCTCTTGCCAAAGGCAATGATATGCTTGCCAAAGGTTACTGGGCGCATTTTGCACCTGACGGCACAAGTCCTTGGAGTTTTTTCATCCGTTTTGGATATAAATATCAGTATGCAGGAGAAAATCTAGCGAGGGATTTTCCTGACGCTTCCTCTGCTGTAACTGCCTGGATGAATTCTCCATCACATAGAGAAAATATGCTTAGTCCGAATTACAAAGATATTGGAGTAGGGGTTGTTGAGGGAAGTTTGTTGGGAGTTGATACAACTCTTATCGTTCAGTTTTTTGGCGCGCCCCTTGCCGAGACTTCACAGATACCTGTCGCTAAAGCGCAAGCGGTTTCTCAAGAACCCCAGGTGTCACCTACACCTTCTCCCACACCTATGGTAGTTTCTCAAGTTGGTGCAACGTCCCCACCGGCAGAGGTTTCACCCTTCACTTCAACGAAGAATGTGTCTTTGGGAGTAGTTGGTCTACTTCTTCTGGCTTTATCGATAGATTTGATTGTGGTTAGAAGAAAAAGAATCGCAAGGATAGGTGGCAGAACTCTAGCACATCTGGCATACCTTGGTATGATTTTGGCTGTAATATTAATATTGAAAGCAGGGCAAATAATCTAGAAAATATATATAAAATTCTGTCAGAAGAGATGGACACGATTTAAGAAACCGTAAGCTATTCAAAGAATCTCAGAGGATGAATTTTATATAACATTATAAATAACATTATGAGAGATTTAACAAAACATCTACCTCACTACTTTTCTCTTTTTGGCATTCTGCTTGCAGGCTTTGCAGGGCTGATTCTCTTTTCTTATAACAAGAATTTTCAGGTTGGAATCGCGATTGCCACTGCGGTTTCCTATGTATCCTGGGGAATAGTCCATCATTATCTGCATAAAGACCTTCATTTTGAGGTTTTTGTGGAATATTTGGCAATGTCCATCTTGGGGCTGACAATCCTCTTTACCTTGATTTTGCGCTGATAAGCAAATATACTTTCAATTACTACCAATGGGGAAAATAACAAAAGCAGTAATTCCTGCAGCCGGGTTTGGAACAAGGTTTTTGCCCCAGACAAAAGCCATGCCCAAAGAGATGCTTCCGATAGTTGATAAACCAGTGATTCAGTATGTTGTTGAAGAATTAGTGGACGCCGGGATTAAGGATATAGTTATCGTTACAGGATATCATAAGAGGACAATTGAGGATCATTTTGACTATCCAAATCTGGATCTTATTGAAAATTTGAAGATGGGCGGAGAAAAGAAGCGTCCGCTTTTGGAAGAAGTTGAAAAAATTGCCAATATGGCTAATTTTGTATATGTGAGGCAAAAGGGGCCATACGGAAACGGCACACCGCTTCTCAATACCCGCGAAATTATTGGCAACGAACCATTTATTTATACATGGAGCGATGATTTTATTGTTGCTTCTCCATCCAGATTTAAACAACTTATCGCTGCATACGAAAAATATGGCTATAGTTGCATGTCGGGAATTAAGGCGGTTAAAGATGAGGACTATGAAAGATACGGGTTTGTCGGGGGAAAAGAACTAGAACCGGGTATAATCGATGCCAACGTGGTTATAGAAAAACCAGGTAGGGAAAATGCTCCTTCAGACCTGGCGACGGTTTCCGGATTTCTATTTACACCTGACATCTTTGACTACTTGGATAAGGCGATGTCCGATTTGAAGGAAGGTCAGGAGTTTTACTATAACGACGCTCTTAAATTAATGCTTGAGGATGGTAAACATGTCCTTGGAATAGAAATTAAAGACGGGAAGTATTATGACACCGGAAATAAATTAGAATATCTCAAGACTGTAGTTGAATTTGCCTTAAAACACCCGGATCTGAATGGAAAATTCAGAGAGTATTTGAAATCATTGAGTTTTTAGATAAGACTCTCCAAGATTGATCACCCTTCTCTTTGAAGGTATAATTTGAGCCTGTATGGTGATTAAAGACGAAAAATTTACTAGCCCGACCTTGGGAAGCCTGACTCCCGGAGAAGCGGTAACGGAAATATCAAAGTTTATTGACGAAGAGCCGGACAGATTTTACCGTGTTGTAATAGGTTCTGATTCACAAGCAAAAAGAGTTGACGGTAAAAATGTTATAGATTTTGTAACAGCGCTAATTGTTCACAGGGCTGGAGTAGGAGCCAGATATTTCTGGAGAAGACAGAGGGTGGAAAAAAAGCCGATCTTAAGGGAAAAAATCTATACTGAAACACTGATGTCTCTTTTTACTGCGCAAGAAGTGGTTCCAATTCTCCGTTCTCTGGTTCCTTCTTCCAAATATGATTTGGAAGTGCACATTGACGTGGGGCCACTTGGGCCAACACGCGACATGATAAAAGAAGTCGTGGGAATGGTAAACGGAAATGGCTTCAAGGCAAAAACCAAACCTGATAGTTGGGGCGCAAGTCATGTGGCCGATAAACATACATGAGTATGTTTCGTCTACGCCGTAAACACCCATGAGTATGTTTCGTCTACGCCGTAAACACCCATGAGTATGTTTTGTCTACGCCGTAAACACCCATGAATATGTTTCGTCTACGCCGTAAACATACTTGAGTGTATAATTTAACCTGAATTATGAAACTTCTTGTAACAGGGGCAGCTGGGTTCATTGGCTCAAACTTCGTTTACTACTGGTTAGATAAGTACCCTCAGGATGAAATTAGGGTAATTGATGCTTTAACCTATGCTGGGAATATCGAAAATCTTACACCCATAATGAGTAAGATAGAATTTGTTGAGGCGGATATTAATGATAGAGCTAAGGTTTCTGACGCCATGAAGGGTGTGGATGCCGTAGTCCATTTCGCCGCAGAAAGCCATGTCGATAGAAGTATTTTTGATCCGGCAAAATATTGGCATACAAATGTCCATGGAACGCTAGCCCTTTTAGAGGAGGCCAAGAAAGCCGGAGTTCCCAGATTCCACCACATTTCGACAGATGAGGTTTACGGTGAGCTGCCTCTCGATTCTGGAAGTAAATTTACCGAGAAAACTCCTTATTCTCCAAAATCGGATAATATTTATGCTCTTTCTAAGGCCGAGGCGGATAGTATTGTTTTAGACTTTTATGAAAAAACTGGCATGTATATTACAATATCCAACTGCTCAAACAATTACGGACCCCGCCAATTTCCGGAAAAGTTTATTCCAATAATTGTTACAAATTTAATTGACGGCTTGAAGGTTCCTGTACATGGGGACGGAAGAAACGTGCGCGATTGGATCCATGTGATGGATCATGCCTCTGCGATAGATGCCATATTACAGAAAGGCAAAAAAGGAGAAACGTATTTGATTGGTACGAATAATGATAGAAGTAATGCTTATATAGCCGAAAAAGTGGTTGGTTTGTATGGTGCAGACGAGTCTATGGTAAATCATGTACCCGATAGGCACAGCAATGACAGACGCTATGCGATTGACGCAACAAAAATAATTACTGAGTTAGGTTGGAAGCCTGAAATCGGGAGAGACGATTTTGATGATGGTCTAAAAGAAACAATAGAGTGGTACAAAAACAATGAGGATTGGTGGCGGCCACTTCTTGAGAAAAAAGATGTGATTTCCGATTCCACAAAAAAAATTATTGCCTTAATATCCTTGGATAGAGTTTCTGGCAAGACCAAGTTTACCTTCAAAAATATTGACAAAAATAATGTAGAAGTTCCGTCTGAGAAAATTGGACAAAAGGATTTTGTTGAAGAACACTTAATCCGGTATAAGATTGTGATGAAAAATCTGGCGAATAAAGAGTGGTATCAAAACAGCACTGATAGTATAAAAAATGAAATAGAGGAATTGGGTAAAGATTCATCTACCTTCGGTTATGTGGAGGATTTGGCAAGTAGGGAAGACAGGATTAACGGAGATCGAATTTTATCTCTGGTTAAAATTGAGCATGCTGACCGTCCGTATGGGATATACGGAATTGCTTCCTGGTTTGAGGTGGAAAGAGATGGGGATAAAAAGATTGTAGATGGTTTTTACTCCTGGGGCAGGGGACCGAAGTCAGGGTCAAAACTTCTTTTATTAGTTAAGAAAGATAATAAAGTTAGCCATGTGGCCGTCATCCGGGAAGAAAAATTCCCTATGGGAGGAATTGAATACGCACTTGCCGGAGGATTTTCCAATCTTAACGAGGGACTTTTGGATTTTATAGTTAGATCCCTTAAAAACGAACTAAAAATAAATATTTTGGAAGGTGCCGCCACCATAGACAAAATTACTTCATTGGGCAGGATCAGTCCGGATGGAGGTATGACAAATAATAAGCCAAGTCTTTATGCGGTAACCGTTGAATTGAAAGATAAATATGCCGGAATAGCTGAGAATGAAATAGTAGAGGAAGAAAAGGGAGTTGTTCTGTGGCCGGTTTCTAAAATCAACGACCTTGTTAGTAAATGCGACGATGCTTATTTTCTGGCTGCAATGTCACGTCTTGAATTATATAGTGATTTAATAGCAAATAATAAAATCTAATGAAAGACGATTCATCCAATATTAGTAAAACGTCAATTCCTGGAGTAGTTTTGATAAAACGCCCCATAAAAATTGACGGAAGGGGTTTTTTCCATGAGATATTCAGGAAAGAAGATCTGAAAGAGGCAACGGGTATTGATTTTAATCCTGTGCAATGGAGCCATTCAATGAGTCATCCTGGGGTAATTCGTGCGATTCATACGGAGAATTGGAACAAACTGATTTATCCCGTCACAGGAATTTTATACGCTCCTATTGTAGATTTGCGGCCAGAATCTCCGACATTTGGAAAAGTTGAATATATAACTATAGATAACACTAAAGAAGATTCTCTCCGACAGGCCATATTCTTACCCAAAGGCGGAATCGGAAATTCTATCTGCGTCTTGGGCGAGGAAGATCTAAATTATCTTTATTTGGTGGATGAATATTGGGATGACAGTAAGGCAAAAGGGGTGGCCTGGGACGATCAGGACCTCAATATTAAATGGCCAGTTGAAAATCCAACTCTTTCTGATAGAGATAAAAACAATCCGAAATTACGGGATATTTTTCCGGAAAAGTTCGCATCTTAAAAATGTCATCTCCACTTAAAAAAGTATGTGTTGTAGGGGGAAGCGGTATGATTGCCTCAAGACTTGTGGATTTAGCAGGCGATGAATTTGAGGCTGTCTCTGTTGATGAAAAGACAGTTGATATTACGAGTGTGGAATCGGTCCAAAGATATTTCGGGGAGAATGAGTTTGATACGATAATAAACTTCTCGGCTTTTACCAATGTGGACGTGGCTGAATCCCAGAGGGGGAATAAGGAAGGCCTGACATGGAAACTGAATGTTAATGGGGTGAAAAATATTATTAATGCATGTAAAAAAAACAATATTTTCTTGATTCAGATTTCCACAGACTTCGTCTTTCCTGGAACAATTTCTAACCCGGGTCCATATTCTGAAGATTCTAAATTGCCTGTAAGTTTAGATTCCACAATGGGGTGGTACGGTTGGACTAAAGTACAGGCGGAGTTGGAAGTAAAAAATGGATTATCAAAAGCAGCGACGGTTCGTTTAAGCTACCCTTTCAGAGCTGCAGAGTATGAGTTGAAATCAGATTGGGCAAGGAATTTACTCAATTTGTATAGTGAACATAAACTGTATCCACTTTTTTCAGACCAGGTTCAGAGTGTACTTTTTGTTGACGATTTGCTAGATCCACTATCAAAAATTATAAATGACAACCTGTCAGGAATTTTCCACATAGTTTCATCGGATACAACCTCTCCCTATGAAATCGGTAAGTATATTCTGGAGAAATATGCGGGTAAAGAAGTCGAGGTTGAGAAAGGTTTGATGGCGGAGTTTTTAAAAGTTCCGGGACGAACCCCCCGGCCGCTTTTTGGGGGTTTAAGTACTGCAAAAACGGAAGAAAGATTGGGAATGCGTTTCGGATCTTGGAGAGAAATGTCTGATGAATTCTTGAATCAGTTAAGATCTTGATTTTTCCTCTCTCCATTTATCTATTTCTTCGTGGTTTCCGGAAAGAAGAATTTTCGGAACTTTCCAACGTTTGTAGTCTTCCGGACGGGTATATTGGGGGTATTCTTTGTAACTTGGGTTTTTGAAAGATTCGTCCACAGAAGAATCATCCTTACCCAAAACTCCAGGAAGAAGCCTGACGACCGAATCGGTTAGAACCATTGCCGGAATTTCTCCACCCGTTAAAACATAATTCCCAATGGAAATAACCTCATCTACAAGGTGTTCATGAACCCTGTGGTCTACACCTTCATAGTGACCGGCGATGAGTATCAGGTGATTTAGTTTTGACAATGCTCTGGCCTTTTCTTGGGTATATGTTTCGCCGGTAGCATCAAGAAGAATCACTTTAGATTTTTTCTTCCGCAATTTCTTAAGAGCTTTATCTATAATATCAACTCTGAGAACCATTCCCACACCTCCTCCGTAAGGGTGATCGTCCACATCCTTTCTTTCTCCTTCACCCCAATCTCTCAAATTGTGTATTCTGATATCAACCAACTTTTTATCTTCAGCTCTTTTGATAATGGATGCACCAAAAGGTCCATTAAACATTTCAGGGAACAAGGTCAATATGTCTATCCGCAGAGGAAAAGCTTTGCTTACCAGGGCTTTGACCGGCCAAGCTTTGCTTACCAGGGCTTTGACCGGCCAAGCTTTGCTTATTTTCATATCTGTATTGTATCATTAAGTAATATGGACAAGGTTATTATAGTAATGCCTGCCTGGAATGAGGCTGAAAATATAAGGGAAATGATTAAAGTGCTTATTAATGATGAGTTCCCGAAGATTGAGGCCAATATGGAACTTCTGGTGGTTGATAACCATTCAACAGACGGGACTAAAGAAATTGTTGAAGAAGCTTCCAAAAAATATACTTCGTCGACAGGTCATAAAAATATTTACCTTATTGAGCAGGATAAGCCGGGACTTGGCTGGGCATATGTTCGTGGTTTCCAGTATGCTGTCTCCAAACTTAATGCTAATGCAGTAATGGAAATGGACGCTGATTTTCAGCACCCGCCCCGTTTTGTCAAACCAATGGTTGACGCATATCTAAAAGGCGCAGATTATTGTATTGGCAGCCGTTATATAAAAGGAGGTTCTGTCCCTAAAGAATGGGCGGAAAGTAGAAAAGCGGTGAGCTTTTTTGGCAATTTGTTTATCCGTTTGGTACTTCTTAACTTTAAAATTCACGATCTTACGACTGGTTTTAGATTAACCCGTGTTAAAGGAGTTTTGGATAAGATTGATCTTGAAAAACTACATGATTTGGACAGGTTTTCGTATAAAGTTGACCTTTTGTATCAATCGCTGAAAAATTCCAAAAAAACCGTGGAAGTTCCTCTGGAATTTGCCTCCCGAACCAAAGAAAAATCCAAATTTAACTGGAAAGAAATGATCTCCACCTTTAAGCTTGCCATTATTTTGGGAATTAAAGATAAACAAAGGTTTATAAAATTCGGCACAGTCGGCTTTATTGGCTATTTGGTGAATGCAATATTTTTGAGAATTCTTACGGTTCTTGGAAGCCCAAGTATAATTGCCTGGTCCGTCCCTGTTGAACTATCGATAGTAAGCAATTTTATTCTAAATAATATCTGGACTTTCAAGGAAAAGAAAATTGAAGGAACGAAAGCTGTCATTTCAAAATTTCTGCAATTTAATGGTACGTCTTTAGGTGCTCTTGTTATCCAAACTGTTGCAGGAATTATTGGAGATGTTCTTTTCGGAGTAGGATATCGTCAAATACTTTTGCCATTTATCATCGTCTTTTTGGTCCTTCCCTATAACTATTTTATGTATAACGCAATCATCTGGAAAACCTGGAAATTTCCCGCAATAGCTTGGATTCAAAAACTACTCGGATAAATTCTGATAGTATTTGATAGCAACACGGGAGTACAATCAAACATCATTGCTTCTTATGAAAGAAAAATTCCCAAGTATTGGACAAAGAGAAGATTCGTATGAGCTAAAAGCGATTAAGGCGTACCTAACTTACGGTTCGGTAGATAAAGTATTTCGGGCATTTGAATATAATTTTCCGATTTCAATTGCCGAGGTTCATAGACTAATTCAGAAAAGGGGTATTGTTAAAGCTGCCGGTCCCAATTCAAAACTGTCCGAGGCAATAACGTTTATGACCCTTCTTTTAAATGCTAGAAAGCCTGTGGTGGAAGAATTTTATAAAGATCTTCCGCATAAGTTTCAGTCATCTTTAGCAACAATGCATCGGATTGTGCACAATGTAAAAGAGGGAATTATACGTAGAGTTGGTACGGCCTTGATAATAACTCCTTATGACAATCCTGATATGATATTGGTTGCTGATGATAATGCGCCGCGTTTGGATTTTGGTAAACCGTACGGGAATGTTTCTCTGCCGATGGGATATTCAAAACAGGATGAACTGGTCACAGACTCCATAAAAAGAGTTTTGCAACAAGAGGTCTTTACTAACGACACGATAAATATGACATTCCCCTCCTGGGTTGTGAGCAGTCGAAGTAGTCCATTTATGTACCTTGATATCGCCGATGTGAGAGTTGCTGGATATCATATTGCTCTTCCTAAGAGTTTGAGTGGTATAGAAAGTTTTTCAAGTTTCAAACTCAACAATTTTCGTTATATTCCCCTTACTGAGATTCTTTATAACAGTGATATAAAGTATAGTTTCAGGGCAGGGATTAGGGAGATAGTTGAAGGTTACAGAAATTATAGCGAAGAAGCGGCTGATAACCCAAGTTATGAGCCGGTGACGGAAATCTCAAATATTAATGTCAATCTCAGAACACTTGCTTTAGAATATGTGAGACATACTCAACCTTAGTTGGTTAGATTTGGCTCTGTGGAAATTAGGACTCTTGAATCAGTATTAGGGTCGAAAAGTCTGCTTTCAACACGAACCAGAGATCCCTTAAAAACAGTAGTCGGGTTTCCTACAAATATAGTTTTTACTTCAGCTCCCAGGCGCAAGCTGACAGTTGCGACAGTGTAGTCTATTGATTCTTCACCAGATTTGCCTTTTTGGTTAACGGAAGTTATCTCCGATACTTTTCCCATACCCAGATTTTCTACCATTTTTTGGTGTAGAGTATCTCCGCCGCAATAGAGACAGATATCTCTTGGGGGAAATATTTTTGCGTCGCAATGGGGACATACTTCTCCAACAAGCCCATATCTTTGTTGTTCTAAACGCCAATACCTTGGAATTTCCATAGAATACATTGTAAGGTTAGTTTTCTGTCAAAAACTCTCAACTTGAAGAGGTTTTTAGAGAAATGGTGCCCAATTGGCGATGGGCATTGCATTTTGGGAGATAAAAGCAAGGCTATAGAGATAAATCGGAATTATTATTATTCCAAAAGCGATTTTAAATTCCTTTTTGACGAGGGAGTCAGCATAGGCAACAAACAAGAAAGGAACGAGCGGAAGAACGTACCTCATAAGGTCTCTATGGGCAATAAAAAGTGTTACAAAGTAAAATAATGCTGAAAAGGAAGCCAACTCATATTCTTTTTTCTCAAAAAGTTTATAAACCCCAATTGCGCCAAGAAGATAAATAAATATGATTTCTTCAAGCCAGAAAGTGCCGACCCAGGGGGCGGAATAGTTAAAGATTTGAAAAGGCGGAAAGAAAAGATGAATATTGTCTCCTGAGTGGAAATATGCCCAGAAATTTCCCATAAGAAAGTAATACATCAAAAATATCAGGAAAAGCGAAAATGGGATAAGAAGTAAAGGAAAGGTCTTTTTAATGTTTAAACTTTTGAGACCGTGTTTGAGAATCGGAATAAAAAGAAAGATTGCGTAGGTCCCAAATAGGAGAATTCCGGGAGATTTTGTAAATTGAGAAACTGCTCCCCAAATCCCTGCCAGCCAGTAGTTTTTATTTTTGAAATAATAAACAGATGCAATAATGGAGGCGACAAATAGAGGATCGGCCGAGCCAGTTGAACGGACGATTAACCATCTTGCTGGGAATATTGAGAATACCAAGGTTAAGAAAAATACATGCTTTTTGTCTACGTATTGTGTGATGAGTTTTTCAAAGAAATAGATCGCAAGTGCAGAAGAAAGAACAGTGGTTATAAGCATTGCGTACGGATAGTTGGTGAAGATACCGAAGGCTTTAATTAATAACGGAAAAAGAGGAAAATGTGCGGCGTAATATTCGGTTGGGAGGGGAATTTGGAAATTACTCTCGATTGCTACCTTGTTGTATAGAGTTTTGGCTACAACGATATAAAGCGGACCGTCATAGTTTGCGACAATTGTTTCCATGCCGTTTTGGGGAAGCGGGATACTCCAGAAAGTATTTACTCTAAAAAAGAAAGGAAGCCAGAGTAGAAGAGTAGGGATGACCGCAAGCAGTAAAGCTATGAAAAATTTCTTAAATTCCTTTTTCATTACTCAATGTTACCACTTTGAGGGCAATTTACGCCAGACCTGTACTTATGTTAGACTTGAGGCATGGTCAAGATTATTGACGAACTTTCCGTCTTTCTTCCAACTTACAACGAGGAGGGAAATATCAAGGATGTGGTTTCGGATGTCAAAAAAGTTTTAGCTGAGGTTGCCGGAAAGTGGGAAATATTGATAGTAAATGATGGATCAACTGATGAAACAGAAAGGATAGCAGCTAAATTATCAACAGAGGATCCACGTATAAAACTGATTAATCATGAAAAAAACGAAGGATATGGAGCTTCTCTCAAAACAGGATTCTACAACTCGAAATATAAATGGGTTTCTTTCATTGATTCCGATGGGCAGTTTGATTTTTCCGAGATATCCAATTTTATTCAAAAACAAAAAGAAACTAATGCGGATTTGGTAATCGGTTATTACCAAAAGAGAAGAGTCTCATTGTCAAAGATAATCACGAGTAAAGTTTGGGAATGCGTTGTTTTTATTATGTTTGGACTGAAAGTCAAAGATATCGATTGTGGTTTTAAGCTTGTTTCCAGGAAAGTTTTGGAAAGTATCCCCAAGCTAGAAAGTGCCCGCGGAGCGTTTATAAGTAGTGAGCTTCTCATAAAATCTCAGAAAGAGGGATTTAAGATTGTTCAAATTCCGGTAAC
>JAJYIG010000073.1 GCA_021790215.1 bacterium
GCGGGATCTTGGGTATAGTGATCGGCTTTGCCGGAGGATTATTCCTGAGCATTATCCTCTCCGTATTCTCACTTATTAAAGGTGTAGGCTTTGTTGATATTTCCTATCTTCCTTTCCCATTTTTGTTGGTGATCGTTCTTCTTTCCCTTTTTGTTGGCATCACTACCGGAATGTATCCAGCCCGTAGGGCAACGCAGATATCTGCTCTCGACGCACTTAGGTATGAATAACCCAATCAGATAATTATTTTTGGTGAATCTAAATACTTACTCGGTGTTCCGTCTGATTTTGTAGAGCCTTAACCAGTCTTCTCCCCGTATTCTAGTTACTAGTGCAACCCTTTAGGTATTTATTAAACACCTCCAACGGTGTTCTGTATTCTAACCTTTTTCTAGGTCTGTTGTTAAGCTCCTCTTCCACGTCTTTTAATTCTTGGTCTGAGATGGTTGAAAAGTCGGTTCCTTTTGGAAAGTAGTATCTTATCCACATATTCCCATTTTCATTACCACCTCTCTGCCAACTTGAATATGGATCTGCAAAGTATGTTGTCATGTTTAACTTTTCTGTTAAGGTGTGGTGCTTAACCATCTCCAGCCCATTGTCCAGTGTGTCTGACTTCCTTAAGTCTTCAGGAAGTTTTTCAAATATCTTTATTTGAGCTTTTATGGTCTCATCTGCAGTTATTGCCAATAATCTTTCAAACCTGACCATACTGGTCACTCTTTCGTATTCAGTGTGGAGCCCAGATTTTTTATATTTTCCAACAACAGAGTCTCCTTCCCAGTGGCCAACTTCAGCCCTTTCATTCACAACAGCTGGCCTCAAGTGTATGGAAACTCTGTCTGGAATCCTAACTCTAGTCACTTTTCTGCCTCCTTTTAGCCTTCGCCTTACTTGTTTTCTTCTTAAGTAGTGCCAAAGTTTTTTATCTTTATTCTTTTTAGAATATATGAAATGGTAAATAGTTTCAGAACAGATCTGCCAGTCAGGTTCACCTTTATGATCCCTTTCCCTGAGCCTACCTGAAATTGTTTCAGGACTCCAGCCCTCTCTTAATTTACCCAAAACATATGAATAAATATCTTTATTCTTTAAAGATTTCTTTGCTCCCCAAGCCAATAGTTTCCTTTTTTCAAAAAGAGCCTGGGCATGCAATGGCTCATACACAAAACCTTTAAATTTATTCCTACTAATTTCTCTGCCAATGGTTGAACAAGACCTGCCCAAGAGCCTAGCAATCTTTTTATTAGAATACCCTTTATCTCTCCACTTACAAATCAAAACCCTCTCACTTTTACTTAATTTTGAATATTTTGGTATTTTATTCACCTCCATTCTAATTTCCATGGAGGTAATTTTATCTATCAAACCTACTTAAGGGGGGTTGCGATCGTTTCTAGAACTCGTGATGATGGGTAAGAATTTTTGAGAGTGATATAATTTGATAATGCCAGCGTAGCTCAATTGGCAGAGCAATCCCTTCGTAAGGGAGAGGTTGGAGGTTCAATTCCCCCCGTTGGCTCAACAAGTCAGGTCGTGGGAGAATAACCAATCCGCCAGTTGGCGGATTGTCGAATCCCACCCTCGGCTCAAGTAAAATGATCAGACATTATTCAAGACTGCAATCGGTAGAAGAGAAGAAAAACACAACACGTGCAGTGCTTTTCATTATCCTTACCGTAGCAATCATCACAGTCCTATTCTTTTATGGAGTTCCCGCATTAAGCAGAGTTGTGTATTTTGTCTCAAATTTAAAAAGGTCAAATACTCCAATCCAAACTATAGACACAACCCCACCCCCTCCACCCAGGTTTAATAGTTTCTTAAATTTCACAAATCAGCAAACTGTTAATATTGCAGGAAATGGAGAACCCGGGTCAACCGTAAAATTAAATTTCAATGGACAGGAACATGACGCACTTGTCAATAAAGATGGCGATTTCTCTTTTAACAACCTTACTCTAAACTCGGGTGTCAATACATTTTCCGGATTATCAGTTGACACTGCTGGAAATCAAAGTCAAAAAACCCAAGACTACACAATAACTTTTGACAATAAACCTCCAGACCTGACAATCAGCTCTCCTTCTGACGGATCGTCTTTCTACGGTTCCAACCAAAGGCAGGTAACTATTGAGGGAACAACCGACCCGGGCGCTCAAATAACAATAAACGGAAGAATTGTTGTTGTGGGAGATTCCGGTAGTTTCCAATATACAACAACTTTAAATGATGGAGGAAATTCCTTCGCAGCAATAGCTACGGACCAGGCCGGTAATACTACAGAAAAGGATTTTACCTTAAATTTCTCTCCCTAAATTTACCGAGAGGAGAATGACTATATACCCCAAAACCCAAGAATAAACTAAAGAGTTGGAAAACAAGCTATGGATTAGAAGCGCCGCAAAGCTTGCAGACAAAATCTGCAACTCCGGAGATGTTTTAAGGGACTTCGCAATCATGGTCACACCAAGGGTAAAAACTGCAAAACCGACTATTCCAGTTGTTGCCAAAATATAAAGTAGGCTTGAATCCGATCCTGAACACGCGTGAGATGAAAAACTTTGCACCCCAATATATTTTTGATAGGCAAGACAGATATTGTCATAACCTACTCCAAAAATTGGAAATTTGCTAAAAATTTGAAGGGTAGTATTGTAATCTTCAATACGTGCCTCTACCGAGAAGGTCCTGAAAAGCTCAATACTATGATTCCTAGATGTGGGAAGTAAAAAGACAAGTGCGGAAAAAATAAAAATCCCAACCACAACCTGCTTAATCTTGTGTTTATTGATTGCTATTACAAAAAGAGAGACAAAAAACGCTAAATAACTTGCGCGTGAATAGGTAAAAGCTAGGGAAAGAGCAAGAAAAAAGGTTGTCAAAGCAAATTTCCAATTTTTACTATCAATAAATCGATTAATCGAAATAACTAGACCGAAAACAATAATAATTCCCAAAAATGTAGGATCCAAAAACGTTCCCACAAGACGAAATAGATGCATATCCCATCCCCAAACAAAAAAGGGTTTGATATCGGAAAACCAGAAAAACTGAATCCAACCAAAAAAAGCTGAGACAAGAGAAATCGCAAATAGAGAATCAATAAGAAGTTCTTTATTTCCCTTTTGTTTTGCAAAATTCCAGGTATAAATCAGGAAATAAAAATATGCGGCAAGCCGGGTAAGATATAAGAGGCCATAAAATATCCCCGTACTTTTGAAAATAAAAATAGAAAATAACCAAGGGACAAATGCAAATATTAAAAATAGATTCAGATATCTAAATATCTTTGGCTTTTTAAGGTTTACAAAAACGGAATAGATAGCGGCAGCTCCGACCACCAAATCAATCGGCTGGATTATGCCAACTCGTATAATTTGTCCAAACGGGAAAAAAACCAAGAAAAGAAAGATAAAAATGCTGTCCAAATCTACTTTTTTCGTTGTAATTGCCATAATTTTGCCCATCCTAAAAATGAGTGAAAAGATTGTAGCATGCTAAAAACAAATCCGCGTCCCACCAGAAAACTTTGAATAAATTTTGCAGGGGGATAAAAAATTATTTTACATAAATTAGATCTTTTGCCCTCTTCCATGTTTGCTTCCGCATGAAGTGAACTGTAAAGATTAATTTTGGCAACAGCCTCGTGCAAGTCTTTGTAGGAATTATGAATAATCGGATTATCCAATTCGCCGGCATTCCCTTCTATTTCCCATATCTCATGCACTTTTCTTCTCCACCTTCCCTTTCCCTTCCTTCCAAGCCTCAAAATTTTATCTGTTCCGATAAACTTTCCCAAAAAATAATTTTTCCTTCTAATATAAAACCCGTTATATTTCTGGTTCTGAATTTTTGCCAAAATCTCTTTGTTTAATACTGAAGTCATTTCCTCGTCCGAGTCCAGGAAA
>JAJYIG010000014.1 GCA_021790215.1 bacterium
CAGGCACAAATGTTTCTAATGTAAAGCCACAACCGTGCGGTTACTTCGGAGATACCAAAAGACCATGCACCTGCCTGCCAGGAATGGTTTTGAGATATCAAAAAAAGATTTCCGGACCGATTCTTGACCGAATTGATATTCACATTGATGTAGCCTCGGTGGATACCCAAAAATTGGTTGATGATAAGGCAAAGAGGGAAACTTCGCGGGAGATCCAGATAAGAGTGCAATCGGCCCGAAATCTCCAACTGAAAAGATTCAGTGGTTTAAGAATCAAATGTAACTCAGAAATGAGTTCGCGCGATGTTAAAAAATTTTGTCCGATAGATGAAACCTCCCGCTCAATAATGACCAGTGCTTTGGTCACGATGAATCTTTCCGCCAGAAGTTATTTTAAGGTAATAAAAATTGCCAGAACAATTGCCGACCTTGCCGGAGAGAAAGAAATTTCCCGAGCTCATATCGCAGAGGCTCTGCAATATAGACCTAAGATTCTGGAATAACTTATATACTGTATTCATGTATTACTACATGAATACAGAGCTAACAACCATGCCACCAGTTTCAAGAAGAACTATCTCACCCAAGACGACAAAAAACATTTATGATTTGCTTATCCAATCGTTTTCCAAAGCAAAAGGGAAAAATGAAATAATTCCCTTTATTTCAGATTTGTTGACACCAACCGAGCAGATAATGATCTCCAAAAGGTTGGCAATAGCATTTCTACTTTTGCGAAAGGACTATGGTCAACGTCAAATTGCGATGACTCTTAAGGTAAGTACAGCCACGGTTGCCAGGGTAAATTTGATTTTAAATACACAAGGTGCTGGTTATAGACGAATTTTAAGTAGAGTGTTAAAAGATGAAAACCTAAAGGTTTTATTAAATGAAATTTTTGAAACTTTTACTCCTCTCCCGCAAAAGGGAGTGAATTGGGGAGAGTGGAAAAAGAATCGGAGAATACGAAAACAAAATCTTAAATCGTTTTAATGTAGTAATACATGAAGTCGCGCAATAAAAGAAGAATTTTGACTGAAAACCGAGTTGAGTTTTCTTATCCTCTTACTTAGGTTAGAATAATCTTTAAGAGATATGAGTAAAGAGGTTTCCAAAACCAATGAGATAAAGCTCCAGAAATTTAGTGCCTGGATAGTTCTTTTTAGGCAATTTAAGAATCCTCTTCTTCTGGTTTTTTTGATTGCCACAATAGTTTCTTATATTTTAGGACAAAAGACGGAGGCGACTGTCATCTGGATAGTGATGTTCCTCTCCGTTTCTTTAGGCTTTTGGAATGAATATCAGGCAGGAAGGATTGTTAATGATTTAATTAAAAGGATTTCATTTACCACAACAATAATTAGGAATGGAGTTAAGGAGCAAATTCCGGTTCGCGATGTTCAGATAGGTAACCTTGTGGTTTTATATCCCGGATCAATCATTCCCGCAGATCTTAAATTAACACTAAGTGAAAATCTGGAAGTCAATGAATCAATTTTGACCGGAGAATCAATACCAATCATGAAAAAAGAGGAAGACCCGCTTTTTATGGGTACGGTTGTTACCGGGGGAACCGGGGAGGCAATAGTAACTGCTATTGGAATTGACACAAAATTTGGTGAAATTTCAAAAAATGTTTCAAAAAATCGCCCACTGACTGAATTTCAAAAAGGATTAGAAGATTTTAGTATACTTCTTGCCAGAATTGCCGGTATAACAGTGCTAATTGTTATTGTGCTTGGGTACTTTTTGGGACATCCAATTGTAGAAACAATTTTGTTTGCTCTTACGGTTGCTATGGGAATAACTCCGGAGCTTCTGCCTTTAATTGTTACAATCAGCCTTTCCTATGGTGCCAAAAAGCTGGCAAAAGAAAATCTTGTAGTCAAACAATTTGTTTCAATTGAAGACTTGGGGAATATGGAAGTTCTCTGCACGGATAAAACAGGAACTTTGACGGAGGGTAAAATTTCTTTAAGCATTTATCAAAATGCAAAAGGCGAAAAAGATAATAGAGTTTTGC
The DNA here is from genome assembly GCA_021790215.1 of bacterium. Lineage (GTDB taxonomy): Bacteria > Patescibacteriota > Microgenomatia > UBA8517 > UBA8517 > JAJYIG01. Next base: position 2,024 of record JAJYIG010000014.1, read on the forward strand.
AGTTAGGGCTTATTTGTAATTCGGCGTTTACTCACAAGCATGTTTTTGGAGATTCAATCGATAAATCTATTTGGGAATATGCCAATAGGGAAGGAATCAAAGTCGAAGGCAAACATAAAAAATTGTTTGAGGTTCCTTTTAATTTTGAAAACCGGTTTATGTCTGTTGTTGTTCAATCTGGAAATCACGAAATGACAATTTGCAAAGGTTCCCCTGAGGCAATTCTAACAAGATGCAGGTTGACACCCAAGGAGCGGGCCCTGCTAGAAAAAACAGTTCGTAATATGCAAGGTGATGGTTTGAGGACAATCGCTGTCGCTTCAAGAGAAATAAAAAATTATAATCCCAAATTGGTTAAGACTGAATTTAGGGATTTAGAGTTTGGAGGTTTTCTTGGCTTTTCCGACGTTCCCAAAAAGGATTTGGTAGAAGTATTCAAGAAGTTTGAAGATCTTGGTGTTAAAGTAAAAATCTTGACGGGTGACAGTGAAATTATTGCTGAAAAAATTTGTAAAGATGTTAATTTCGATTACAACAAAATTTTAACCGGTCCGGAAGTGGAAAAGTTGAACGAGGAAGATCTTGCCGGAGAGGTATGGAAGACAGATATTTTTGCCAGAGTTACTCCTTCTCAAAAAATTAGGATCGTTCAGGCATTTAAAAAAGGCAATCATACCGTTGGTTTTTTGGGCGATGGGGTAAATGATAGTCCGGCGCTTCATGTGGCTGATGTCGGAATTTCCGTCAACACTGCAGTTGATGTTGCTAAGGATTCGGCATCAATTGTTCTTCTTAGAAAAAGTCTTAGTGTGATTGCAGACGGTGTTATTGAGGGAAGGAGGACTTTCCAAAATACGATTAAGTATATTTTGATGGGGACAAGTAGCGACTTTGGCAACATGGTTAGCGCGGCGGCCGCGTCTATAGTTTTTCCATTTTTACCCATGACACCTGTCCAAATTTTGCTTAACAATATTCTTTACGATGTTTCTCAAATTTCCATTCCAACAGACAACGTCGATGCTGATCAAATACTGAAACCTAAAAATTGGGACATAGATTACATAAAAAGGTTTATGATCATCTTTGGTTTGATTGGTACATCCTACGATTTTTTGACATTCGGAATAATGTATTTTGTTTTCCATGCAAGGGGCTCTCTTTTCCAGACAGGTTGGTTTGTAACATCATTTATTACCGAAGTATTGGTAGTTTTCGTAATTAGGACAAAGAAAATACCTTTTTGGAAGAGTAGACCAAGCACTCCATTTTTACTGGCTTGTTTAGGTGTAGTCGCACTAGGGCTCTATTTACCATTTAGTCCGCTTTCTTTTTATCTTGGGTTTATGCGCCTTCCTAAATTATACTTTGGATTTTTGGTAGGAATAACGCTAACATATCTGATATTTGTAGAGATAGGTAAATATTTTTTAAACCGCGATAGATAATATGAAACTGGTTGTCCAAAGAGTCAGTCAGGCAAAAGTCACACGGGTTTCAGATGGTGTAGTGACAGGGGAGATCGGCAACGGTCTTTTTGTGCTTGTGGGTTTCAAAAAGGGGGATAGCGAAAAAGATGTTGAAGTATTGGCAGGGAAGCTATCTAAACTGCGTGTGATGTCGGATAAGGAGGACAAAATGAATTTGTCGATAGGTGATGTTAGTGGGGAGATGTTGGTCGTTTCCCAATTTACCCTTTACGCCGATACCAGTAGCGGCAACCGCCCGAGTTTTATTGGTGCGGAAGAGCCGGAAAAGGCCAAAAAACTCTACAATATCTTTATTGAAAAACTGAAATCCGAAAAGATTAAAGTGCAGACAGGCAGTTTTGGAGATTATATGTTAATAGATGCTACTCTCGATGGCCCGGTAACAATCTTGTACTAAATATATTTTGAAATGATCTTCTTTATTTCCTTTGATGACTTTGGATTTTTGTTGTAGGCCAAATATCTAAGAAAAGTGACTGGGCTTTCAGATTTTAGTTTATTCAACACTAAGTTGCTTATTTCTTGCGAGCTTATCCTTTTCTTTTTGAGAAAGAGAATCTCAGAATTTACTTCGCGTGTAATTTTATCAACAATGTATTCACGGTTGAGCATTTTTGATCCAATGGTTGCCCCATAAATTCCCGAATACAATTTTGCCTGGCTAAACCGTTCAACCTCACCGGATTTCTTTACAACCACAAGGTGTGATAAGTCAATAATTTCATGAGTTGTAAAAATCTCACCACAGTTTGAACAGCGCCGCCTTCGCCAAATCTGAGTATTTCCTTTTGTGGGCCGTGAATTTGTAACGAAAGTTAAGGGTTTATGACAATATGGACAATACATATCAATATATAGATATCTAAGTATTTCATTTCCGATAGCCAAAAATCAAATCCGTGTGTACATATTAAGAATTTGCACATATATGATGTGGTATCAATATATTGATTAACTGTATAATATTCCATATGTATGGAAAGATTGGGAGGTCTTAATATATGGCAGACAATTGAGAGACCGGGATACGTTGCTTACTTCAGCGGGAATCTCTCCGAGGCTGCTCTCGTGACCGATAATTATTCATACGCATATGACAAAGATTTAATCTCTAAAAGTGACGCTTTTGATATTTATGCTCTTTATAACAAACCCCGAAAGCCTGACCAATTTCATCACGTTGCATTCAACCTTGCATTGGAGCGAGTACTTAGGATTCCGTTTACGGGGGCAAGACCCTTGCAGGTTAGGGAAGGTAAGCCTGGGACTCCAGAATCAGATTGGCCTGCCGGTTGGAGATGGAGCCCCGGACGGATTCCTTGCATAATTCCAAATTTAATTCCCTATCCTCATTTAGATGGATGGTGGTTGCCGAATTCTATTGAAGATTTTTACCAGTCCACTAAAGTATTGCAGGTAAGAGTGCAACAGACGTACAATTCAGAAGATGAATGATAATACCACCGGACTTTCTCAGTTAATTAAACTGGTCACAAATTTTCGTGACGAGAGGGGTTGGGGTAAGTATGATGTTCCCAGAAATCTGGCCACATCGATAGTCTTGGAATCGTCAGAACTTTTGGAATTATTTCAGTGGGATTTGAAGACATTATCTTCGGCGCAGCTTAAGAAAGATAAAGATAGGATGGAAGAAATCAAAAAAGAAATGGCAGACATCCTAATTTACTGTTTTTCATTGGCAGACGATCTTGGGATAGACGTGTCTGACTCAGTTGTAAAAAAACTTGAGCATAATGCAAGAAAGTATCCCATAAAATATTTTAATAAAGATAGACAAGACAATGATTATTATAACAAGGTTAAGGCAAAATATAGAGCCAATAAAAAGATTAAGTAAAATCTTTTAAATGAGTTTTTCTTTCTTCAAAAAATCTTCCAGCTTCTTCTTTGAAGTAAATTGCCGGCCGATCGAAACAAAAAGTTTATTCATTTCCGGCCAGTATTTTTTGGGAACAATTTTTATTAACTCTTTTTCGGTTTCCTCGGGAGTTTTGGTTTTAACCCATCCAAGAATGTTTGAAATTTTGTGGACGTGGGTATCAACTGCTATAGCCGGAATTTTGAAAGCTCTATTTAAAACCAGGTTTGCGGTTTTTCTGCCCACTCCGGGAAGAGTTGTAAGCTCATCTCTTGTTGTTGGAATTTTACCACCATAGCTTTCAAGGAGACTCCTCGCAAGCGCTTTAAGGTGTTTGGCTTTTATCTTGTAAAAACCCACGGGGTATATCAACTTTTGGATTACCGGAGAGTCTAACCGATCAAGACTTTTTATGTTGGACGCTTTCTTAAATAACCTTTTTGAAGCCTCGAATGTAACTTCATCTTTAGTCCGTGCAGATAGTACCGTAGAGATCAAAGTCTTGTAAGGATCTTTTCCAAAGTTTTCAAGAGGAATTTGTTGATAGTGTTTTCTAAAAACGCTGAAGACTTTACTAATATTCATTTAAGTAACGCAAAAGGGGCCCTACCAGTCGGTGGGTGCCCTTTTGTTTTATTGTGTTCAATTCTGTTGGTATTACTTGCCTCCGATTTTGAACATTGTTGTGCCACAAACTTCACAAACAGCCTTCACGGCTTTCTTACCATTTTTCATGGTAACTTCTTGCGCATTCTTACCTTCTCTCTTGGCGCGGCACTTTACACAGTACATCATTAAGTAGTCACCTCCCTTCTAGGGCAAAAACTCTCGACGGGCTAAGTATATCACTGCCTCCAGGATTAGAATGAAGCTAATCAAAATCATGCTTTTGAAAATATTTTTTTTAATTCTTTCTCCTTCTACATCTTGCGCCATAGATTCGGCGCTTTCTTTACCTCTAGGCAAGGAATTAACATTCAACTTATCCAATTTTGGTTCCCTCTTGACATGTGCCTGAGAAGGCTTCCAAGAAACTAGAAATTGATAGTTTGGGTTAATCTTACTTTTACGCGTTTTAGATTTTTGCATGGCTTCAATTTACAATGAATTTTGCAATTTTACAAATACCTCCTTGAATGGAATCTTGACATGACAATCACCAAATGTAAAAATGATTCCATTGCCGGAAATTAAATGCAAAATTTAAACATCTTAATACTTTTAATTTTCGGTGTATGGCTTGTAACTATCAGTGTATTTATATATCGAATTTACTCTCTTTTTAGAAAACTATCACAAGGAGTAGAGGTAACAGATCTTAAGAAGGTTTTGGAGAAGGTCCTGAATCGGGAAGACGAAAACACAAGGTTGATTAAAGATCTTGAAGGTCAAATTCACCTGCTGGAGGAAGAAGGTCGGTTTCACATACAGAAAATCGGTTTTGTCAGATTTAATCCATTTAAGGAATTAGGAGGAGACCATAGTTTTAGTGTAGCCATACTGGATTTGGAAGATACTGGAGTTATAATTACAAGTTTGCATGCGAGAGACAGAACTAGAGTCTATATGAAAGATATTAAGAAAGGTAAAAGCGAGTTTGAACTCTCTATCGAAGAAAAGAAAGCCTTGAGTAATGCCCGAAAGACGAGGTAATATATATTGAGAATGATGAAAAATTCTAAATTTGTTATGTTTTTTAAATCACGAAAGTTTATTATTATTGCCAGTTTTGCTGGACTCTTTTTAGTTTCTGTTGGCCTATCACTTTTAGTCTTTTATTTAATTTCTCCAAAAGCGGCATCCAATCTTTTATCACAAGTTAATCAAAAGACAAAGCTTGATTTGAGCCTTCCAAAAGTTGCTGAGTGTCCTATAAATGGAGAAATGTACACTCAGGCAGAAGCAGACATTTGGAATACCAGGCGCCCGATAGTGCAAATGATTGAAAATAGCGTAGACGCAAGGCCTGAATCTGGTCTTTCCAAAGCAGATGTTATCTACGAAGCTGTGGCGGAAGGTGGAATTACTAGGTTTGCGGCAGTCTTTTATTGCGGGGCTGTAGCGCAGGATGTTATGACGGCACCTTTAAGAAGCGCAAGGGTTTACTTTGTTAATATGGCAGCGGGTTATGGGACAGATCCTATTTTCCTGCATCAGGGGGAAGCAAATAATATTTGTAATACTTGTCCGGGAGGGGCTAAGCCTAGAAGTCAGATTGACCCCATTGCCAACGTTTTGACCCTTTTCGATAAATTAGGTTGGCAGGGAGGTTCTACCGGCAATAATTTTGACGGAGGTTACAATATTGGCTTGCCTATTACTCAGCGTAATCAGTATCGACTTAGTAGCACCCCATCTGCCTGGGAACATGCCGTTGAGGTGGATCTGAATGCTGCCTGGGCAGAAGCTGCCAAAAGAGGTCTTGGCTATAAAGATACTAGTGGTACACCTTGGACCCAAGGATTTAAGAAGTGGATCTTTCAAGATGGAAAAGCGACAACGACTCCCAAGGCTTCTGATATTAAGTTTTCTTTCTGGTCAAATCAACCGGAATATGATGTTGAATGGAAGTATGATTCTTCAAATAACTCCTATTTGAGGTTTAACGGAGGGCAGCCACATGTTGATTGGGAATTTGATAAACCTCAGCTTTCGGCAAAAAATGTAGTTGTAATGTTTGCTAAACAACAAGGGCCTCTCGATTCCGAGAAGCATATGTTTTATCAGGTAATTGGAACTGGAAAGGCAATTATTTTTCAAAACGGGCAAGCTATTACTGGAACTTGGTCAAAAACCTCTCCTCTTGACAGAGAAGTTTTTTATGATACAAATGGAAAAGAGATTAGTATGGTGAGAGGTCAAATCTGGGTCGAGATAGTGCCTGCCGGAAATATCATTAGTTACTAAAAGATTCCTGCCTCAAAATAGATGTCTAATTTGAGCGATATCATTACTTCGAAGGTTCGTATAAAAATCTTGGAGCTTTTTTTCTCCAATCTTAAGGAGCTTTATCATGTTCGGGGAATAGTTCGTGAAACAAGCGAGGAAATCAATGCCGTCAGGCGCGAACTTACCAAAATGGAAAGCGATGGGATTTTGAGAAAAGAACCCCGCGGTAACAGAATTTATTACTCAGTTAGACCTGAATACTCGTTTTTTGGAGATCTTGTTTCAATGGTTGCTAAAACTACAGGTTTAGGGAAATCCTTAATTGAAGGTAGAAATAAAATCGGGAAAGTGTCACTCCTTATGTTTTCCGGTAAGTTTGTAAAGTTGAAGGATCGGAAAAGGGAAGATGATGTGGACGTTCTGGTTGTTGGAGATGTGGTTCTTCCCGAGTTGGCTTCTATAATTAGGGCAGAGGAAAGCAAACGCGGCAGAGAGATAAATTATACTGTTATGGGAAGGGATGAGTTTGAATTTAGAAAGAAGAGGCGCGACCCGTTCCTTTTTGGAATTTTGCTTGGCAGCCGGGTAATGATTATCGGAGATGAAGAGGATTTAGTTAATTAATGTCCATTTTTAGGCTCATGTGTGCTATTCTTCTTGTAATAGTTTGAAAATATGTTTTGGACTCCTATAAAAAAGCTTATTCTGATTATTCTTTTAGTGTTTGCGGCAACCTACATCAGTTTGCCCAATACAATTACTATTCTTGGTAAAAATATAATTCGCCCGAATCTTAATTTGAAAATAGGGAGTTTTACGCTACAGAGGAATTTTGATTTACATTTGGGACTTGATCTTGCGGGCGGAAGTCAGCTGGTTTTCCAGGCTGACATGAGTAAAATTCCCCTGGACAAGCAGGCAACCGCGCTTGATGGAGTGAGAAATATTATTGAAACAAGGGTTAACTTGTTTGGTGTGTCCGAACCAACCGTTCAAACGTCTCAATTTGAAGGAAAAGATAGAATCATAGTTGAGCTTCCAGGAATAAGTGATACAGAGCAGGCAGTGAACCTTATTGGTAAAACTGCCCAACTAAGTTTTGCGGAGGTGCAAGAAACTTCTTCGGCAGGTAGTGCAACACCTTCTGCTACTTTAGTTCCGACCGATTTGACTGGAGCTGATTTGCAGTCCGCACAAGTGGTTTTTGATAACCAGACGGGTAAACCTTCTATTTCTATTCAATTTACACCGGACGGAGCTAAGAAATTTGCAGATATTACGGCACGTAATGTGGGTAAGCCCCTGCCTATTATTTTGGACAATCAGGTGATTTCATCTCCAACTGTTCAGGAACAAATTACTGGAGGTCAGGCACAAATAACCGGAAACTTTAGTCTTGATGAGGCTAAGCAATTATCAATTCAGCTTAATGCGGGAGCTCTGCCTGTGCCTATCGATCTCGTTCAGGAAACCTCAATTGGCGCAACTTTGGGTGCGCTTTCTGTTAGAGAAAGTGTCTTGGCAGGAATAATCGGGTTTGCCATGGTTTCACTATTCATGATACTTTCTTACGGATGGCTTGGGTTTATTGCAGATGTTGGACTTTTTATTTTTACAGTTGTAACAATTGCATTATATAAATTAATTCCCGTCACCCTTACGCTTCCTGGAATTGCAGGATTTATGTTGTCTGTTGGAATGGCACTCGATGGAAATATTCTGATTTTTGAAAGATTTAAGGAGGAAAGACTTAAGCGAGAATTTCATCAGGCATTGGAAGTCGCTTTTGGCAGAGCTTGGAATTCAATAAGGGATGCATATGCGGCAACTCTCATAACGTGTTTTGTTCTTGCAAATCCGCTGGATTGGAACTTTCTTAATACATCTGGTCCCATAAGAGGTTTTGCAATAACATTGGCGTTGGGAATTCTCATCAGCCTTTTTTCAGGGATCTTTGTATCCAGAAATCTGTTGAGAGTGTTTGTGAAAGGGGGTAAAAATTAATCATGGATTGGATGAAATATCGCTGGCTTTATTTTTTGATTTCAGGAACTGTGATACTGGTTGGAATTTACAGTCTTTTGAGATGGGGACTGACGATTGGTGTAGAGTTTAAGGGAGGAACATTAGTTGAGTATCAGCTAAGCCAGGATATTGGGACAGATAAGATAAATAGCGTAGTTAAAGAAAACGGAGTTGAAGTGACATCTATCCAAAAGACCGGATCCGGAAGTTACCTTCTTAAGCTTGGGCAGGTAACCCCGGCGGAGAGAGATAGTATAAAATCTGGAATTAAAAAGCTTGGTGTAACTGCTACCGAGTTACAATATCAGACCATCGGACCTACAGTGGGACCAGAACTTGTCAAAAAGACTCTTTACGCCTTACTAATTGCTGCTTCTGGAATTCTAATTTGGGTTGCAATGCAGTTTAAGAGTCTTAAGTTTGGTGTTTCGGCAGTTTTGGCAATGCTCCATGATAGTCTGGTAACTGTGGGGATATATTCTATCTTCAGTCATTTCTTTGGGGCAGAGGTTGATCTTCTCTTTGTTACAGCACTTCTTACCATTCTTTCTTTTTCGGTACACGATACGATCATTGTTTATGATAGGATTCGAGAATCGCGAAGAAATTACTCAGACGATATTTATGATTTGGCAAATAATGCCACAAGCCAAACAATGACAAGATCTCTCAATAATACTTTTGTGGTTGTTTTTATGATGGTTGCACTAATTCTTCTTGGTGGAAGTACTATAAAATGGTTCGTTGCGACTCTCCTGGTTGGTACTATCTCCGGAGCGTATTCTTCCCCGTTTGTTGCAGTTTCAATTCTTGTTACTTGGGATGAGATAGAAAAAAGATTAAAAAAGAGAAGATAACTAAAGTGAAGAAATATTATTCCCCGATTTTTATCTTGATTGTAATCGGATTGGGGCTTTTCCTGATTCTTAATAGGCAGGATGTTCAAGTGAGTCCTTCCCCCGCTCCTTCAACCGAAATTAGTTTGACAAGGGTTACAAGAGTTATTGATGGGGACACGATTGAAGTGGAAAGTGGGGATAAAGTTAGGTATATTGGCATAAATACTCCCGAGATGGGAAGTTCTGAGTGTTATGCCCAAGAGGCGACCAGTGAGGATAAACTTTTGGTTTTGGGAAAGACGGTGAGATTGGAAAAGGATGTATCCGAAACTGACAAGTACGGGAGGCTCCTGCGGTATGTTTATGTCCAGGATCCTGTGGGTTTCCCTGGACAGGAGATTTTCGTTAATAAATACCTTGTCAGTATGGGTTATGCAACCATCATGACTGTTCCTCCGGACATCAAATACAAGAATTCCTTTGCAGACTCTCAAAATCTTGCAAAAGAAAACAATTTGGGTTTATGGAGCAAGTGTCTTAAGCCTATTTAGCAACGCCTCTCTTTTGTTTTCTATCTTTTTTTCCACAACTTCTTCAAAAATTTTTTCAAGAATTTTACCGATCTTGGGCCCAGGTTTAAGATTCAGTTCTTTCATAACATCGTTTCCATTTATTTTAAGATCGCGAATACTGAAGGGCTCCCTTTGGACTTCAACCAGGCGTTTTTTGAATTCCTCCAGGCGCCAGGAGGTTTCTCTTGCCCCTCCTCCCAGCCTGTCGGCAACCCTGAGGAACAACATGTCTTCTACATTTTCTAATCCGACGTTTCTTAAAAATCGTCTGATTGCAGAATCGGTTTGGTGTTCATCTACTGTGAATTGGTGCCATCTGACAAGCGTTGTTAATTTGCCCTTTTCCATTTTGGAAAATCGTAGTCTATCCGCAATATTTTCGGCAATCTTGGTTGAAACCATCTCATGATTATAAAAAGTGATAACTCCGGTTTCGAGTTTTTTATAAGTTTGGGGTTTGCCAATATCGTGGATCAGTGTTGCAAATCTTGTGACAGGATCTTTACTTTCACAGTTTTTTAAAGACATTAAAAGATGAGTTCCCACATCGTAAATATGATGTCTGCCTGGGGATTTTTGTTCGACTCCAAAACATTTTTCAAGCTCCGGTAAGATTTCACTCATAAGTCCTGAGTTTTTGAAAAGAACTATTCCTTCGTATGGATTGGGAGAGGAAAGCATTTTAAAAAGTTCTTCTTTAACTCTTTCCTTGGCGATTTTGTTAATTAGAGAGGCATTATTCTTGATGGCCTCAAAAGTTGATTTTTCTATAGTAAAACCTAGTTGCGCAGAGATTCTAATTGCCCGCATCATTCTTAGCGCATCTTCAGAAAATCTTTCGTCGGGATTTCCAACAGCGCGGATCAATTTAGCTTTGACGTCTTCTTGCCCACCGTAGTAATCTTTTATCTCTTGCCGATCACCTTCTACCAGTAGTGCCATTGCGTTTATAGTAAAATCCCGCCTTGCCAGATCCTCTTTAAGGCTTTTTCCCCAAACAATTTTTTCAGGATGGCGGAAGTCTTTGTAATTCTCTTCCTTTCTGAAGGTTGTAATCTCATGGGGGCGGTCAGGCTCGTCCGGATTATTCGTAAAAACAGTGCCGAATTGATTATTATATAAACCTCCCGGGATGATTTTTAATATTTCTTCTGGTATAGCATTTGTCGTAAAATCCCAATCATTTGTAATCTTTCCCATCAGGCTATCACGAACTGCACCGCCTACTATGTAAATTTCAAACCCCGCCTTTTCGAATTTTTCTAAGATTTCTTTTACTGATTTCGGCAACTCGACATTCATATCTTTTCTATTATACTTTAGAAGCTATGGCTGATAAAGGCAAAATTCTGACTGATAAAGGTAAAATTCCGGTGAATCAGGTGAGAAAATGGGATATTTTGGATAAACGGATAGTAAAAGGTGTGGATGAGATAGCTAAAATACTCCTAAAAAATAGAGGGATAAAAACCGAGAAAGAAAAAAAAGAATTTTTTTACCCTGTCGAGCCGTCAAAAATTACATTAAAGTCTTTGGGAGTCAAAAACGCCGAGGTCAAAAAAGCAATTGAACGAATTAAAAGAGCTGGAAAAAGCGGAGAACATGTTGTTATATACGGCGATTACGATGCGGATGGAGTTTGCTCCACGGCAATTTTGTGGGAAGCCCTTCATGCATCCGGTTTAAATGTTTTACCTCATATTCCGGATAGGTTTGAGGAGGGATATGGGATTAATCCGGGAAGCGTTGAGAGTCTAAAAAAGAAAGATCGGGAATTAGGACTTATTATTACTGTTGATAACGGAATTGTCGCATATGACGGTATCAAAAAGGCAAACGGGTTGGGGATTGATACAATTGTTATTGATCATCATCAGTTGGGGGAAAGTCTTCCTGATGCGTTTTCAATAATTCACACCAATAAAGTTTGCGGGGCAGCTCTTTCCTGGTTTTTCTCAAAAGAAGTTGCGAGAGCTTTTCGGATTCCGCTGTCTGATTTTAAGATGGGTGATGGGTTGGAACTGGCGGCCATCGGAACAATTTCCGACCAACTTCCTCTTTTGGGCCCCAACCGCTCGTTGGCAAAATTCGGGCTTACGGAGTTGAATAAAACCAAAAGACCAGGACTTTTGGCACTTTTTAGTGAGGCCGGTATTGAGAAAGGCGATATCGGTCCGTATGAAGTGGGGTTTATTATATCTCCAAGAATTAATTCTGTGGGAAGACTTGGAGACGGAATAGATTCCCTGAGACTTCTTTGTACCGGAAAAAAAGATAAAGCGTTGGAGTTGGCAGATCAAATTGGGGAAACGAATATGGAGAGACAAAAAATTGTTGATGAAGTAGTTACACATGCTTTTCGGCAAGCCCAGAACACCCACATTGAAAGTATTATCGTAGTTGCGGATAAAAGTTACCACGAGGGTGTAATTGGGTTGGCTGCTTCCCGCCTGGTGGAAGAATTCTATAGACCCGCAATAGTTTTTTCTCAAAAAGGGAATAAGTCCAAAGCTTCAGCTAGGTCGATTTCGGGATTTAACATAATTGAGGCAATAAGGGGAACCGGACTTATTCTGGAAGGCGGGGGGCATCCGATGGCGGCTGGATTTTCAATAGAAACCGCGAAGATAGATGATTTCAGAATAAAAATTAATGAATTGTCAAAAGACAATCTGACCGAAGATATCTTAGCACGAAAATTAAAAGTTGATCTGGAGATTGGATTTGAGCAAATTACTCAGGAACTTATGACTAACATCAAGATGTTTGAGCCGACAGGGTTGAGTAATCCTGCTCCAATTTTTGTTACAAAAGGGATAGAAGTTGTAACTGTCAAAACAGTAGGAAGGAATGCAAGGCATTTGAAGCTAAAACTGAAGAATAACGAACACCTTTTTGACTCAATTTTTTTTGGTGGGGGAGAAATTTACTCAGATTTGTCTCCATCCACCAAGGCAGATATCGTCTATTCCATAACAGAAAACGTTTGGAATGGAAATAAAAGCCTGCAATTAAAAATTAAGGATATTAAAGTCAGTTAGATTTCGTAAGGTGATTCCCACGCCCCCTCTCTTGTCTGCATGGGTGTCTGGTGTTTTTGATGTTCAGGACCTGTCGCAGTTTTTCCTGGACACAGGACGTCTTCAGGTTCAAACTGGGCTAAATCTGTTGTTAAGCCTGCGCCCAAACCCAACTGTCCTTCTCTTGAAACATTGCTGGGGTTAAATTCAATTGTCATTTGGGATCACCCCCATTCTTATTCTTTAAACTGTCTCTGAGGTTTAATATCCTTTCTGGGTAATGTTGAATTATGAAATTAACGACTACGCCGGCATTTTTATACTCTCCGGCTTGAGCGTACCTATTAGCAAGCTCGAGTAGGTCATAATAAAACTGCTGATTTTCGATTTCCTTTAAATTTGTGTTTTCAACTGTCATATTTTTGCAATAAAAAAACTCCTTATTAAAAGGAGGTAAATTTGTGTTTAATGCGTTAAGCAAAAATTACCTCCCCCTTAAATAAGGAGTTGAATCAAGGTAATTTTGACAAACCGTGTGAATTCCATTTGAGATAGTATATTTTCCCAAATGCTTTTACCCTTGTCAAGCACGAAATTAGAACTTACAATTGAGGAAGTCAGATGGAAAGAACATTAATTTCTGATACTCCAAAGAAAGTCGGAGAGCCGGTTAGGCTCGAAGGCTGGGTTAATACTGTCCGTGATCATGGAAAAATTACCTTTTTAGATCTCAGGGATAGAACCGGAATTGTTCAATGTGTTGGCACGGCTCTTCCAAAAGTTTCGCCTGAGTCAGTTGTAGAGATAGCAGGCAAAGTTACTCGAAGACCGGAAAAACTTATTAATCCGAACTTAGAAACAGGCAAAATCGAGATTCAAATAGAAAACCTTAAAGTAATAAGTCCCGCAGCCGAGCTTCCTTTTGATATGGGTCAGGAGGATCTGAATTTGGATTTGCCGATTCTTTTAGATTACCGCTCTCTAACCTTGCGGCACAAAAAACAGCAAGCCATTTTTAAAGTGCAGGCTGTAATAATTGAGGCTTTTAGAGATGCGCTTCGCAAGAAAGATTTTATTGAATTCCAGGCACCGTCGATTATTTCTGCTGTCCCCGAGGGCGGAGCAGAGGTTTTCAAAGTAGACTATTTCGATCATGATGCATATCTTTCCCAGAGCCCTCAACTTTATAAGTCGCTCCTGGTCGGCATCTTTGAGCGTGTTTTTAGTGTTAATCAAATATTTAGGGCCGAGCCTTCTGTTACAACCCGTCACCTGACGGAAGTAACCAGTCTTGACGCGGAGTTTGGCTTTATAGATTCCTGGAAGGATGTAATAGAAATGGAGGAATATGTTGTCCGGTATATTTTTTCCGAAGTAGAAAAAAAGTGCGCCAAAGAACTATCTTTGTTTAATGCAACCTTGCCAAAACTTCCGGATCAGATTCCACTTCTTAAGTTAAAGGAAGCACAGGAAATTATTTATAAAAGGACGGGAAGAGATGTAAGAACAGAAAAAGACTTGGCTCCGGAGGATGAGAGGGAGATTTGTAAATGGTCTTTGGAAGAAAAAGGCAGCGATTTGATATTTATTTCCCATTTTGTAACTAAGAAAAAGCCCTTTTATGTTTACCCGGATCCCGAAGATCCTACTTACGCGTTTTCGGTTGATCTTTTGGGTAGGGGTGTGGAGTGGTCCAGCGGGGGACAAAGACTGAATGACTACAAGACAATTTTGGAACATGTAAAAGAATGGGGATTAAAGGAGAAAGATATTGAACTTTATTTACAGTCATTCAGGTATGGCGTTCCTCCTCTTGGCGGGTTTGCTTTGGGTGCAGAAAGAGTGACAATGCACATTCTGGGATTAAAAAATATCCGTGAGGCGTCTATATTCCCCAGGGATATGGAAAGAATTGATGTCAGGCTTTCGACTTTGTCTGAAAAAGAATCTTCTTGAGCTGAAATTTAAAAAATTTAAAAAGTACAAAAATGACTTTTTGTACCTTCTTATTTTGGCCTTTATCTTCATATCAACCAGCGCGATGGTAATTTCCAAGAACTTACCGATTATTGTAAAAGCGATTACTATTCCGACAGAGGCTCCTAAAATATTTCCTCCGAATCCAGTTCTGGGTGCAAGTACATCCTTCCCGGTTTTTTCTGCAGAAGGAGTCTTGGCGGTGGATCTTGATTCAGGTGTAACTCTTTATGAAAAAAATCCGGACACACCTCTTCTACCTGCTTCGACAACCAAAATTGTTACGGCTTTGGTAGCACTTGATACATATAAACTTGACGACGTTCTGACTGTTGGAAAAGGTGTGGCTGTTGACGGACAAAAGATGGGTCTTTTTGTAGGGGAGCAAATGACTTTTGAAAATCTCCTCAATGCTCTTCTGGTTTATTCAGCTAATGATTCTGCTGAAGTTTTGGCTCAGGATTACTGTGCCCCGCAAAGCCTTGGCGAAGTGGGGTCCGGGGCTTGTGGTTATGACGCTTTTATTGCTGCGATGAACAGAAAGGCAGCAGAGCTTTCAATGATTAATACCCATTTTGAAAATCCAGTCGGCCTTGACGGGGTGTCTCAGCGATCAACCGCAAGAGATCTAATTCGTGCCTCAGAGGTTGCAATGCGTAACCCTGTTTTTGCAAAAATTGTCGGGACAAAAGAGGTCACAGTAACCGATATAACCGGTAAGAACAAATACGATCTGAAAAATGTTAATGAGCTTTTGGGGCAAGTTCCTGGGGTAATGGGCGTAAAAACCGGATGGACTGCAAATGCTCGGGAAAATCTTGTTACATATATTGAGCGGGGAGGACATAGAGTAATGATTGCCCTTTTGGGAAGTCAGGATAGGTTTGGAGAAACGAAGGAACTTATTGATTGGATTTTTGGCAATTACGATTGGCAGGAAGTGAAAGCTCCGTAGCTTATTTTCCGTAGTAGGTGGATGTCACTGCCGGAAGGTAGGCAGTAAACCCGTTATCTCCCTCAAAGACATAAATCGGTTGATAAAAATCTGCTTGATCGTTTGGATCAAAATACGCTAAATATACCCTCCTGATTTTTAGTGTGTCCCCGTCTTTGTTTCCACCCAAGCTTGCTATAAAAGCTTGTCCGCTCTGAAGCTCGCTGAAAGCTTCTGTGGAAGTTTTAATCGGGTATGTTGAATATTGGGTTTCATCCACTGGATAGTAATGATATTCGGCAGCTATAATTTGTTGATCTTTTGAGCTTGAACCGCTAATTATTGCCCAAACGTTGGCCTGATTTGGATTTCCAGTCATACTGGGAAGATTGTCATAATCTTTCCGGAATAAATTTACTTTAACTAGATCTGCTTCAGATAGAGAGAGTGCGCTAACAAGCTGCCCATTTGAAAGTTTGAGGAAATCGCTTGTTGTTTGACCGGTCAGATCGGAAGGAAGAATATTTGCACTTGAAAGGGTTGAACGAAATTCGGAAGCAGCCACCTCTGCCATGGGTGGCTTATTACTGATAGGAGTTTTGTCTGTGCTTAAATCGTAGCTAATGGAGAAAGTTCCAGTAACGATGTTCATCAAGAGGGTTACTGGATAATTTGGATTTGTAAATTTGTAAACAGTCTCGGAAATTTGTTGAGGGTCAGAGGTAAAGTCCATTGCTTGCGCAGTTGCTTTGGCAGAATCAAGTGAAAGAAGGTTGGCACTCATCTTTGGCATAAAGTAGACTTTTGCCTGTGTCGGGATATCAGTTGGAAGTCCGCCTTCTGGTGTTTCCAGAACATAATTTATTTTGGCCGTAACTCCATTATTTGGGAAATTGATTGCAGGTAATTTTCCAAATTTCACAGTCGGAGGCGGAGGCGGAGCAGGAAATAATTTATTGTAAATCGAAATTCCGGCGGTAAGGAGAATTTTCCCCACAATCAGGAAGATTATAAAAAATATTCCGTATTTAATTGTTTTTCTTGCAGTTATGGCAATTCTTGTCAGATTGGTCATAGATTAATTATAAATGCTAAATGCTAAAAAACTAAATGCTAAATGATTATAAGTGAATTAAATGTTAGAATTGAAGCTGATATGAAAATTAGAACCCGTTTTGCCCCAAGCCCTACAGGGTTTTTACACATTGGAAGCCTTCGGACTGCTCTTTATGCTTATGCCTTGGCAAAACATGAGCATGGAGATTTCATTTTGCGGATTGAAGATACAGATCAAAAAAGGAAAGTTGAGGGTGCTACGGAAGCGCTTCAGAAAACTTTAAAAAAATTTAACCTGGATTGGGACGAATTTTATATCCAATCAGAACGCCGCAAGACTGGGATTTATAAAAAATCGGCGGAAAAATTAATTTCCGAAGGGCACGCTTTCTATTGTCAGTGCAAGCCTAAAAACGTTAAGGAAGAAGGTTTTTCGGTTGAGTTGAGAGATCCCTGCCGCGATAAAAATCTTGGAAGCGGAGCGATAAAACTGAAAGTTCCTGAGGCAAAAATTATTTCTTATTTTGAT
>JAJYIG010000074.1 GCA_021790215.1 bacterium
AAAATTCCGACTACCAAAGTGCTAAAGAGGAACTTGAGTTTTTGGACGGAAGAATCGATGAACTCGAGGAAGTGGTTAAAAATGCCAAGGTTGCCGATGGAGCCAAATCCAAAGATAATGGTGTTGGTGTAGGAACTAAAGTTACGGTCAAGGTTAATGACCGTCAGGTTGTTTTTGATATTGTGGGTGAGTGGGAGGCAGACCCTATCAATAAGAAGATTTCGCACGAGTCTCCTCTGGGAATTGCCCTTATTGGTAAAAAGGTTGGAGAAAAGGTTGATGTTGAGGCTCCTGCTGGGAAGCTTACTTACGAAATTCTAGCCATTGAATAAGTTTGAGATCAGACAAGCCTAGCAAAGTTGCGAAATAGACTCTATACTAAGGCTATGACGAAAAGACTTGAGGCTATAAAAGAAGTACGTCTTGAAAAACTTCAGAAACTTAAGAGTTTGGGAATTAATCCATATCCATCTAGCGTTAATCTTTCCGGTAAGCTTGAAAAAATATCCCAATGCCGACAGTCATTAGGCAAAAAAGTTCTTTGCGCCGGGCGTATTTGGTCCATTCGTGAGCATGGAGCAGTTACCTTTATGGACCTTAAGGACGATACGGATTCAATCCAGCTTCTTTTCCAGAAAAAGGACTTAGAAAAAGATTTCGAGACGTTGGATCTTTTTGACGTCGGAGATTTTATTGCTGCTTCCGGTGAGGTTATCAAAACTCAGGCCGGAGAAATTACAATAAATGTAGAGAAGTTTCAGCTTCTAACCAAATCACTCCGACCTCTTCCTTCAACTTGGTTTGGTTTGAAAGATGAAGAAGAAAGATATCGCCAGCGCTACGTTGATCTGCTTCTAAATGACGAACTCAAAGAACTATTTAAAAAGAAGTCAATCTTTTGGCAGTCTATGCGTGAGTTTTTGATGGAAAAAGGATTTTTAGAAGTTGAAACTCCCACTCTGGAAAATACCGCGGGTGGAGCCGACGCAAAGCCTTTTATAACACACCACAACGCTCTTGACCTGGATTTGTACCTGCGTATTTCAATGGGTGAGCTTTGGCAAAAAAGACTTATGGTGGCGGGGTTTGGAAAGACTTTTGAGATAGGCCGCCAATTCAGAAATGAAGGAATTGATAAAGAACATTTGCAGGATTACACACAGATGGAATTTTATTGGGCTTATGCAAACTATCAGGATTCTATGAAGCTTGTGGAGGAGATGTATAAATATGTGGCAGAAAAGACCTTCGGAACTTTGAAGTTTGATATAGGGAATTACAAAGTTGATCTCGGGGGAGAATGGAAAATAATAGGCTACAGAGAAACATTGCTCAAAGAAACCGGGGTGGACATCTTAAGCGCATCGGAAGAAGATATCAGGAAGAAGTTAAAGGAGCTGAATGTAGAATATGAAGATAATTATGAAAAGGGCAGGCTTATAGATTCCTTGTGGAAAAGTGTGAGAAAAAGAATTTCGGGACCTGTTCTTTTGACTGGACACCCTGTTGAAGTTTCTCCCTTAGCAAAAAGAATAGAGGAAACTCCAGAATTTGTTGAAAGGTATCAGGTGATTGTTGCAGGAAGCGAAATGGGAAATGGGTATTCTGAACTTAATGATCCTATTGATCAAGCTAAAAGATTTGGTGAGCAGGAAAGAATGCGCGAAAATGGAGATGAAGAGGCACAGATGAAAGACAATGATTTTGTCAGGGCTTTGGAATATGGAATGCCGCCAACCTCCGGCTTCGGAGTTTCTGAGCGTCTGTTTTCTTTTTTGGCAGGAAAATCAATTCGTGAGACAGTACTTTTCCCTCTCTTAAGACCTGAGGGAAGAACTGGAAAGAAGGTGAGTAAATTATGAAAGATGAAAAATTAGTTTGGAAAATTAAAAAATTACAGATGTTGCAGAGAGTCTTTATTGAAGAATCTATCGCAGTATCTCTTACAGCAATGGTTCTTATTTTTGGATTGGGATTCATCGTTCCGGATGTAAATCCTTATGTTGTCATTAAATGGATAGTTTATGTTTCTTCCGCCTATTTCCTTTTTGCCTTTATTGGAAACTGGGTAAGAAGAATAATGATTTGGAGATTAAAAAGCGGTTTCAAAAAAGAAGTTAAAGTTGAAACAAAGAAAAAAAGCTCCAGAAAGTAATGATAAACAAAAAGGAAGCACTTACACTGTTGCATTCTAAAATGCAATCTGTGAATTTACGGAAACATTGTTATAGTGTTGCCGCAGTGATGCGTGCTTTGGCCAAGCATTTTGGTGAAGATGAAAATCTTTGGGAAATAGTAGGACTTTTACATGACGGAGATTACGAATTTACAAAGACTGACCCGGGAAATCATGCAAAACTTATGGCTCAATGGGTCAGGGAACTTGGAGAAAAGAATGAAGAACTTTTGACAGGTATTGAGTCACACGGCTGGTTCCATGAAGGGAGACTCCCGCAAACCAGAATGCAATGGGCTCTCTATTCCTGTGATGAGCTCACGGGACTTATTATTGCTGTAACTTTAGTAAGACCTGATAAAAAGTTGGCAAATGTAACAGTCGAAAATATTTTAAGTAAGTGGAAATCTAAAAGCTTTGCAGCAGGAGTTAAAAGAGAAGATATTGAAAACTGCGAAAAAGAATTAAGAATTCCTCTTAACGGGTTTATTGACATTGCACTAAAGGCAATGCAGGGAATTCATGAAGAATTGGGATTATAATTGATTATGCTTGATATTAGATTCATTCGCGAAAATACGGACACAGTCAAAAAAGGTGTCAAAAACAAAGGCTATGACGCAACGGTTGTTGACAAGGTCTTGGAGCTTGATGAACATCACCGGAAGCTTATTGGTGAGATAGAACAGCTACGCGCGTCCCGTAATAAAGCAGCGGATGAAAAAAATATTGATGAGGGAAAAAGAATTAAAGAGGAACTTGGGAAAAAAGAGCCGATATTAAAAGAGGCGGAAGAAGAGTTTATAAAACTACTTTCAGGGATTCCAAATTTACCTTCTGAAAAAACTCCGGTTGGAAATAGCGAGAAAGAGAATATTGAGGTTAAAAAGTGGGGAGAGCCGACAAAATTTGATTTTGAGCCGAAAGATCATTTGGAATTGGGTAAAAAATTGGGAATTTTGGATTTTGGAACCGGCGCAAAAGTTACCGGATCTCAATTTTATTTTCTTTATGGCGACGGGGTACTTCTTGACTTGGCCCTTACGCAGTTTGCTTTTGAAAAATTATCAAAAGAAGGTTTTTTACCTGTTATTACACCGGATATGGCTAAATCCAGATATTATCTGGGAACCGGTTACAATCCCAAAGGTGAAGAAGCTCAAACCTATGAAATTGAAGGAGAGGATTTGGGTCTGATTGCTACAGCCGAAGTAACCCTGGCAGGGAGTCATGCGGACGAAATTATTTTGCAAGATAAACTTCCCCTAAAATATGTCGGTTATTCACACTGTTTCAGAAAAGAAGCGGGGGCTTACGGCAAATATTCAAAAGGTTTATACCGCGTTCACCAGTTCCCTAAAGTTGAGATGTTTGTCTATTGCAAACCTGAAGAATCGGAAAAATTCCATGAACTGCTTCTCAGGATGGAGGAAGAGATTTGCCAGGAACTCGAGCTTCCCTACCGCGTGGTGGAAATGTGTACGGGAGACCTGGGTGCAATGGCTGCCAGAAAATTTGATGTGGAAGTTTGGATGCCGGGCAGGGGGGATTATGGTGAAGTGACTTCTGCTTCAAACTGCACTGACTATCAAGCAAGGAATTTCAATATCAAATATAAAAAAGCTGATGGTGGAAACGAGTATCCCCATATGCTAAATGG
>JAJYIG010000075.1 GCA_021790215.1 bacterium
CCCTGGCAGGCCTTTCTGTTAATTTGCTAGAGGTAATATACCCTTCCATTCCCAAAATTGGTTTGACTCCTTGCTTAACCGCCTCCTTATAAAACTCTACCTCTCCATACATCACCCCGTGATCGGTTATTGCAACAGAGTCCATTCCATTTTCTTTGACATGGGTCAGGAGCTTTGGGATGTTACTTAGCCCATCCAAAAGCGAATACTCAGTATGGACATGGAGATGAACAAATTTAGACATCAATTTATCTGGACGATCCCTTTATCTCTTTTCTCTGATACACCATATTGTCTGCCCTCTTAAATGCGTCGCGAAACTCTTCCCCCTCTCTCAGTGAGGCTATTCCAAGAGATATGCCTACTTTCCGGGCCTCAGGATACTGGGGATAGTGTTCACGTATCCTGGAGCGCAACTTTTCTGTAATTTTGCTCTCTAAATCATTTGACCAGGTAGCTGCATCTGTATCTGGATTGAAGTTTGTCATCAATACACCAAACTCATCACCGCCAATCCGGGCTACATAGTCGGATTTTCTAAAAATTAGGTCTTTATCCTCTTTATCAGGAGAGTTGGAAATAATATTTGCGAACAATTTCAAAACATCATTTCCTGCATCATGTCCATACATATCATTTACTAAACTTTTAAAATGATCGATATCCATAATTACAACAGCAAAAATACTCTCGCCTCTGGCCTGCTCAGCCTGCAGCCTTCGTGCTTGCTCATCAAAATAGCCGCGGTTATGTAAACCGGTTAAAGCGTCTGTTCCACTTTTGAGCCTCAATTCCTCATTCTCCCGCCTTAACGCATCTGCGCGCGCTACACTTCTTAGGTGAAGTTTTTTAGCCAAATTTCTGGGCCTTTCTACAACTGGTGTTTCAGTATTCCCTGGTTCACTCATTTCTGTAATTTCTCCAAAAGTTGATCTCGAACTACTGACGGATTCCCTTTTCCTTTTAATTTTTTCTGTGCCATTCCCATCAAGAAACCCACAACCTCTCCTTTACCGTTTTCATAATCGATAACCGCCTTTTCATTCTCCATTAAAACACTTCTAACTGCACTTTCAACTTCTTCAATCGGAGCATAATTAACTTTCGTGACCTCAACAATTTTTCTTACCAAAGCCGCCGGTTCTGGAAGGGTGTCGTCAAGTTTCTTGTTTATCATCATATCAGCTATCATTTTAGGATTCAAAGATTCCTCTCTGCCTAATTTCACCGCTTCTTCAAAATAATCAGCGCGGTTTTTCTCCGAGACCAATATCTTTGCAAAATCTTTGGGAAGACCATATTCCAATACAAATCTTTTGCTCTTTTCTAAAGGAAGTTCCGGAATGGATTTCTTTATTTCCAATATTTTTTCATCGGTCAGTCTTACGGGAGGGATATCCGGTTCCGGGAAATAACGGTAATCATTAGCCTCTTCCTTTATCCTCTGAGAATAAGTTACTTGCTTTACTTCATCATAGCCCCTTGTCTCCTGTACAATTTTTTCTCCCGCCAAAAGAAGTTTTTCCTGACGTTTTATTTCTGCATTAATAGCCTTTTCTAAGAATCTAAAAGAATTTATATTTTTTAGTTCCACCTTATATGACGGAAGTTTCCCGTCGGGTGAGAGAGAAATATTCGCCTCCAGCCTCATACTTCCCTTTTCCATATCTGCATTACTTATACAGAGATATCTTGCAACCAACTGAATTTCTTTCAAAAAGTTAACAACAGACTCTGCGTCGTGGAAATCCGGCTCCGTAACCATCTCCATGAGGGGAACCGAGCTTCTATTAAAATCGATCAGCGAAGATTTAATTCCGTCGATAGTTTCATGAACAAGCTTCCCTGTATCCTCCTCCAGGTGAACTCTACGGATATTTATACCCTCAAAAACCCCATCTTTACAAAATGGCAAATCGTACTGCGAGATCTGATAGCCTTTAGGTAAGTCCGGATAAAAATAATGCTTTCTGTCAAACTTGCTGAAAGAGTTTATGCTACAACCAATTGCCAAACCAAATTTAATTGTAGAATCCACTGCCTCAGCATTTAAATATGGGAGCGCTCCCGGAAGTCCCATGCAAATCGGGCAAACCTGTGTATTCGGAATTTTACCAAAATGATCAGAAGAACAACCGCAGAAGAGCTTGCTTTTCGTTGCAAGTTCTATATGAACCTCAAGACCGATAATTGGCGTAAAATTTTTCATTGTTCCAATAAACTACCCTGATATAAACCTGTCACCGAATTTTCTTGAAATTATAAAAACCGCTATTGAACCTAAAGAAAGAATAAAAAGTAAAAATCTAATACCAAATATCTCTACTAAAGATCCGGAAAAAACTACGGGAAGAACCGAAATCACAATCACCAAAAATGAGAAATTTCCAAAGACCATCCCTCTTAGTTCCTCCGGAGTGGATTCCTGTAAAAATGTATTGGAAGGAATAACTATCCCAACAAAACTAAACCCTACCAATGCCAGAAGAATAAAAGATAGGATTATTCTTTCCCAATAACCAAAAAAGGGAACTACAGAAAGTAAAAGTAAAAAGCTTATCCCTATTGTTATTAAAGATCTGTCTATTACTGTCTTTTTCCGCTCCCATTTTTTAATAAGTCTCGGAATGTAGAGGGCTCCCACGATTGCACCAATTCCTGCAGGAACCAGAATGTAAATTCCTGCAGCGTTAAGTGGTATTGAAAGAATTCCCTGAGCAAAAGCCGGTACCTGAACAACAATCACCTGCAAAACAACCTGAAAACCTATCAATAATAATATAGGAGTCAGCACCGTTCTTTTACTTTTAATAAAATCATAACCGTCCCCTATATGCTTGAAGAATTCAAAAACAGCCGTTTCAAATTTTTCCGGAATGGCATTGGTAGTACTTAGCTTTGGAAGAAGAAGAGTACTGATAAATGCTATAAAAAGTAAGAATGAACAAACAAGAAGAGTATGGTTAAAACCTAAGAAGGTATTAAGAAGCCCGGCTAAAGCAAACCCCACAACCAAAGAACCCTGCTGTGTGATAAAAAACAGACTATTGCCATGAGCAAGTTGATCCTTATTAAGTACGGCGGGAAGTGTGGCAGCCTCAGAAGGAATGTAAAACTGATTAAGTAAAGAATAAATGAATACCACTTCGTAAATAACAAAAATATTTGCATTTTGGAAAATTCCATATAAAAAGACTGTCAACGCCTGAAGAAGGTTCGTGATATAAAGCATCTTTCTTTTATCGGTAAAATCAGTGACTGCCGAGGCAAAAGGGCCAATAAGCATTGCCGGAAGTGAATATGCAACCCAGAGAAAGGAAGTGGAAATAGGAGAACCCGTAACCTCAAAGAGCTTGATAAGAAAAACGAAATTCATAATACTTATTGTCAATTGAGACAAAATCTGCGAAGTCCAGATATATAAAAAGTTCTTGTTTTTTAAAACTGGCTTAAATTCGGTTAACATATTTAAAATGCGACACTAGGTTTATATCCTATTGCTTTGTGATAAATTTTTCCTAAATTCAAAAGATTCTGT
>JAJYIG010000076.1 GCA_021790215.1 bacterium
TCCACCAGTGTAGATTCCCGAACTTAACGGATTTCTTTCTTTACTTTCCGCTTGAGTTGCCAGATATTCAGAAATCCCCATTGATAAAGAGGCTGCAACTCCTGTAATAATCCCAGTCATAACGATAACGTGCGATTGCCGGAGAGCCAGAGTAAAACCCGCCAATGCACCCGTCAACTCTACCAAAGCATCGTTTATTCCCAAAATCATTGAACCGATATATTGAAGTCTCTTCTCATCAATCATGGATAAAATCCCGAATTCATGGCTTACTTCATCTTTCTCGATGTCCATAATACGAGGAATAAACTTGGCAATTTTTTTATAGTTTTCCTGCGAAAATCTTTCTCCCCTTTCCATCAGCTTTAAGGCAAATGTCAGACCAACTGTTCTTGCAATAAGAATATAAAAATAAAGTTTTATATTGTCGGGACCAAGAGTTTTGCCTGAATAACTTTTCCAAAATTCATAGTGCTTTTTTTCATCGGCAGCAATATGGAAAAGGACCTTCTTGTTAGCTTCAACCTTTTCCTCCCTTGCCAGTTCGGAATACACAAAATGTTCCGTAATTTCATTTCTCTCTGCCTTTAGAGCCTCTTTAAGAAGTATTGGGGGTAACACTTTCGTTTCCATTGTCAGATTATCCAATCATATCATTCCGGAAAAATAAAGGAAATTACCCTTTGGTTAAGCAAGAGCCTTAAGAAGCGCCTCACGGATATTTTTACCTGCATACCATCCGTTTAAATAGACAATCGCATGCTTATTTTTATTCCAGTCCTGAAGATAATATTTATCAATCCTCCCACCCTTTCTTAAAAAGATTACAACGAGTTGTCCAATTGTGAAGTTTGTGTTGATGCATCATTATAGCACGAGACCATAAGAAGGATTAATATCTTTTTTTTGATTTTAACCAACAAACGTTAAGGCGACACCTTTTTTATCCGCTCTTCCGGTTCTGCCTATTCTATGAATATATGCCTCATACGATTCAGGCAAATCATAATTAATTACATGACTGACGTTTGGAATATCGAGTCCGCGGGAAGCAACGTCAGTTGCTATTAAAATTTGAATAATATCTTTTTTGAATTTGTCCAAGGTTCTTATCCTTTGACTCTGATTTTTGTTGCCATGAATTGCGTCTGCCTTAAAGCCGCGCTCGATAAGATTATCGGAAAGCTTTTGAACACCATGTTTGGTTCTGCCAAAAATTAAGACTTTTTCAAACTCACTTTTGGCTAAAAGTTTATAAAGCTCTTCCGTTTTTGAATTTGAACCGGTTACTCTTATAATTTCTTGTTTTATATTAGCGGTAATATCACCGCTTTTAACAGAAACAGTCACGGGATCGGTAACAAAGCTTTGTAAAATCCATCTGACCTTTTCATTGACTGTAGCGGAAAAGAAAAGCGATTGACGATTTTTAGGAAGCATGGAAATTATTTGTCTGATTTCCGGTAAAAAACCGTCGTCTACCATACGGTCGGCTTCATCAAGAACCACAGATTCAAAATAGTTCAGGTTAAGACTATGGCTTCTGATGTGATCCCCAAGTCTTCCCGGAGTTCCTATTACAAAGTTAGGGTTACGTCTTAAATCTTCTTTTTGCCTCCACATATTGGCTCCCCCAATGCAAAGAGCAGAGTAAATTTGAAGACCATTGGCAAAAGAATATAATTCATCCTTGGTCTGTGCGGCCAGTTCACGAGTAGGGCTTATAATCAAAACTTTTTGATTTCTATTTTTTACAACTTTATCTATAAGCGGAATTAAAAAGGCTGCAGTTTTACCAGTACCGGTATTTGCCATACCGATAAGATCGTGTCCAACAAGAATTGCCGGAATTGATTGATCCTGAATCGGAGTTGGAATCACATAACCTTTTGAGGCAATATTTCTTTTAATAGCATCTGAGATTTGGAAATCGGAAAATTGGTGAGAGGAAACATATTCTTTAGTTTCCGTAACTGCCGGAGGTAAATTTACTATCTGGCTTGGATCAAAAGTTTTGATCCTTCGGGCGCCAAAACTATTCCCCCGCCCATAGGATCTATGAGTCTGAGGACCTCTACTACGCCTGTTATAGAATTGTTTGTACATAGTTTTTGGGGAAAAAGAACTGCTTAAAGAAAAAGTGTATTTATTAAAGAGTAGTGAAGAAAAAGATACAAATAAATACTAATTGGGGTACCCTTGTCTTACCTTAAAACTAAACTTAAAAAATTGACTCAAATTTAAGCAGATCTATTTCCCTAAATCTGCTACTGATAAGAAGTATACTCCCAGGAATACATTTTGTCAATTCACTATGGGGTGGCAAATAATACCCTGTAGTATTGACTTTTGAGCGCAGATGTGCTATACTGCAGCCTCCCAAATGGATAAAGAGCCGGATATTTGCTTCCGGCTTATTTCGTTATTTGGGCAGTACTAGACTGCATAGGTGCAAGCACCTTAAAATCCCAAAGAGCCGATTTCTCCTTAAAACTGAGGCTGGGGTTGCGGTTATGGGCACAAAATCATTTCGTGCCTGTACCCGCAATCCTGGTCAAAAAATTCAGATTTTTTCAAATTCAAAAAGGAGAGAATCATGTCTAAGAAAGTGTTCTTTTCAGTAGTTTTGGTCCTGGTCCTCGTGACCTCGAGCCTGTTCGTATCCATCCAGTCAGTGAGAGCTGACGGGATTACTTATCCAAGTATTACTAATATCGCGCCGGCGCATCCAGCACCGGGACAACAAGCTACCATTTATGGTAGCGATTTCCTGACTGCTGAATCTTGCAATGCGAGCGATCTGCAAGTTTGGTTTACTTCGCCGCAAGGCGGAGTGAATTGGGTCAGCGCACTGGCCCCCGGAGTTGAGTGGGATCAAAATACGATCCAGCTCAAAATTCCTGCCAATCTACTATCAGGAGTAACTTATAAAGTAACCGTAATTCGCTGCGGTTACGCTTCGGTGTCAACTCCTTACGAGTTGACATTAGGATTTAGGTTTTTCCTACCTGTTGTTTTTCGTTAGACATCTACCCAAAACCCCAGAGGGATATCCCTCAAAAGATCTCCCTCTGGGGAAACATATTTTTTAATATGTATGGTGGCAAGGCTCTTTGGGATAACAAATTTCTCCCCCACTCTTTGGGGTACATGAATTAGGTAGGTTGTGAGCATATTGTCTGTAAAATATTTCATTCTATATAACCTAGCATTCAAGTTAAGATGCTCTGTTTTTTAAACATGTAAGTTGAAGTATATAATTAAGGGGTCTTGACTATATAACGGCATGTTAGAATAGTTAAAAATGCCTATATCAAGACCAAAAGAGTTATTAAGGAATCGGATCCGAATTTCTAAGAAGAAATTCAGCCTTATAGTTAAATGTTTTTCT
>JAJYIG010000077.1 GCA_021790215.1 bacterium
ATTGAAGGGTCTTTAACTGGTTCAACACATGGTTTGCCGGTTGAGCTACTGATACCCTGCTTCGAAAAATCTGGGATCTCACTTAAACAATAGTTAAATCGCTTATATTTTAACCTCAGACTCATTTGCTGCCTCGCTTCGATTCGAACGAAGATAAAATGATCCAGAATCATTTGGCCTACCGTTAGCCGACGAGGCAATATTCAGGGCAAATTATATCACTATAGCATGTTAAAAGAGCCTATTTTACGCTATTTTCTGGATCTTGAGCGTACTGTACGAATGTCTGATTTTAAAATCAGCTGATTGGAAGGTGTTATTGGGCTTTTCCAGAGATCTCGGTCTCTAGGGTGCCCTGCTTGGCTGCGGGACAGGGATTCGAACCCCGATACCAGCCTCCAGAGGGCCGTGTCCTACCGTTAGACGATCCCGCATCATCTGAACAAGCATATTTTACCGCATAAATTTGGCAAAACCAACAAAAATGTATAATTGATAGATGACAAGACGTATTTTACTTTTTATTCTGATTTTCGCCTTTGGTATTACTGCAGGGTATTTTGTTGTCTCAAAATTTTGGCCGAATAAAAAGTTAGAGAAAGATATCAATCTGACTTCATTATTTGGACCTCAAAAAGAAGTTGTCGGATTTTTGCCGTATTGGTTATTGTCGAAAGCTCAAACGGATTATTCAAAATACATTACCCAGCTTTCTTATTTTAGTCTGACAGTTTCCCCTGACGGAACTATCGAGCAATATACTGCTCCCGGAGAAAGCGAACCCGGGTATTTGGCTTTGAAAAGAGGTAAGGCTGATCCATTTTTGAATTCGGCAAAAGCGAATGGAGTAAATCTTTCTCTTACGGTTTTCAATGGAAATGATGACCAAATCGGACAAATTTTATCTGATCCTACTAAAAATGCCGATAATTTGGTTGGAAGCGTAGCCCCAATCATGCAGCAATACGGTTTTACTGATCTAAATTTGGATATTGAGCAGGTGAGCGATGCATCCCCTTCCGCCCGGGCAAATTTTGTTAATTTTACTAAGGAGGTAAAAAATCAGTTAGTTGCCCGAAAACTTGGCACGCTGACTCTTGATATGACTGCTATCTCTTTTGTTAAGGATACAAACCTTTCCGATCCCAAAGCTCTCGCCCAAATTGCAGATAAAATAATTTTGATGGCATATGATTATCACTATTCAGGTTCTTACGTAACTGGTCCTGTTGCTCCCGGGGAAGGAGCAGGGGTGGTTTCGGAATTTGATACCGAATCTGCAGTTGAAAAAGCTCTCGAAATTATGCCTGCCAGTAAACTCATTTTAGGAATTCCTCTATACGGCTACGAATGGGAGACAATAAATGATACACCGCGCTCTGCCGTGATTCCTCACACAGGTCTTATTATCAGTAATCAAAGGGCGGAAAATTTCTTAGCTTCCTGCGCCACTTGCAGTGCTCAGTTTGACGATACGGACAAAGAAGTTCATGTTATTTATAAAGATCAGGAGACAGGAACCTATCATCAGATTTTTTATCCTGACGGACAATCAACAGGATATAAAGTTAGCCTTGCTAATAATAATTCTTTAGGAGGAATTGCCGTTTGGGCGTTGGGGTATGAAGGCCAAACTATCTTAGGACCCCTGTCCTCGTATGGTCATTAAAGGTATAAGTTCTTCCTGCTGGGATTGTGAATTCGTGACTTACAAAACCTAAACTGTTATATGCAACAGTAGCTATACCAGATTTTACAACCAATGTCACAATCGGTCTTTGCGGATTAATCGAAACGCTGATATCTCCGCTGTTTTGCACCAAAAGGCTTAGGGCTCTTACAGAAACTACGGAGGTGCTACCCAAATTTTTATATTCCGCACTCCCTGAATCCTGGGAAAAAACGAGATTAGAAGGCAGGGTCTGGATAATGTCAATTGCGGTTTCAGGCGAAAACGTGACTTTGACTATTCCGTCGTATTTAAGAACTAAAGCTGAATTTTTCCCGGTTTCCAGTTTTTCGCCCTGCTGAATCAGTTGGGGAGATGAGATTTGAGCTCCTTCTGTGGCAACTCGGGATTGCCAAAGTATTTGTCCGGACATTGTGGAAATCTCTCCTTTGAGGGATTCAGAAGGTGCATTTACAAGTGAAAATGAGGAAGTTTTTTGGGTCGGTAAGATTCCAGGAATTGTAATGGCCGTATTTTCAGTCTTTTTAGAGAGAAAGTAATAAAAACCCGCTAAAATTATCACTATTCCCAAGATTGTGAGGATTGTAATCTTCAGAATTTTTACCATTACTTAAGTTTCATAAGATCCGAAATGATTTCAGAAGAATGGGTTAAAGGATTTACTTTCTTATAAACTTTTACGATATCCCCCTGGGGACTTATTAAATAGGTTGTTCTTAGAGTTCCCTCAAAAGTCTTGCCCATGAATTTTTTCTCTCCCCATGCGTCATACATTTTTATAACCTTGGCCGATTCATCGCTCAAAATCGGAAAATTTAAATTGTATTTTTCGGCAAATTTTTTGTGTGAAGCTACCGTGTCCTTTGAAACGCCCAAGATTTGCACATTCATGCCTTGCAATTTTTCAAACGAATCTCGGAAATTGCACGCTTCTTTGGTGCATCCCGGAGTATCGTCTTTAGGGTAAAAATAAAGCACCACCCATTTGCCTTTATAATCGGACAGCTTATGGATTTTCCCATTTTGATCAGTGAGCGCGAAACCTTTTGCTTCCATGATTAATATTAGCATATCAAACTGAGATTGGGCGGAAGCATTAACACTATTGCAAGTTATAGATAAAAAACAGTTTGCCTGATTTTCACAATCCGTTATTATAATTAATATGGCAGAAAGTCAGCGGCCATTTTGGGAATTTTTGCGATAGTAGCCTTTTCCATATTTAGTACTCCTATCTGTTTTTCAGTCTTAAAAATGTGAACTCAGACCTAACTGGCGACACAGATTTCCCCTATTATCCACAGACAGTTTGGTTATATAATATCCAGTATGAGGAATTGGGATGAACTGGCCGGTGATGAATCCATAAAGAAAGTTGCTACAGCACTTAATGCGGTTGGTATTGGAGTATTCATAACAAAAAATGTCGATGAGGCTAAGAAAAAAGTTTTAGAAATTATTCCTGAAGGTGCTGAAATAATGACTATGGCGTCGGAAACCTTGGCTGTGATGGGAGTTGATAAAGAACTCAATGAATCGGGCAGGTTTAATTCAATTAAAGCTCGCCTTATGAAGATGGACAGAGCGACGCAAGGACGGGAAATGCAAAAATTGGGTGCATCTCCGGAGTGGGCTATAGGCAG
>JAJYIG010000015.1 GCA_021790215.1 bacterium
ACTGCTTGAGGGTCATGTCTCCTACCAATCTAAATTGATATGAAGAAATCTGTTGCGGTATTGGATGTTGTTCCATGTTCGGGTAGGTAAAAAGACATCAAAACATAGCTTTTTGATGTCTTTCCTACTCTCATGTTACAGCGTGAACAAGCTGTTTCAACTAGTGGAGTTTTTCACAAGTTGTGGATTGACTACACAGCTATTTACCTTTTTCCCAACTCCATGATAAAATTTGGGTATGCCTAATGAATGACATGTCAATAGAAAGTGAACGAATTCAATCTTCTTTGAAAGCCTTGAGATCATTAGGCCAAGTTGGGCCTAGTAGGCCTGAGCCTAAAACTTCTACCACGTATGGTTCTGCTGAGCCAAAATGGCAGGAACAGGTTCGGGCTGGAAATATTCCACTTGCTGTAGAGGACGCTAGGAGAATGGTTTCTTTGCTTAACCCCAACGATCCTAATTACGACCCCCGTCTGGAGGCATATGTTAGAGGAATGTCTCAGGCTGAAAGAGGTATGTTCGAGCGTGATCCTCTGAGTTTGTATTCTTCAGCGTCTAATCTTACTGACTCAATGATCAAATATAACAAGTTGCCACTTATAGGTTCCCCTGAATTTAAGTTCTTAGTTGAGGAAGAGGCTTCAATGCAGGAAGTGCGGAATAGACCCCTAAAAGCTGAAAATTCATCTGCTGATTACAATACGTGGAGGAAAATTGCCGAACAAAAGACGACAGCAGAGGTAGTTGATACAATAGAAACACTGGAAAGAAATTATCGATTAGCAGTGTCCGCCAATAACAGGAGTTTGAAGGAGACGTTATTAATGCTTGAGACATATGTTCCTCCGAAGCCATTTGAAGCCAATATGCAAGAAAGGCGTTTGTTGGAAGGCAGGCAGGCTTTGGAATCAATGGCGACATATTATGATGGGCATTTGCCCGAGAAAATAGCGGGATGGTATAGATCTTTTGATTCAGTGAATGAGCAACAGATCGCTCTATTCAATATATTATGTTCAGTCGGTGGGGGCTTGGAGGGTTATTATGATGCTCTTAAGCAGGCTGGAGAAACCTTGATTTCTAGGGCAAGGTATCATGCTTCAGTGGTTGATTTTAGAGCTGCCTATACAAACGATGATCCTGGTGTGTCTACTGTCAAACTTGAGGATACTGAAAAAGTGTATATAAAAGATACATTGGCTTCTAAAGAAATTAGAGAAACACAGGTTGAAATGCTAAGTCAGGCACGCAGGCTAATAATGTTTAATGTTGATGTTGCCCAATATGATGTGGATAAACCAATGAATGAGGAAGGGTTGATGAGGATTAATCCAGACACTAAAGCGGGAATTGAGGCTAAGAGGGAAATTCTCGCTAGTCGGATTGAAAATCTTAGGGAATCTAATAAAGATGCAGAGGCAGACATACTGCAAAGACATGTAGATTCGTTGGAGAGAGTGGAAAATCTTAATCTCAAAAATCATAGAGAACTAATGAGATTGGTTTTTGGAAATATTGATAAGAATGAATGGGTCACATGGAAATCTCCGGACACTGGAGGGGAAGTAACCACCCCCAAGGAAATTCTTACATGGTATGCCAGTGGTGACAAAGTTGATGATAGAGAAAAATGGTTATCGAAGATGATGTCGATTTTAATTTGGAAGCAAAACGGAAAGGGTGTTTCCGATTTTCTAGAAACCGCTGATGAAGACGAAGTTTTACGTATAGCGAAGGAGATTAATGAGAAGGCAGAAAATATAAGACTAAACATTGGGGATAAGGTGATGAATTCTAACATTGAGTTTGCAGCGGCTAAAATTGCTTTGGTTTCATGGATCGAACAAGACAAGGGTTTTCAGACGTCCGGTCCACTCGCGTGGAAATATAACTATATAAATGAAATTGGTGGGAGATCGTTAGGAAGAGTAGAGAGGACTTATGAGTCAGGGGGCCTTTATAAAGCTTTTGATTCAATTAACCTTTGGGCTTATTGGAGAAGGTGGGTCTCGTACAAAGCTGGACTTAAGTCTACGACCTCATTTTTCGGTCCGGCAAGTGATGAGTGGAGGAGGGAGGTTTCCAAACATGGCCCGGATTGGTTGCCTCCCCTTAATAGGATAGATAAAAGTCCTAAGATTAAAAAGATTCATGATAGGTTTTTCGATGATACTCCTGAATACAGGTTGTGGAGGGCCCGTCGTTTGACTGGTAATAATAAACTAACCGAAGTCGAACTTAATGACTTAATATCTAAAGGGACGTTAAAAGAACCAAAGATTGATGATTTTATGAAAGGACAACTGAACAAGATGGGGTGGACTTTTGGATCTTCATATGAAGTTCAAATTCCAATGTATTTGCCTAAGACCTTTCATACGAATATATGGGAACTGATGGTGGATAAAAATACAAAAGAAACAGTATGGGACCTATACCGTATGGGTATTATGCCTAAAGATGTAAATTGGAATGTTTATAATTATGAAAGTTTGGATAGAATGTGGGTCAGTATGAGTATGCTTACCAGATTTGCCAAATTCTTTGTTGACACATATGATGCAGAGAGAGATCCTCAATATCAGGCATTTTTCAAAGATGCCGGTGTTCAAAGTATTGCCGAAATGGCTAAAAGAGTTTTCTTAGCGTTTAGAGATTTGCCCGAGGGATATCAGCAATATATTGTAGCAATTGTGCCCTTTATGATTGCCCAACATACAGCTAGCACCGTTGGGCTGACATCAACCGACCTGGGTAGCCCGGGTTCAAAAGAGAAAGTGTTGAAACAGTGGAATTTTGAGATGTCAAAGTGGATAAGGGCAGCAATGTGGACACCTCAAGTGATTTTGGATGACGGACAATTATACGATGGTGCGAGTCAGGATATCCAAAGTTTGAGAAATGACATCACCTTGATGATTATGTACTACAAACATGTTTTTGAAAAAGTGGCGCAGGCAGCATACAAATCTGATAAAGGCAAGCTGTCAGGTTTTTATAATGATCAAATTGGCCTGTATAAAGGATCTTTGAAGGATGAAATGTCATCCGAAGCTGGAGAAGCAACTTTCGATTTTGGTCAAGGAAGACTAACGGAACCTTTCGACAATGGAGAGAATGCTGTTGCCGCATTATTGTTTGGAGATAGAAGATAAAATCTGCATACGTGCTATGAAAAAAGAAGAATATATGAAAAGTGTCTGTTTACGGATTATTTATCCCATGTACTCCCTTT
Organism: bacterium; assembly: GCA_021790215.1. Classification (GTDB taxonomy): domain Bacteria; phylum Patescibacteriota; class Microgenomatia; order UBA8517; family UBA8517; genus JAJYIG01. Next base: position 3,239 of record JAJYIG010000015.1, read on the forward strand.
AGCAGAGTATTTACAGATCTTCCCAGTAAGCCCTGGTCTTTTCCAGCGGCCTGGAGTTTGGTGTAGTAAGCACCCAACCTTTTTTCAGCTGCTGTTGCTCCAGCTCCCACAAGAGGTGCTTGAGCTTGTTTACCTATAGCTCCCACAAGAGGTGCAAATGGCCCCACCGCTTCACCGATTCCAGTTCCAAATGTAAATCTTTCTCCCATAATCACTCCTTTGAGTATATCACCAACCTTGGGCATGGCAACGATACACATAATACCAAGTATTATGAAAGCTATGGCACCGGAAGATGGTCCAAACCCCATAAATGGTGCTGACCATCCACTAAACGAAATACCTGATTGGGTTTGGAGGTTCCATCCCCAGTCAGCGTTCCAAAGTAGACTAAATTTGTGAATGAAGTCGCCAAGAAGTGCATGCTCAACGCCCCCAGCTGCAATCCAACCCAAGTTGAAAGATTGTGTAAGGAAGAAAAAGGCGAAATAGAAAAGAATACCTATGGCGGGAAAAACAAGAAGGTTTGCCATTAATTGTCTGAACCATTTACCAAAGCCCATACTAGGCACCACAGTTCCTGCGATGATCATTAGCGGTGCCATTATGATGAGGAGATAGACCATGGCAAGCGTTTTGAAAAAAAGCCATGAAACTCTAAATATATTTACCAATATGACAAATGCCAGAATCACAAATGCTATAAAAAGAACAAGACCGGCTAAAATGTTTAGTATACTAACGTTAAGAATAGACACAAGGAGGACCCAGACAATAGCTATAAGAAGATATACCCACCAAACAACGAAGTAGAGGATTAGAGTGACGAATCCTCCGAGAAGTGCTCCGACAACAGGAATGCCGACGATGCCAGCTGGGTTACCTGTAATTACATTGAAAACTGAACCAGCATTAAGATCAAGTCCAGCCCCTTGAATTAATGCTGAAAAAAGTCCTGCAACTACATATACCAAGTCCACCGCGAACCCGGCTATGGCATAAGAGAATGTTACAAGTATCATCGCGATAATAATCTTAGGTAAGGCGGATTGAACAGTGATAACTGTCTGAGGCGAGAGCTTTACACGGAACATGATCATGAATGCAAAGATTATTGTAACAATGACAAAAATAGCGTAAGCAATATTCCTGAACCCTTTCCAGATACCAGAAATCGGACTAAGTGCTGCAAAACCAACACCACTAGATGTACTAGCTGCCTTAACTGGGGAAACAAGCCTAAACTTGTTTATCACACTTTTGACGTAGGTAATACTTGAGACCGGCCTATCTGCAAATATTTCTCCCAGGAGTGTATTTGGTGGTTGATAGTTTGCGAGTTGAGAGTTGTAGTCTGAATTTGAGGCGAGTTTTTTAATATCACCAACGATAGAGTCGACGATGCTGGTTCCAGCATTGAAACAGGTGGTAATATTTGTGGTTCCAGAAGAAGAGATGGCTCCTATGACACACGAAGTCAATTGTGTGTTGTGAAAGGTCATAGTGTTAATGAAAAAGGCCCCGATGCTATAAATAACCCACTCAACCTGAGCTGCAGTGTAACGCTCACCGAATATTTCACTCTGAGGAGATTTACTTTGATCATATACTTTTAAATACCAATCAGCAGGTGGTTCGTCGTACCATGTTGATTGCGCGTTAACTGTTAATGATGGAGCAAAAGAAAAAAGAACAGTGAGGCTAAGGGCAATAGAGACAAAAAATTTCTTCATGACAATATTAATATAAATTATATACTTCCCTCGCCCAAATTTGTAAATCAATTCTCATCTGCTCCGTGTAGGCTCATGTTTCTTGAGTATAAACTAAAAGGAAACAGGAAAAAGGCGGTTTCGATTTAGTGGGAATGGACCACATCCCAGATGCACGCATTATGGCTTGCATTTGAATACCTGTCTTTTATGGTCTCACAGCTATCGCCGTTTCCGCACGCAGCGGCCATACCTCCGCCTCCGGCACACGAACCCTCTTTAGTTAGGCATGAGTAAAGGTATCCTGTTTCCCAAACTTTTATTGCAGTTTCGTAATCGCTTGATCCCCAAGATGAACATGAACCAGGGCTATTTCCACCGGGGTTTAAAGGTATACCAAAACATGTTTTCCCTGCAAAGTTTTGTGCTCCACTAACACCCGTTTCAAGAAAGTTTGCAGCCGCGAAAATAGCATCAACCAAATTACACGGATCTGGGGTTCTTGTGGAATCCAGTGATGTATCCTTGTTTTGATTCCAAATATCTTCGGATTGGAATGGAACTGCACCGTTTGACGGCCATTTACCCTCAGAGCAATTCGGCATCGGTACACATCCTTTACTCCACTCTTGGACATTTTGTTCAGTCCAGTTGTACCTTCCCGGATTGAAATCCCCCTCACCATACATTATTCCAAGAATAAGCGAAGGAGGCACCTTATGGGCTGCGGCGGCTGTTTCGATTATTTTGACCAAGGTTGGAGGTAGGGTAATTCCAACGATAGATGTTGACTTAAGTTTGCAACTTCCACCAGGTAGATTTGGTATCGTCCCGGTTTGCCCTGGTGAGCAGTTTGTCGAAGCCCCTCCAGCGCCAAAAGTGATTGGTTCACCAAACCCCTTTGGTCTTAGAAGTGTCTGAATGCCATTTAGGAAATATTCATCAATTCCTCCAACATGGGGGATATTAATAGTTCCCGTGTCAGCTGAAGCTCCTGTATAAGTAATATTGGTTGATCCGGGTATATCTTCCAGAGTTCCAATTTGTGTACCAAGCTTTGGGAAAAGTCTTTTAACAACAGCCATGGGGCCAGCTACAAGTTGTGACCAAACATCATTAAGTTTTGGGGAGTTAGATTCAGTTGCTAAGACAATGTCAACATTCTTTTCGCATGTTTGGGTAGGTTCTGGGGGAAGTAGTGAACAGCGGCTCTCACAATGTCCTGTTTGGTTTGGATCAGAACAGCTTGCCATACAACCTTCATATGTATTTGGGGGAGGGGTGGTAAAGTTGCAGGATAAAGTAGCATCATAAGATAGATTTCCTGTAATTGTGGAGGAACCATTAACTAAACTATCTCCTGGGTTTGATCTGACCTCTACGGGGTTACAGGTAACCGAATCAGATACTTCTGTTGGATTTCCAATTTTATCTTGTCCTTGAGGAACGTAAGTACTTTGGAGAAGACTTCCGAGCTGACTTGATTCTTGGACGTGGGCAAAAAATAGTGTTGCAGGCGTCTGGTTTGAAAAGGCAACATTTGTAACAAGTGGAGCCCCTGTTACAGAGACACCGACTCCCTGGGCTGAATCCACTTTAATATTTCCCTTCAGGTCCTCTGTTGAGGAAAGGGGGACGTAAGGAAAAAGACTTGCCCATTTATCTGAAACCAAGGGGTTATTGATACAGATAGTTTTATTTACTATTGGAACTGTTGCGCAGCTATTTCCCCTCCATTCGTTGTAGTATTTCTGATAATCATCCCAGGTAATTGGTTTACCTGTGAAAGGATCGTTCCCCCAGGGAAGAGGGGGTGTCCTTTTGTTCCACTGATGCCCAATCATGTTTTGGACAACGCTTGGTGTGAGTCCTGTAAGGAAATTTCCTATGGTATTTGCTATGGAAAGACTGCCGTTTTGCCAATCGGAAAGTCTAAGATCCTTCTCAGATAATCCCGCGGAGTAGCAAGGAATTGCGCTAAACGATCCAATTCCTGTTAAATCTCCTATTATGCCCCAATTACTTGAAGCACAGACCGCAATTTGATCGTGATTTACATTTTGGCTGACATTTTTTATAGATTGAATTCTTTGCGCGTCGAGCATTACTCCGGGAAGAAGTTTATTAATGGGGCCGGAATAATTAATCACATCGCTATTTGTGGGTGTGCCTCCGTATTCAGCGCGATTTGTGGTTCCATTTAAATACCAACTTACATAATCATTGATTTTGGCTGCATTGTCCAACGAATCTGTCGAGTTAGTAGAGTTTTTGACGTTCTCTGTATTTCCCATAAAGGGAAGTTTTGCCTGGCTTAGATCAATTGTGATTGGTTTATTTACTGAAACATTGTAATTGCAGGTAATTGTATTACCGTTAGTTGTGCAATTTTCGCTTCCCGGATAAGATTCAGTTATAGTGTCTTGGATGGTGAGATTATTACCACAAAAAGTAGCGTAATTTGCAGTTGTTGATACGCAAGGTTGGTAGGGATAAGGTCTTAGAGAATGAAATTCAGGATCGTTCTTGTTGGAACATGTTGGGTTACTTGCTGTGCCGCCTAATTTTGTACAATCGGTGACCGAATCGCAACAATAGTAAGAACCTTTGGAGTTGCAATATGAAGTAGTACATATGTTACCTGGCATAAGGGGAATACACGCCGCCTTGGCTGTACTTATTGAGGTAAGCAAAAGTAATGGAGAAAGGAGGAAAACAAGAATCAATTTTTTCATTTGGTGCGGGTTTTATTGGACAAGCTTGAAAGTGGTAACATCAACCCCAGTAATTGCCTTGATAAGTACCAGAATTAGGTAAGATAGAAGAATCACGATTAGACCGATGATTGCAGAAGTTATGGTTTTTTTGGCTCCCTCTACCGCTTTAGGGTCTCCTCCGGAAGTTATAAACCTAAACCCCCCCACGATAAGTAGAATAAAAAGGACAATTCCGGCAAATCCCAGGAAAGCCTGGACAACATTCTGAAAAACACATTCCAGGTTTGCTATTGTTGCAACTCCGTTAGTAGGTTCGCACATATCACAACAATTCTAAACCACAACAAGATGTTGAGCAAGCACAAACCTTAAATGGAAATGGTGGGGATGGCCAATGAGAATATGTCTACATTGAAGAATGTCTTAACAAGAGCAAGAATCGCCCATGCCGCAAAAACTATTACCAACCCTACAAGAGCTGCTGTAATTTGATTCCTTGCAGCTTCCGTTTGAGCTTTATCTCCACCTGATGCTATCCAGCGAATCCCACCAATTACGAGCATAAAGAAGAAAATAACAGCAGCAACCACAACCACAAGTCTGATTAAAGCTGAAATAATTGAAGGAATAGTTATTCCACTAAGAGTCGAGAACCCACTCTGTGGAGCTGGGGTTAAACTGATCGTATCTGCGATTAATTTTTGCATCTCTATACGTATTATTGAATGACTAGACTTCCAATGTCAAGAGTCAATATCGAAATATGGAAGAAGTATTGAATAAGCTGGAGTATCGCGAAAACAGCAAAGAGGACAACGATTCCTATAAGAGCATTACTTATTCTCCCTCTGGCTGTCTCTATAGCCTGTTTATCTCCCCCTGAGGAGATCCATTGGATGGCTCCCATAATAAGCATAAAAAGGAAAATTAACGCTCCAACTACCAAAGCAAGGTCTATTAGAGAGGTAATTAACTTTTGAAAAAAACTAACTCCTGTTTCTTGGCCAAGGCTTTCCAAGGCTGGGTTTGTGATTGCAGTTGAAGAATTTCCGCCGCCCCCACCGCCCATAGATGACATGCTTAATAATTTATTCATTGTTATTTTGTTATTGAGTTGAAATTATTTGTCCGAATAGGGAGGTAATATCAAGGAACGGGACGCCGAATATTGTGCCTACTAGATCCAAAATGAATATAGCTGCGATTACAACAATCAGGCCTATCAGTCCGGATGTGATTTTTTTCCTTGCAGATTCCAGTGCTTGTTTATCTCCACCTGCACCAATAATACTGATGGCTCCGGTGATGAGAGTAAACGTAAACCAAAGAATTGCGATCACTGTCATTACACCTATTATCTTTGAGACGAAAGTGGAAAGATTTGAGATACCTGTTCCGGTTGGGTTGCCGAGGGGACCGATTCCTTTGAAACCTCCGCTTGGTGCTATTGTAATGTCTGCTAATAATTTCATAGAGTTGGGATAGTTGGATTAAGGATAAACGTCGGATTCCCGAATATTAATTGGCCAAAAATCGCGGCCAAAATAAAGGCTCCTGCTGCAAAAGCCAAACCAAGCGCTGTTTGCCAAATTTTTGCCCAAGCCCCCCCAATCTTTTTAGGGTCATCCCCCGCGGATAAAAACTCGTATCCGGCCAAGATAAAGTTGAAAAGAGCATAAATTCCGGCGCCAATAATTAATATCCAAATCACTGTTTGAATGAGGTTTCCTATGCCCCCTGCGGGGTTATCGGTATATTTAGCAACAGAAGAAGGGGGAATGATTGTACCGAATGGATTTGAATCTGCCAAAAGTTGTTGCATTTTTTTAAATTAAACCTTGCATCCCAAGTAGTTGTAATATCAATTTTACTATCCAGTAGGATGCAAATACAATAACAAAGCCAATAACAGCCGAAGTCAGAGTCTTTTTAGCCTGCTCAGCCTTCTGGGGATCGTTTTGCCCGGCACTTCCTATCATCCCGATTCCTCCCAGAATAAAGAAGAAAAGAAGGATGAGTCCTGCAAGTACAAAGGCAATGTTTAGAAAAACGGAAACCAATGAGCCCACACCTGACAATGATAAAAAATTATTACTGATTGGGCCGGTTATATTGTTTCTGAAAAATTCTTGTCCGATATTCATATTACTTAAATATACTTTCGAAAACCCCCACCCCTAGTATCTGTCCCAAGATCTGGACGATTAAGTAAGCAAAAGCGACAATAATAAATCCAATTATTGCGTTTGTGATTTTCCCCTGAGCAGATTGTATGGCTTTGGGATCCCCCCTGGATGTCATCATTTGTAGACCTCCTAAAACAAGATAAATTAGAAGGGCCAAGGCTGCAGCTCCGAAGACGTAGGGAAGTATCACACTAATAACCCTGGCTGGTTGCTGCGCTCCGGGAGCATTAAATCTAAAGCCCGGAAGACCTTTGGTCTGAATTGTATCTAGATCTTGTGCAAGTAGCATATTAAATTTATGGCCCAAACCCAAATCTATTTAGTCCAAGTATATCAATTCCTATAAACCTTAGTACAAAGATGGAGAGAATTAAAAGTATCAATCCTGAAATGGCTGATGTCAAAAGCTCCTGTCCGGCCTTGAGTCTTTCGGGGTTTCCCTGTGCGGTCATAATCATAAATCCGGCATAGACGATGAGTAGAAATGCTATTCCACCGGCAATTCCCACAACCCATTTGAGGATGAAAGATAATAGCTGGGTTTGATCGAATATTGGAATACAACCAATTGCAGTGTTAAGGGATCCTGGTTGCCCATTACACCATAGGGTGTTATTATTGCTGCCAATTATTATTGCTGCCATTATTATTATTGCCATTATTATTGCCACTGCCGCATGAGTAGTTAGATGTGTCGTAGGTTAGACTAAACTTACACTTTTCTCCTGAACAACATGGTAAACCTTGGTCTCCGCAGGTAGTTGTCTTCGTAGATGAATCGCATGTGAATGTTCTATCGTTGCACACCCAGCCATCGTCGCAAAGTTCCCCCGGGTTACAACAAGGTAACTCATTAGATCCGCAACTCTTACCCGCTGGCACACCGTATCCGGGGCATGTTGGACTATCCTGAGCGGTGTCACAACATAAATTACCTCCACAGTGAAGAGGGTGTGAGGGTGAGCAAATAATACCCGATATCGGACTTGAATAGCAAACGGCTAAAGATCTGTTAGGAAAAACTAAAACGAAAAGAATTGGCAAGAAGCTAGTTGCTAGAATAAACAATATTTTTTTCATTTATCCTTTCTATTTTAGATTATTTCTAGCAAAAGAGAAAGACTTGGCCTGATATAATAAAAGGCAATGTCTTTTAATTTCAAAATTCCGATCTCAAAAATCAAAGATTTTTTGAGATTCTCAAATAAAATCGAGAAGTCTCTCATTATTGCAACGTTTTTTTCATTTTTAATTCTTTTTTTGCGTTCTACATCGGTGTTTGCTGTGACGGCTGCGGATTGTTTGAACAAGGATGTAAATAATCTTTCCCAAGGGGACCAGGATTGGTGTTTACAGGTTGGTTTTTCACAATTAATTGCTCCGATCCAAAGCGCGAATGAGAAGAATAAGCAGAACCTGTATGCTCTCCAGAATCAGCTTAATAGTATTTCTCAAAAGATAAGCCTGTATGCTACACAACTTAAGAAAACACAGAGCGATATAAACCAAAGGGAAGAGGATATGGCATATACCAGAGAAATTTTCGATCAGAAAGTGAGGGACCAATATACATTTTTGAGACTTTATGACCCCATTGCCCCGTTTCTTTTTGCAGATTCTGCATCGCAGGCATTTCAAGAAATTAGCCTTAGGCAGAGGGCGGCTGATGCAGACAGGGCAAGTATAGGTCAATATGTTCAAGATTTGGCGAAATTGAATAGTGATCAGGATTCTTTGCAAAAGAGTGAAAATTCACTTAGTGCGATACAAAAAACAGTATCTGAGAAAGCGACTTTTCTTGCAGGTGAGATTGCCAAGGCAGATGCTTATTTGGCGACCTTGTCGTCGAAACAACAATCTTTTATTGCAGCCAAGCTTGCAAGTTTGGGTCTTTCCAGGAGTGCTTATAATCTGGCGGGGGGTTGCAGCAGCGATATAAATCCCTTCAAAAGTCCGGGTTTTTCCCCTGCAATAGGCTTTTTTACATTCGGTGTTCCTAACAGGGTTGGTATGGATCAGTATGGTGCTTGGGGGAGAGCGAAAGCGGGCCAGAGTTATGATCAGATTCTTAGAGCCTACTACAACTTTGACAGTTATCAAGATTATAGTGGAATTACTATCAGGGTAAATGACGGAAATGGCATTAATGCCGGAAGTGTATTTTGGACCGGAAGTTTGGAAGATTATGTTAAAAGAATTTATGAAGTTCCTGACTCCTGGACCGATAACGACCTAGCGGCACTAAAAGCACAAGCAATTGCGGCGAGGAGTTATGTTTTGGCGGCAACTAATAATGGAGCAAACTCAGTTTGTGCCAACCAATATTGTCAGGTTTTCAAAACAAGCCCTAAGGGTGGAAATTGGGAGTCTGCCGTTAACGCAACTTCCGGCAAAGTGATGGTTCAAGGGGGTAGTCCCATTAAAGCCTGGTTTTCCGCAACACATGGAGGGTATGAATACACGTCAAGCGATATTGGGTGGAGTGCGACTTCCTGGACAAAACGTCTGGTGGATGCATCCGGAAGTGTAAATAGTTTTTCTGATTTGATGAACAATGCTTATGATAAAAGTTCCCCGGTTTTCTACTGCGATTGGGGAGGCAGGGCTTCTTATAATGGAACTGCGTGGTTAAAGCCCGATGAAGTTGCAGATATTGCCAATGTTACCCTTCTTGCTGAGCGTGACGGATCAACAAAACCTCATTTATATCAGGTTGATCAGACTAACCCTGAAGGGACTGACACCTGGGATGCCTCAACAGTTAAGAGCAAGCTTGCTGCATTAGGTGGAACCCCAATTGATTCAGCAACAAGTGTATCTGTCAATGTGGATTTTAGTACAGGAAGGACCACATCTGTTGTTATAAATGGTCAAACAATTAACGCAAATGATTTCAAGGACTATTTCAATCTTCGGGCTCCCGGTAATATCCAAATTGTTGGACCTTTATTTAACGTTGAGCAAAGATAACTCTTGAGTAGTCGAAGTTTCCGATAATATGGCTAATCTGCTATAATCCGAGAGTAAGATGCCGGATATATTTATTGCAGAAAATAAAAAAGAAGGGGCTTCTCAAATTTCGCAAGATTTACCCAAGGAAGAAGTCTCTCAGGAAGAATTTTCTAATCACTCTCGTCATATTTTTTCCGCATTCTCTCTTTACCCCCGCGGTGTAAGTTTTGAAACTCAGGAGGAGGGAGAAAAAATCATCTTAATGCTTAGGCGGCATCCAATCGTTAACGTAAAATGGATTGTGATTACGATTTTACTTTTAGGTGTGCCCACACTTCTTAACGATTTAGGGATATTTAGTTCTTTACCTTCACCTTCAGGTTTTTCTCTCTTTGTAACATTGGTGACTTATTTAGTGGCCATGACGTACGCAATCGAGGGTTTTTTGGGGTGGTACTATGATATTTATTTTGTGACTACTTTGAGGATTGTTGATATAAATTTTTACAACATGATTAGTAAAAAAGTGGCAGATGCGGAAGTTAGTAAAATTCAAAATACCAGTTATACTACGCATGGATTTTTGGGAGCAGTCTTTAATTATGGGAATGTTTTTATTCAGACAGCTGCCAAGATTCCAGAATTTAAATTTACATCTATCCCGAATCCTGACAAGGTAGCCAAGATTTTGGATGATTTTATGGTTAAATTTCAAGCATAAGTATGGTAAATTTCTTTGCCGCGGGTGGTAGCGAATGGCTTCTCATCAAGGCTTTTTCTTTGGTCCTTTTGGGAATTTACCTTATTTATGCGATGGTGATAATACGGCAGGTTAAACTTATGACAGACACTTTACATGTTGGATTTGAGGCGCCTGTTAAATTTTTGTCGTATTTTCATTTGGTCTTTGCCTTTTTAGTTTTTGTGGCCACTTTGGTCATTCTTTAAAAATGTTGGGAACAGTTAGTTCTAAAGTAACGGCAATTCCGGGATCTTCCGGGTGGGTCCAGATTCACGAGTTTTCTCCCGATGATCCTGAAAAGTTAAGGTTAAGGGGGCGGCTTTTTGCTGTAGTTGCAACTAAAAGAGTTGGTAGTCAGGTGGATGTAATTTCTTCAGGTAGGGAACTCATAGGGAGACTTCATGAAGAGTATTTCGGTTCGCTAAATGAAAAACCTTTCAATGCCTTAAGAGAGGCTGTGCGGAAGGTGAGTTTGGAATTTAGGGAAGCTTGGGGAGATGTTGAAATATCAGCCTGCTCTTTGGTTAATGATATTGTCTATTCTGCCTCCGGCGGCGGCGGAAAAGTTATTATTTTTAGGGGAGGGTCATTGGCAACAATTTTGGATAGCGGATCCGAAGTAATAGCTGCTTCGGGTTATCCTAAGTCTGGAGATATGATGGTTTTAGGTACTAAATCCTTTTTTGAGAATATCCCTATGGGAGTCATTCGCTCAGCTCTTGCAGAAGCAAATCCAGAGACGGCTGTAGAAACCTTTGCTTCTTTGATACATGGAAAGAATGGAATGGAAACCTCTGGGGCGGTAGTTATTAAGTTTGAAAGAAGAGATGGCGCAACAAACATTTCGGAAGTTTTACCCGAAACCTCTAAACCGGAGTCGGAGAGAGTAGAAACCCCATTAGTGCTTCCGACAACTCCGAAACAAAATTTTTCTCGAATAGTTGGTCGTCTTTTTGACAAAATCCCTAAAAGGAATATTTATATTAGATCCGGAGTAGGGGATGAAATTACCTCTCAGGGTAAAAAAATGACTCTTTCGGTAGGTATAATCCTTCTTGTCATTCTTTCTGTAAGTATTGGCTTAGGGATACGACAAAAAAACATAAACGACGTTCAAAATAAGTATCAAAGTATTCTTACCCAGGCTCAAGATGAATTGAACCAGGCAATTTCTCTTGCAAGTGTAAATCCTGGTCAATCGCGCCAACTTTTTACGGATAGCGAGCAGAAACTTCAAGAGCTTAATAGTTTGAAAATTAAAGACTCCAAGGTTAATGATCTGATTCAAAAGATTAAGGAAGCAAAAGCATCTGTTTTGGGTGAGTATGATGTTAATCCCGAGCTTTTTATGGATCTATCTCTCCTTTCCTCAGGATTTAATGGGGACTTGATATCTTCTTCAGGCGGCAATGTTTTTGTTCTTGATAAAACTGGCAAGAAAGTGGTGAGTGTTGCCATTAATACAAAAAAGAGCGTGGTTGTTGCGGGGCCAGGAATAATTAGTGAGGCGGACGGTTTTACAACATATAATGACAATGTTTTTATTCTGATGTCGGATGGAATTTATGAGGTGAGTAGTAGCAATGAGACAAAAGTCGTTGATAAAACCTGGAGTGGTGATGCTTTTATTTCATCTTTTGCCGGAAATCTGTATGTGCTGGATAAAAGTGGCAACAAGATCTATAGATATCAATCTCAGCCGGGTAATACTTTTGGTAGTCAGGAGAACTGGCTTGCAGCAGGTACCACTGCTGATTTTTCGGAGGCTTCCGGTTGGAGTATAGGTGGAGTAATTTATGTGCTTTTCCCGAACTCAAGAATTTTGAGATATAGTTTGGGAAGTCCGCAAAACTTTTCAATTAAAGGAGTTGTGCCTGAAATCGGAAGCGCAGATGAAATTTATGCAGATCCTGATAATCAATATATTTATCTTTTGGATAGAGCTGGGGGAAGAGTGGTTGCGATTGACAAAAACGGACAATATAAAGCTCAGTATTTATCGGATCAAATTAAAAACGTGACAGGGATAGTGGTTTCCGAAAGTACGGGAAAAATAATACTTCTTGATGGTAGCAAACTTCTTTCTGTGGATCTGCACGGATCTTGAGTGGAAAGTTGCGAGTGATGTCAGAACCTTACAATCACCTTCAATAGACAATGTTCACACCAAATTTTCAAAATACTTGTCTTGAATTTTACTGACTGGGACGAATCAATTGAATAGTACCTCCCGATCCATTTGCCTGGGGAGCGTTCTGAAATGTATTAAGATTTTGTATGTGTAAAACAGGAGGACTTATAGAACTCGTATAAATTCCCTGCAGAACAGTGTAAATAATTACCGTAACTACAAACACCAAAATTGAGATACCTAAAATCTTCCATCCCTTTTTCAAAAGGCCTCTAATAATTCCAACAACAAACATAACAGCGCTTGTGACAACGCCTAAGACCGGTATTAAAACAAAGAGGAGAGAAATCAACGCAGTGCCCGCATTCGCGTACATGTTCTGATAAAATTATACAATATAGTTAAAAGCAATGCTGCAAGTATTGAATATCAAAGGGAGTCAAAATCAATTCGTTTTAGTACTATTCGCCATTTCTATAGATGTTATTGTCTGGCACATGTTGTTTCGTGCCGTTAAATATAAAGAGCTATATACAATCCCAATAACTGATAAGCAAGCCAAAGTTTTTTCTGTTTTCTGGAGCATTTTTGCCATACTCTTAACTTTGATGACGATTTGGATGATTTACTTGGCAATCTCTGATCCAAAATGGTTTTCCGAGAGGTACTATTAGACGAAACTTAAAAACAAATTTGTGGAGACGGCGGGAATCGAACCCGCGTCCGAAAATACTTAAAACAACACCTCTACAAGCTTAGTAAATTTTTAAATTTTCCCTCGTGCTTCAGTCAATTCACAGACGGCTCGGGGTAAGATTTATT
>JAJYIG010000016.1 GCA_021790215.1 bacterium
TTATAAGTAAAAACGGTAAACCTCTGGCAGTCAGAAATATCAGAGCATCAATTGCAAGATATATTCAAAGAGCAGAGCTCCCGAACTATTCCGTGAACGATCTTAGAACAACGTTTATTGTTGAAAACCTTAAGGCGGGAGTTGATATTGTCCTTCTCTCAAGAGTCGCAGGCCACAAAAGGCTTTCCACAACCGAGCGCTACTTGGTGCTTGCCAAAATTACAGAACCTGGTAAAAAACAGACACTAATTGAGTTATAACCTCTTAACTTCTAATTTCAGTGGACCCGGATGGAGTCGAACCATCGAATTTTCTTTACGACGTCATACGACGCATTAAAATTTGGTGGATCTGGATAGAGTCGAACTATCTTCTGGTCTTTATAAGAGACCCGTCCTGGCCGGTGAACGACAGATCCAAATTTTAATGTAAGAGACCCATCTTGCCGTTAAATGACGGGTCCGTACCTGGATTATACCAAAAATTGAGGTTATTTTTTCTGGAAGGCCTGGGGCATTTCTTCCCAATCCCGATTCTTCCTAATTTTGAGGTTTTTCTCCCAAATAGCTTTTAATGCGGCCACGTCAACCTTTTTACTTTCGGCAAATCCCAAAAGCCCTACGATATCTTTAGGGAAACATGCTCCCCCAAAACCTCTATCTCCATCTGGTCCGGGAACTCCCAAATGAGTTCCGATTCTCGGATCCGCCTCAACCGCCGCTCTTACATCCAAATAATTTGCACCGGATGCCTGTGCAATATCGTAAAATTCATTAGCAAGAAGAACCTTACTCGCAAGCATAATATTACTCATATATTTAATAAGCTCGGCGCTTGTTGTATCCGTTATGAAATATTCCTGATCTTTGGGAAGAATCGTCTCGTAAATCTTTCTGACTTTTTCCGCCACATCACGGCTAGCACTCCCAATCACCGTTCTTGAAGGAGTCAAAAAATCGTGGTTGGCGTTTTTCTGCGTCAAAAATTCCGGATTCATAACAAAATTGACCTCCGGAAATTTCAGCGCCATTTTCCTCGTGGTACCCGGCAAAGATGTGGATTTTATAATCAGAATCTTGTCTGTACCGGAAACCCTGGGGGCAACCTCTCCCACAACCTCTTCAACAATATTCATATCCATTCCAGAGTAATCATCAAAAATAGGAGTCGGGACGCAGATAAAAATATAATCCGAATGTTTTATAACCTCTTCCAGGGTATTTTGGCTTTTTTTGAATTTATCGTACCAAAAAACTTTGTTTTCCCGGCTCGTCGCAAACCCTTCACCTGCCGCCCTACCCACAAAACCGTAACCGATAATGCCAATTTTATTCATGTCTTTTTGAAGAATATCACAGTCTTGATCTTCTTTCCATTTCTGCCTCAACCAGTTTCGCATCCCGGCCATACTTCAATCTACTCATCTCTTTGATAATCTCAGCAACCCTTGGACTTTCCAGAGCTTTAATTTTACTCAAATCTTTTGTCGTATCCATAGAGAAAGGAGGAACCGGCTCGTTATTGACGGTTGTCTTAACATAAGCATGATAACGTTCAATATTCAGAAGATCGTCCTCACCAAAAGCCGGAGCAAACTCGTGCTGTAAATAGTTTGCATCAGTTACCCCAACACGATAAGAAATAATTGTACCGACGTTGCCGAAAACTGCATTTTTAACTTCTTCTTCAACCTGTCCGATAAACTGGTTGGCAACACAAAGTGCCAAACGGTACTTTCTGGCTTCTGAAAGAATCACGGCAAAGTCCGGTGTAGCAAAATTCTGAAACTCATCAACATAAAAATAAAAATCACGCCTTTTTTCCATTGGAACATCTGCACGGCTCATTGCTGCCATCAAAATTCTCGGAACTAATATAAGTCCCAAAAAATTAGAATTTTCTTCCCCAAGTTCCCCTTTTGCCAAATTAATAAGCAGGATTTTGCCTTCATCCATGATTTTTCTAAAATCAAATGAACTTTGCGATTGCCCTATGATATTTCTGATTAGTTTATTTGTGACAAAACGACCGAATTTTGATACGGTATAATCCAACACTTCCGATTTATGAAAATCTGCAGTCTGCGCAATCTGGTCAGTCCAGTAGCGTCTGACAATAGGATCTTGAACTTTCGGCAAAAGCTCCTGGACATACTTGGAATCAGTCATCGCCCGGACAAGTTCAACAAAAGTATTTCCAGGTTCTGCCATTACAGTAAGCATGGCATTTCTGACTCCATGCTCAAATCTGGGGCCTACAATTCCTGTTTTATAAGGATCAAAAAGTTTGTACATAAGATTAATTATTGAAGTAGCCACAAAATGTTTTTCATCTTCTGTCCGCGCTTCCAGAAGGTTCATCCCAATTGGCCGTTCAGTGTCACTTGGGTTAAAGTAGATAACATCCTCCGCCCGCTCGGGTGGAATAAGCTTCAAGATATCTTCGACAGCATCTCCATGAGGATCCATAAAACAAAGTCCCTTTCCTGCTTTTATGTCCTGCAGGATCATGTCTTTAAGAAGTTCTGATTTTCCGACACCAGTCTTACCAATAACGTAAATATGACGCATTCTGTCCTCCGGGCTGATATAAACAGATCTCTTTATTCCCCTATAGGCACTCATACCGAGATAAAGCCCTTCATTGGGTATCTGAGAAGGAGCCGGTGCCGTTTTTGAATTAAGCCAAAAAATGTGCGGAGTTGTTACTTGCTTATTCGGAAAGTGAAAAATGGTTGCGAGTTCTTCCGAATTAAGAATTGATGGATGATTTTTAAAAATATTGAACATTGGTTGATACCTGTAAAGAAAATCCTCCATAAAAGAAGTCTTCCTGTAAATTTTTCTCCCTTCAAGACGATTAAGATCGCCGGCAAACTGGGAAAATGTGCTACCAATATTGGCAACATTGCTTTTGGCCACCGCTTCATCCTTGGCAACCGCTATTACCCTAATTGAAGTTTCAAAACCGGGCTTGGCGATTTTGCTTTCAATAGCTTCCAAAGTTTTTGCCGGAACGGAGAATCTTGCTTTCTCGGGATCGCTTT
This sequence comes from bacterium, assembly GCA_021790215.1. Lineage (GTDB taxonomy): Bacteria > Patescibacteriota > Microgenomatia > UBA8517 > UBA8517 > JAJYIG01. Next base: position 3,047 of record JAJYIG010000016.1, read on the forward strand.
CCTGTTTTTTTGTATCACTAATAAACTTCCCCCCTGCCTTCTGCCAGGTACTTTCAGCTGGTGAAATCAGTATTTGTATTACGGCAGCCTCCCCGGGACCCATCTTGGCAAGAGCAGATGTTAGAACTGACATCGAGTCGGTTGCCAAGTCTTTGAAAGTTTTAATCGGATAAAAATTGCCTTTTGCAAGTTGGTATGCTTTATAAGCAACCTTGCTATCCCTGTCAAAAATATTGTATTCATCTACTTCAACAATCTCGGCATCTGGATATTCACCATGAATTTGTTTTTCAATCAGGTCTTTCAAACTTTTGGGAACGGAGACATAAAAACGGATGTCCTCTAGCCTTGCGACAATCTCAAAAGAAATTGTCGGCTGGATTGAGAATTTTTGTTTCCAACCGCCTTTTTTAATGGAGTAAAGGGAAGAAAAAAGTTGCTCCATTACATCTATTTTTATTTCGTTGCCCCGGGGAAGAGTCACCTGAAGGAGAACCGAGTCGATTGATGCCTCCTCCCTACTCCTATTCTTAAAATAAATGAAAACAAAGTAGGACAAAGCCGCCAGAACAAAAATTACAAGAGCTATAAAAAGGGCCGCCAGTAAAATCCCTGTAAAATCGATGTTTAACATGTTAATCATTTTGTCTCCCAGCAATCTTCCAACCAAAATGCATAGCTTTTTTAATAATTCTTAGCCAAAAAGCTGCAAGCCAGGTAAGGGAAGATGTTGTTGAACCCTTCGCTTGAGCGGATAAAGTGGTCATATCCGATGGTGGAGTTATTGTTATTACTTGAGTAGAAGGTACCTGAATAATGGGTTTACCCTGATCATCGGTTACCTGCGATTTAAAATTTTTTTGAACAACTTGGATTCCGCTTGTTTGCCCCTGCTGCAAAGTTTCGGGAACAATAAATTCCTCGGGCCTTTCCTCTATCTTCGGTTCAGGTCTTGGTATTTCGGGTGTAGCAGCCATATATCAATCATTGTATATCAGTTAACTACCCTCTCCAAGCCTTTTCCTTAGCTCTTTCTTTGAAGTTAGAATATCTTGCCAGTGTATAAATATAATCAGACAGCCTATTAAGATAAATTAACACATCTTTGTCTACCTTTTCTTTTTTGGAAAGTGCTACCACTCTTCTTTCGGCACATCTTACAAAAGTTCTGGCCAAAAAAAGGTGCGCTCCTCCAATTCCACCTCCAGGAAGAATAAAATAAGTCAGTGTAGGCAGCTCTTTATCCATCTCATCGATTTCTTTTTCCATTTTTTTGACCAAACTTTCGTTCTTCTGAAGTTTCGCGCCTGCCAAGATTGCGCCAATTTCAAAGAGATGTTCCTGAAGTTCTATTACCTTAAATCTAAGCCTTTTGTTTTTAATGAAGGATGCTGCCAACCCCAAAGAGGTGTTTGCCTCATCAATTGAACCTATAGCTTCAATTCGTAAAGAAGCTTTACTTACGCGGATTTTCTCTGATCTATTGGGGGAAAAAAGTCCGGTCTCACCTTTATCACCTGTTTTAGTGTAAATTGACATCCAGCGTTATTTTAACACTCTGAGTGTCCGCAAACATGGCACTTAGCACAGCCTTCCTCATACACAAGAGCCGCCGCACCACAACTTGGACAGATATCGCCAATTGTGTTTTCTGATTCGTTGGTCTGAGGTTCAGGAAGGTTCTGTGGTTCGGCAACGGCGTCGTGATTCATGCTGGAAAATCCAAAGTGCATTGAGATTGCCTTGGCAACCGCATCAGGAAGGGATCTGACTTTATTGGGACCAAATCCGACCGAGTGCCCACCGCCAATCCCTCTAAGCTGCTCTACAATTTCACGCGCTCTATCAACGGGTGGCTTATGATTTCCAAATCTTAAAGTTGTCGAAATCATGCGGCCTAAAGCCTCTGCCATGGCTGCAACTTCGCTTCCCGCCTTTCCGATTGTAATAAAAACTTCAAAAGGATTACCGGCCGGATCCTGATTGACAGTTATAAAGGCACTTCCAAGAGGCGTAACAATTCTATAAGTTGCCCCTTCAACTTTTACAGGTCTTTCCAAAATAACAGGTTTTTGTTCTGTCTTTGAATCTTCCTCTTTTTCCTTATTGCCGGTTCCTAAATTTAGTACCTGCGCATCTTTACTGCCGTCCCTAAAAATTGTAATTCCTTTACAACCCATCTCCCAGGCAGCCAGGTAGGCTTTCTTAACGTCATCTATGGTTGCATCATGCCTTAAATTAATAGTTTTACTAACCGCATTCTCTGTATATTTTTGGAAGGCCGACTGGGTTTTAACATGCCAAATTGGATCTATCTCGTGAGCCGTGCCAAAAAGTTGTCTCACATCCTCCGGAATTTCCCCAATGTCTCTAATAACACCCTTCTCACCAACTTTATTCATTAAGTCCTCGCTCCAAAAACCGCGATCTTTAGCGATTTCTTCAAATTTGGGATTTAAGAAAGTCAGTTTTCTATCAAGATGTTTGTCCTTAACAATATGCTGGTAGGCAATGGCAAAAAGAGGTTCAATTCCGCTACTCGCTCCTGCGATAATTGAAATAGTTCCTGTTGGCGCTATTGTTGTAACAGTGGAATTTCTTCTGGGTTTTCCCTCCCTATAAATACTTACAGGAAAAAGAGGAAAGGCTCCCCGCTTTTCAGCCAACTTGTAATCTTCCTCCAACGATTCATCCAAAATAAATTTCATCACCTTTTCCGCCAATTTAAGCGCCTCATCCGAATCAAATGGAATGCCAAGAGCAATAAGCATGTCTGCCCACCCCCCGACCCCAAGACCTATCCTCCTGGAATTAAAAACTGTTTTTCTAATCTGGTCCAAAGGATATGGGTTAACTTCGATAACATCATCCAAAAATCTTGTAGATATTCTTGAAACTCTGGCAAGTTCGTCCCAATCAACTGAAACTCCCGAACTTGATTTGGGATCCTGTCGGATAAAATACCCCAAGAATATACTTCCTAAATTACAGGCATCAAAAGGATAAAGAGGCTGTTCGCCGCAAGGATTTGTGGATTCAATAGGTCCTAAGGATGGTATCGGATTGGCACTTCCTGAATTTACTCTATCGATAAAAATAAGCCCGGGGTCTCCGGTTCTCCAAGCTCCGTTGGTAATTTCACCAAGAACCTTACGTGCGGACAGTTTTCCCACTGCAGTCTTTGTCCTCGGATCGATAAGTTCATACTCCTCATCTTTGGAATAAGCATCCATAAAAGCGTCTGTTACGGCTACCGAAATATTGAAATTGGTTATGCCGCCGTCTTCTTTGCAATGAATGAATTCCATTACGTCAGGATGGTCAACTCTTAGTATTCCCATATTGGCCCCCCTTCTTTTTCCACCCTGTTTAACCTCGTTGGTTGCCGCATCAAAAATCCTCATAAACGAAATTGGTCCCGAGGCTGTCCCCGAAGAAGTTTTAACAATTGCACCCTGCGGACGAAGTCTGGAAAAGGCAAAACCTGTTCCACCACCGGTTTTATGAATCAGTGCCTGATACTTTAGGGCATCAAAAATACCTTCCATTGAATCCTCAACAGGGAGAACAAAACAGGCGGAGTATTGCAAACCATTGCCGGTTCCCGCATTCATAAGAGTCGGAGAATTCGGCAAGAACATTCTTGAAACCATCAACTTATAAAATTCCCGGGCAGCGTCCTCAATATCTTTTCTTTTTGCCCCCCACCGCACCTCAGCTGAAGCAATTTCCCAGGAAACTCGCCAGAGCATTTCTTCAGGAGTTTCAATAACTTCCAACTTATTATTTTTGATCAAATATCTTTCCTCCAAAACCTTGAGTGCCTGCTCAGTCCAATTGCCTTTAGGCAGATCTTTGGGAAAATCAGGTCTATCTCCTATCTTCTTCTTAATCTCGTCTTGTATCACTTCATAAGACGGAGCTATTAAGTCATCAAGGGTAATGTGAGTTTGTCCATTTTTATAAACAAACTTCTTTCCCTTTTTCTTTGTTGTTTTTTCCCTTACCGATAATTCCATTTATTTAATTGCTTTCTCAAAATCACTTAAGTCAGTAAACTCAAGATATACACTTGCAAACCGTAGCCAGGCAACTTTATCAACCTTTTTAAGTCTTTTTAAAACCGCGCTGCCCACAACCCTTGAAGGAACCTCTTCCCCCTCTCTTCTCAACATTTCTCTCTCAACACTATCAACAATCTCATCAACTTCGTCTACAGAAATCGGCCTTTTCAAAATCGCTCTCAGTATCCCTTTACGCACTTTTTCTCGATCGAATGGTTCGCGCCTTCCGTCCTTTTTGATAACCCAAAGAACATGATCTTTTATTTTTTCTATCGTCGTGAACCTTTTACCACATTTTGTACACTCTCTTCTTCTTCTTATAGCACCTCCTTCATCAAGCGTACGGGATTCCAATACACTTGAATCAACTTTTCCGCAAAATGGACACTTCATACTAATAAACAACTAGTAAAACTCGTTTCACACATGTAAAAGAAATACGCTACCTCTAGTGATATGATAGTCACTTTACCACCACCCATATGGGGGTCAACTATCAACATTTATGGCAAAATATATCACCCCAAGCATGAGCTACGCATGCAAAATTGAATATCTCCGTACTTTTGCGGAAATTAATATTTAGCAAAAGAAAATAGCATAAACAACTAGTATAAAAAAGTGAAGCGAAATTGCTGTTTAATCCCCTAAAAATGGATTTTTCGGTACGGGAAGACCTCGAGAATTTAAAGCGTCTCCTGCCTTTTTAAAACTTGCTTTTGGATAATTTTCCGTCTCAATAATCAGCGGTTTTGCCTGTTCTGGAAACATAGGAGTCATTTCTTCAATAACCTCTCTATGCTTTAGGGAAGCCGTCGCTATCTTTTCCAAAAAGCTGCCCACGTTGTCACCCTTTTTCGCTGCAATCTTTTCCTCGTTCATTGAAATTTCCAAATATTTCTCCCCCTTTGTTAGTGTGGTCACCGAGTCATTTATTTTTCCCTCGGAAAGAAGATCTCTACTCATAACTAATCTTTTGTCAGAAAAAAGCAGGGCAAGCTCCGCCTTCTTAAGAGGTGAAAAAGTTATTGTATACCAAACTTTATCCCTCAAAGCCTTCAGATCCCACAAGAGGTTTCCTGGAAGAATGTTTCCGGGATAAGGAAGTTGATAATCAATTTTCGGGATACTTCCTGCCGGAGAGGGCTCGGGCAACGGAGGAACTTCAGGGGCAGCAAAAGAATACGAAACTGAGCATGAATCCAACACCGACACCGCAAGAATCGTAAAAGCAAATCCAAAAACACCCAAAACAACCAAAAACTTTTTCAACATGAGGTAACTCTAATACTAAATCTATATACTAAATGTGTCAAGCCTGGTCAAACTACCACATCCTACCTGAAGAGTATTATCGGCCATTCCCACAGCACGTGTAAAAATATGCTACCGAAAATATTTTTGGTTCTTGTGAAGATAAATGCGGAGCCAATTCCAAATACAAAAGTCAGAATCAAGTATAGAACTCCCGCCGTTAGGGTATAATTCCAAATAAAGAATGCTATGGGGATATGAATAAGCGTCCAGATGACAGACTGAATTATGTTTGCAGATAACTCATTTCCGGTTGCAATAAATAATCTACTAAAAATGTATCCCCTAAATGACGTCTCCTCGGAAATTGCTGTAGCAAAAGAAAGACCTAAAGATGTCATTACGGGAAGATTCCCGATATTTGCACCGAAAGAGAATCCTCCATATTTAAAAAAATTAGCAGCAAGGGCTTCTATCACAAAAATAGAACCAAGGCCGATGGAAAGATAAATTGCAGGGAAAAGGTTTTTAAGGGTAAATCCTAAAGAAGTAATCTTTGCTTTTTCTTTTTTAAGAAATATAAAAAAGATGGGCCCGAGCCAAAGAATCGGTTTAATCACAAGTTCTTCAATTTGGTCGGGAAAGCGGAACAAAAATCTATAAAAAGACCATATAAGAATAAGGTAAACACTATAAATTGTAACGTTCTTGATTAATAAAGTCTTGGAAACTTTCATTGTCTTAAACCAACCCCTACAAAGATAATATCAACATTTACCGGCAACTTCCAGAAAAATACAGCTACTACCTTCCGGAAGAATCAATCGGGCAACTACCGTAAGCCTCATCAATAGAACTTATTATCATTTCAATTCTATCTTTGGCTTCCCCCAAACTGATTGCATTCTTTTCGTTTGGAAACCAGTGAAATGTCAAATTCCGGGAAAGTTTCCAGGTTTCCCAAAGTTTGTCCGCCAAAGTCCTACCTTTGCAATAAGTCACAATTTTGGAATAAACGCTTTCTCTTTCCATCTCCTTGGGTAGAGATGGGTTAAGAGCCTTGCCAATCCTGAAGTGTTTTCCGTAGTAGTCATTCTCGCTTATAAATCCAAGTCCCAAAAAAAGTTTCTTTAAAAATCCTTCATAGGCCTTGGCTGCCGGGAATACTACAAAAGAATAATCATCAAACTCCACCCTTCCTCCGGGCAAATCCACTCCCCAACCCTCAACAACACCATATATAAATTCAGATGTCTTAAGAAGCTTTTGTAGATCTTCTCCCAAAAATTTCCACCAAGTTTTATTTTCCAGCTCTTCCAGGGTTTCCATAACTTGATATACTATTTATTATATAATTCCTCGTTATGAAAAATGCAATCAAAAAGATACGTAATTTTTTTTCTTCTCGTAGAAATATTAAGAAGGTAATATTTTTTACGGTCCTTATTTCTTCGATGTCATATTTATTCTGGGGAATTCCTCTTCCTATCGGACTATCAAATAGTCAACCTGTTTCAACCAAAATTTTTGACAGAAACGGAAAACTTATTTATGAAATTTATACCGACAAAAAAAGAACCCCCGTCAAGTTAACCGAAATTCCGAATTATCTTAAAGATGCCACTATTTCGATTGAAGATAAAGACTTTTACAAACATGAGGGTCTTTCTTATACAGGAATTGCCAGGGCACTTTTTAACACTGTCTTTAAACACGAACTCCAAGGAGGCTCTACTATTACGCAGCAACTTGTTAAAAATATACTCCTAAGTGACGAAAGAACGCTAAAACGTAAAGCCCAAGAGGCAGTTTTAACCATGATTGTCGAAGGGGTCTATACCAAAGATCAGATTTTGGAAATGTACTTAAACTCCATTCCCTACGGCGGCACCGCCTACGGAATTGAGGCGGCGAGTGAAACCTACTTCGGAAAACCTGCTAAAGATTTGGATTTAGCCCAGTCAGCACTTTTAGCCGGACTTCCACAACGCCCGTCCACATATTCACCGTTTGGTGCCCATCCTGAACTGGCCAAAAGCCGTCAGGAGGAGGTTCTAAAACAAATGGTTGCCAACGGATATATTACCCAGGCTCAAGCCGACGCTGCGGCTGCGGAAACCCTCACATATACCAAGATAACTCCGCCACAAGCGCCGCACTTCGCCCTTTGGATAAAAGAACAATTAGTAGATAAATACGGCGAGAAAACGGTAGATCAGGGAGGTCTACGGGTTTACACAACACTCGATCTTGATGTCCAAAATACAGCTCAATTAGCTGTTGCGACAGAAGTGGGTAAACTTAAGAAACAAAATGTTGGTAATGGCGCCGTGATAGTAACAAGACCATCAACCGGAGAGATTCTGGCAATGGTCGGGTCAAAAGATTATTTTGCAACAGATGAAGACGGAAAAGTAAATGTTACTCTGGCCCAAAGGCAACCTGGAAGTTCAATTAAACCGCTCAACTACGCCTTGGCCCTTAAAAACGAAAAGGTTACACCAGCAACAGCTTTTGCCGACGTCCCAACCTGCTTCCAGGTAGCAGGTCAGCCGCTTTACTGTCCGGTTAATTACGATCACTCTTTCCACGGATTAGTAGAGGCAAGATTCGCACTAGGAAATTCATACAATATCCCTGCCGTCAAGGTCTTGGCTCTAAATGGAATTACCGATTTCATAAATTTTGCTAAGGAAATGGGAATTACTGATTTGGGGAATCCGGACCAGTACGGGCTCTCGGCTACCCTCGGAGGGTTAGAGGTTACTCCCTACGAAATGGCTGAAGCCTACGGAGTTTTTGCCAATCAAGGCATTGAACAACCGCTTGTGGCGATAACCAAAGTAACCGATTGGAAAGGTAATATTCTGCAAGAGTATGATCCTGCTAAAAATACACTCACCGGAACAAGAATTCTGGATCCATCAGTTACATTCTTAATCTCACACATACTTCTTGATAATAACGCAAGAACTGCAGCGTTTGGTCCCAGTTCTTATCTTAACGTATCCGGATATCCCGAAGTATCGGTCAAAACAGGAACAACGAACGACAGGCGTGACAACTGGACAATTGGCTACACTTCCGATGCCGTTGTGGTCACCTGGGTCGGCAATAACGATAACTCTCCGATGAGCGGAGCTGTCTCGGGAATTTCGGGAGCTTCTCCAATCTGGAATAAGGTGATGAAAACAGTTTTGGATAAAGCGGAAAATGGAGCCTACGACCCCAACGAAAAAGGTCACACCTGGCCAAAACAACCAGATGGCGTTGTTGGAGCAACAGTCTGTGCCGACACGGGAGGTCTTCCTCCAAACCCTGATCCGGGAAATCCGGGATGCCCTACAAGATATGAATATTTCCTGCAAGGAACTGTACCAACAACTTCCTTTGTCGTTAATCAGGATGTTCAAATAAATTCCTCTACGGGGCAGTTGGCCGGACCGAATGACCCACCAAACCAGACACATACAGAGAGTCACCCAATTTATACTGATCCTGTCGGTCAAATGTATTGTCTGAATTGCCCAATTGCTTCAGAATCGGCCACAATTAATTACCCTCTAACCCAAGCATCTCCGACTCCAACAAGTAACCCATAGGAAATATTTGTAACTTCCCATTTTATCTTCAAGTTCAAGTTGTATAATACCGGAAATGGCTAAGGTAAGAGCCAAAAAAATTCCAAATGAAAAACCTGCCACCAATAAAAAATTCAACCCATTAAAAATTTTTACCTGGGTCCTGACTTTAATTGGTAAACCATTCTACTTAGCCTTCGCATTTTTGGCGGTCGCCTTCATTTTTGTCTTTTCATTATCAAATCACATATCCCAGGAGTTCATAAAATGGATAAAAAATAGGTCACAGAAAAAAATCCGATATATATATCGCAAAAATCCCAGTACTCTCAAATTTTCTTTACCAAAGATCAAATTGCCTAGAATTAAAATCCCAAACCTAAGCTTTCTCAAACTGGAAGAGTTAAAGGTTGATCTTCTGGAACTTAAGATCTCTTCCAAAATCAAAAGATTACTCAACAGAGATTTGACCCGTTATCAAAAATTCAGATTAAAAATAAGGATTGGATATCTTTTGATATTACTACTAATTGTAGGTTTATCTTTTGGTTTTTACTTCTTTATACTCCGAGACCTTCCTTCCCCCAAGAAACTTACACAGATAAAACCACAGGTCTCAACAAAAATTTACGATAGAAACGGAAATCTGCTTTACAAAATTTATAAAGATCAAAATAGAACAATTGTACCGTTATCTCAAATTCCTCCCCACGTTAGATTAGCCACCCTTGCAGCTGAAGATGCAGAGTTCTACAGCAACCCCGGTTTTTCTGTAAAAGGAATCTCCAGAGCATTCATTCAAGATATTGAGACAGGCTCTCTTCAGGGTGGGTCCACCATTACTCAGCAGCTAGTCAAAAACACACTTCTAACTCCGGAAAAAACACTAACCAGAAAGATCATGGAACTTATTCTGTCAATCGAAGTTGAAGCCACCTACACTAAAGATCAAATTTTAGATATGTATCTTAACGAGGTTGGCTACGGCGGAACTGCTTACGGGATAGAAGAAGCATCTCAGGAATATTTTGGGAAAGATGTTCAAAACCTGGATCTGGCGCAAGCAGCTTATCTTGCGGGTCTAACCAAAAGCCCAACCACGTTTTCTCCATATGGACAAACTCCGGAGCTCGGATTCGCAAGACAAAAGGAAGTTTTGCATCTAATGGTAATCAACAAATTTATTACAGAGAGTCAGGCAGACACAGCCGAAAACGAAAAGTTAATTTTTGTTCCCAACCATACGGAAATCAAAGCCCCCCATTTTGTAATGTATATTAGACAACTTTTAGTAGATAAATACGGTGAAGATATGGTAGAAGAAGGCGGTTTGGAAGTTACCACCAGTTTGGATCTCCCCACCCAAGAAATGGCAGAAAGTGTGGTTCGTGATCAGGTAGCAAAAATAAAAAATCTTAACGTTAGTAATGGAGCCGCACTTGTGATTAACCCACAAACAGGTGAAATCCTTGCAATGGTCGGATCTCAAAACTATTTTGATACGGCAAATGATGGAAATGTAAACGTTCTGACACGGCTTAGACAACCCGGATCCTCAATAAAAGTGGTAAATTATGCGTATGCACTTTCCCATGGCTATACCCCCGCCACTATAATTAATGATTCTCCCATCACTTTCAATACCCCAGGTTCTCCTCCTTACTCTCCCAAAAACTACGACGGTAAATTTGTCGGCAACATTCCGCTCAGATATGCGTTTGCGGAGAGTCGGAACATTCCTGCAGTCAAAGTTCTGGCAAGCTACGGAGTAAACAATATGATTACAGAGGGAAAAGAAATGGGGATCTCAACATGGAACGACTCCACTCAATACGGTCTTTCACTAACTCTCGGAGGAGGAGCCGTAACAGGACTTGATCTGGCCAAAGTTTATGCAACGGTTGCTAATGGTGGTAAAAGACCAGATCTGGTATCTATCCTCCAAGTCAAAGATTACAAAGGAAGAATCCTGGAAAAAGGCACTCCCAAAACCAGCCCGGTTCTTGACAGCCGAGTTGCTTTTCTTTTGACAGATATTTTGAAAGACAATGCTGCCAGGGCACCTGAATTTGGTTTAAATTCATATCTTGTAATTCAAAACCATCCTGAGGTTGCCGTCAAAACCGGTACCAGTAACGATCTCAGAGATAACTGGACCGTAGGTTACAATCAAAACTATTTGGTTTTAACCTGGGTCGGCAATAATAACAACTCTCCGATGTCTCACATTGCTTCCGGCATAACCGGCGCGTCCCCGATCTGGAACCAAATTATGAGTTCTGTGTTAAACGGCCAACCCTCAATCGACTGGAACCCGCCGGAGGGAATTAGCAAAATTAATATTTGCACTCTTACCGGAACGCTCCCCTGCGCTGGCTGCCCGACAAGGCAGGAGTGGTTTTTGGATGAAGACAAACCGACAAAGTCCTGCACAACGGACGAAATACAACACATCCTAAACCCGACACCCATTCCGGGGAACGGGATACTCGATACTGGGGCAAGCACCCAAGTCGGACACTAATAAGTGATTCTAAAAAGGAATTACTCCAATTCTTTGTAAAGAAGATACGGAGGAAGAATAAATAAAGCTCCCAGAAATCCCGTAAATATTGTTCCAATTCCGTAAGGGATTGTTGAGAAGATAAATTCTACAACAAGTTCAAATACGCCAAATACAATTAAGCGACCAAAAATTTTCCAAAACTTTCCTTTTACCAAATTCCTGCTCGTTACCAGACTTTCTTTAATCTTTGATCCCTTTTCAACAAGAATAAAGCGTGCAAATGAAAACCAAGTGAGAAATAGGACTCCCGGGACAATAAGAAGAACAAATCCGAGACCTGTGATTATTGCCACAACTATAGTAAGAAGAAAGTATGGCCACCAATATTTAGCACAGCTTTTACGTAGTGCCTCAATTACTGACAATTTTTCATTTCCTAATACTGTTCGGAAACTTGAAATTACTGATACACCCACCAAGGCACTAACAAGAAGGTAGCCAACATTTAACAAAAGATTAAGCCCCAATTGCCAGGAATATGTTAATTGAAGATTTTGCAGGGCAGGAACAAAATTCTGGACTACGGAAAAGACAGAAAAAGGCAATATTAAAAGATATATTTCCAGAAAGAATATAAGGTTTTTCTTCTTGGAAAAGATATCAACCGACATTTTAATTAAATCAATTGGCGAGGAAAGTTTTTTCATTTTATTAATTCTTCTGGATTATTATAGTTTCTTCTTTAAAAATATTCAAAGAATTCAGATTTATTTTCGGAATACTCAATTTCAAACTTTTTATCCGGCCGTTTGTCAGCGTTAATATCACAGATGCCAAAACAGTCAAAGCAAGAATCGCAAATATTATCAAGCGTTCTTTCTTACCCCAAGGCTTGGGAGGCTCTTTCCTTCTTTTCCTGTTTGCCGGCTTTAAATCTTTAATCTTCCTGGTAAACCTTTTTTGCCCAATCTCTGCCTCCTCATCAAATTCTTCTTCATCTTCGTAGTCTTCACTTTTCTTAAAAAATGCCATGTATATTTAAAATATATAGAAGTATTTATTTGCGCCTTATCTCCCAAACATTTTCATCAACCATGTTCTGAGGTTTAGTTCCAGTTAGTGTATCAATTATTGCCGCCACCGCCTGTTCTCCCATCTTATTCCTTGCTTCGACGGTTGCACTGGCAATGTGCGGAGTTGTTATTACCTTTTGGTTATCGATAAGCTCTGGTGCGATATTTGGCTCATTATCAAAAACGTCAAGCGCAACCCCGGCAATCTGAGCGCTTGCCAGAGCGTCGACAAGATCTCTTTCATCCACAACCTGGCCTCTTGCCGTATTAACCAAAAATGACCCTTTTTTCATTTTTGCAAAAGCATCTTTATTTATCATATGTCGGGTATCGGGGGTTAACGGAACATGCAAAGAAACAAAATCACTCTGAGCTAAAAGTTCATCCATAGACACGAATTTGACTCCCAGTTCCGCTTCCGCTTCGGGGTCAGGCGTATGCTTATTGTAAAGAACTGTCATGTTATAACCCTTTGCGCGTCTTGCAACCATCGCGCCAATTCTTCCCAAGCCGACAATTCCCAGGGTCTTACCAATAACATTCGTGCCAAGAAAGATGTCCGGTTCCCAACCTGTATAAAATCCTCTCCTGGTTGCTTCATCCGCCTCAACTATTCTCCTGGCCAGTGCCAAAATAAGTGCCCATGTGTGTTCCGCGACAGCTTCATTAACCTCGTTTGAGGGAGTGTTTGTAACAATAATTCCCCGCTTTCCGGCGGCTTCAACATCAACATTATCAAACCCAACTGCATAATTACTGATTATTTTTAGTTGGGGCCCGGCCACGTCCATTACATCCCCATCAATCTTATCGGT
>JAJYIG010000017.1 GCA_021790215.1 bacterium
CGGAAACAAACGAAGTTGAAATTTCTGGACAAGTTCCCGGAGCTCCCGGAGCACTGCTGACAATTAAAAAAGTTAAATCTGGAAGTTTGAAAGAACTTGAAAAAGAAACTGTGGCTCAGGTGGTTGAAGGTGCCCCCTCCACTCCGGAAGGAGCAGATTCCGCGCACATAGATGTGTTGAATGGTCAGGGAGGTTCTCAAGAACAACCAAAAGCTGAGAAAGGAGCAAAAGGTAATGATTAAAGTACAGAGTTTTTCGGCAAAAGGAGTGAAATTAGAAGATTACAAACTTCCTAAAGAATTTGAAACGGAGAAAAATCCGGGTTTACTGGCCCAGGCAATTCATGTTTATGAAGAAAGATCCCATGTGGGACTAAGGAAGACAAAAACCAGATCTGAAGTAAACAGAACTACCAAAAAACTTTATAGGCAAAAAGGGACGGGTGGTGCACGTCACGGTAGCCGCAGAGCCAACCTTTTTGTCGGTGGAGGTGTTGCCTTGGGACCAAGGCCTGAAAAAAGGATTCTGACTCTTCCTAATAAACTAAAAGATTACGCAAGGGCTCTCGCCTACTCGCTTAAAGCGGGAGAAAAGCAGCTGGTTTTGGTGTCTGGGGTATCTGGAATAGGTAGAACCAAAGAGGCGTCAAACTTGGTTAATGCCTTGCAAAAAGCAACCGGAGCCAAAAAATTCACATTTATCCTTTCTGAGGATTCCAAAGGAGTTGTCAGATTTTTCAAAAACCTGTCTCGTGCCAAAGTCGTTTTTTACAAAAACGCCAATGTCTATGACATTTTTAGGGGTGGAATGATTGTTTTGGACGAATCGATATACGGAAAGCCGTCAAAAGAGGTAAAACCGAGTAAGAAAGTGGAGACTAAAACGAAAAAATGATTAAGCCGTCATTTACAGAAAAAAGTTTAAAAGCAGCCAAAGAGGGTAAATACACCTTTATCGTGGAGCGTGACATGGGTAAAAGACAGATAGCAAAGGAAATAGAGGAAACATTTGGCGTACCCGTGGCAGCTGTCAGAACAGTTAAAACCGGTGGAGAAAAAGGCAGAAATGCCAGGGGTAGAAATTTCTTAGTGATGTCGATAAAAAAGGCGATAGTAACTTTGAAAGAAGGTAAAAAGATTGATCTTTTCGAGGAGAGTAAAAAATGAAAAAGCTTAAAACAATACTAAAAAGAAAATCAGGAAGATTGCATGGCAAAGTAACTGTCAGACATCAGGGTGGAGCTCCCAAGAGGTTTCTTAGGAATGTTGATTTCAAACGTGACAAGATTGATGTCTGGGGAGCAGTTCAGGCGATAGAATACGATCCCAATAGAAATGCGGACATTGCTTTGGTATTATATGAAGATGGTGAGAGGCGTTATATTCTTGCTCCCTTTGGACTTAAGGTCGGAGCAAAAGTTATAGCCTCTGATGCTGCTCCCATTGAGCCGGGAAACTCTCTTCCTCTGAAGGCTATTCCTGTCGGGATTCAAGTTCACAATATTGAGATAACTAAAGGAAAGGGCGGACAAATAGTAAAGGGTGCAGGAAGCGCAGCCACAATATTTGGCAAAGAGGAATTGTGGGTTTTGGTAAAGCTTCCCTCTGGTGAAATCAGAAGATTTGGGGCAGAATGTTTTGCAACAGTCGGGCAGGTTGGAAATATTAATTCAAGAAATAAGAGGCTTGGTAAAGCCGGACGTGTCAGACATATGGGAATTCGTCCTTCTGTTCGCGGAGTAGCCATGAATCCGCACGCTCATCCGCATGGAGGCGGAGAGGGGAGAAGTAGCGTTGGAATGAAGTATCCTAAGACGTTCTATGGAAGGCGCGCAGTTGGAAAGACCAGATCAAAAAAGAAATATTCTGACCGTCTGATAGTTCAGAAAAGAGGAGGAAAAGGAATTTTAGGATAATATGGCAAGAAGTAGCAAAAAAGGTCCGTTTGTGGATCCGATACTAGCAAAAAAGGTAGAGCGCGGGATGGGGATAAAGGAATCCCCTATTAAGACGTGGTCAAGGAGATGCCAGATCCCGCCGGAATTTGTCGGCAAATATTTTCAGGTTCATAACGGTCATGTTTTTATAGGAGTCTTTGTAACAGAAGATATGGTTGGGCACTGTCTCGGGGAGTTTGCTCCCACAAGGACGTTTAGAGGTCATGGAGAAATTGTGAAACGTACACTTGAAAAGACATAAAGCAAAAATGCAAAAAGAATATAAAGCTACACAGAAATATTTGTTGATGAGTCCCAGGAAGATCAGGCTTGTTGTGGCTCTTATTAAAAAGATGAAGCCTGCTGAGGCTGTTGAGAAATTACCATTTGTCCAAAAAAGAGCAGCAACTGAGGTCTCAAAGGTAATTAAGAATGCTATGGCTTCTGCCAAGTCTCAGGGAATAAGCGAGGAAGATTTAGTTTTCAAAGAAATCCAAATTGGTGAAGGGCCAAGATTGAAAAGAGGGATAGCGGTTTCAAGGGGAAGATGGCATCCGATTAAAAAGAAAATGGCACATATCAGGGTTATTTTGACAACTAAGAGTAACAAAGCTATAAATTCCAAGTTACAGGTAAATTCTAATGAACCAAAAGTGAAAAAGGAAAACAAAAAAGCGGAAATTAAAAATGAAAAAAGCGAAAAAAGGAAAGAGGGAACAAAAAAAGAATCCAAATAATTTGTGATTTGGATCTTGTAATTTAAATATATGGGACAAAAAGTTAATCCAATCGGCATAAGAATCGGGCACTACCTTCCTTGGAAATCAAGGTGGTTTGCTGACGAAGGAAATTTTAAAAATTTCCTGATTGAAGACGTCAAAATCAGAAGCGGTTTGACTAAAAAACTTAAACTGGCAGGAGTTACCGGAATTGAAATTGAGAGGTTACCCAAAAGTATGGTGATAATCATAACAGTGAGTAGGCCAGGGGTAGTAATCGGCCGCGGTGGAACCGGAATAGAAGATGTTAAAAAATATGTATTAGAAATAATCAGAGAAGTCAGGAAGAAAAATATTAAAGACCTGAAGATTGACATCAGAATTAATGAGGTGAGAAATCCCGAACTTTCGGCCTATCTTGTTGCAGAAAGAATCGCCGGAGAAATGGAAAGAAGAATTCCTCATAGACGCGCTGTCCAAAAAGCCATAGAGAGAGTTCGGGCGGCAGGTGCTTTGGGAGTCAAAGTAGTAGTAGGAGGACGTATAAACGGAGCCGAGATAAGTAGAGTTGAGAAATTTCATCAAGGATCGGTTCCGACACAAACATTAAGAGAAGATGTTGATTATGCACAGGTTCCGGCTCTTTTGAAAAGAGGTTATGTAGGAATAAAGGTTTGGATACATAAAAAACAAGAATAATTTAAAATTTTGAATTTTAAATAAAAAATTAAAAGATATGTTGCAACCAAAAAGAAGAAAATTTATAAAAGATTTCAGAGGTAGAAGAAGAGGGGTAGCAACCCGTGGAAGTTCTATTTCCTTCGGAGATTTTGCTCTGAAAGCACAGGAAGTTTCCTGGATAACATCGGCTCAAATTGAGTCAGCGCGTCGGACTATTACCCACGGACTTAAAAAAGGTGGAAGAGTTTGGGTCAGAGTTTTTCCGGATAAACCTATTACAGCAAGACCGGCCGGAAAAAGAATGGGGGGCGGAAAGGGTGATATTTCAACCTATGTTGCAGTTGTAAGACCCGGAATGATTCTTTTTGAAGTTGCGGGAGCAGAAGAATCAATTGTCCGCGAGGCTTTCCGGAAGGCCTCTGCAAAATTACCAATAGATGTAAAAGTGGTTAGTAAAGAGGAGTTGGGACAATAAATTTTATGAAAAGAAAAGATTTTGAGGATCTTAGAACCAAATCAGCTCAAGAAATAGGGAAGATTCTAGTTGCTAAAAGGCTGGAAGCGAATAAGAAGAGAATGGAGGCACTGGCTGGTAAGGAGAAGAATTTGAAACTCTATAGGAATTTGCGTCGGGAAATTGCTAAAATACTGACTTTGGTCAGAGAAAAGGAAATAATTGAAAAAATTACGAAAGTTGAAAAGCCGGAAGATGTAAAAGGAAGAAAGGAGAAAGCTTAAGGGTTACTATATTCCTAAAGCGAAGTTGAAAGATGAAAATTTTTACAGGAAAAGTTATTGGTACAAAATTGAGCAAAACTGCGGAGGTTGCAGTGGAAGGATTTAGTGTACACCCTGTTTACAAGAAAAGGTTTAAGAGAATTAAGAAGTATCAGGTTCATGACGAGACGGGGGTAAAAGTCGGAGAGTTGGTTAAATTTTCTGCCAGCAGACCTTACTCAAAGAATAAGAAATGGAGAATCATTGAGGTAGTAAAAGAAAAGGGAGGTAAATAAAATGGTGCAATTAAGAACAATGCTTACACCTGCCGACAATTGCGGTGCCAAGCGTTTTATGATTATTGGAGTTCCCGGAAAAGTCGGGCGGTTTGCAAGCCTTGGGGATGTTGTGCTTTGTGTTGTAAAAGGAGCAGACCCTGCGGGGGTAGTGGCTGATCATGAGAAGGTGAAGGTTCTTATTGTACGTACACGTAAAGAGGTTGGCAGGAAAGATGGCACCTATGTCAGGTTTGATGATAATGCCGGAGTCGCGATCGACAAACAAGGGCTTCCCAGGGGGACCAGAATTTTGGGACCTATTGCCAGGGAAGTTAAGGAAGCGGGTTACAATAAAATAGCATCGTTAGCCAGGGAGGTTGCATAAAATAAATATGTTCAAATTTAAAATCGGAGATACTGTGAAAATTACTGCAGGAAAAGATAAGGGTAGGGATGGCAAAATTGAGAAAATTCTGCCCAAGGAAGGAAAGGTGGTTGTTCCTGGTGTCAATCTTTATAAAAAGCATGTTAAAGGTTTTGGGGACGTAAAGGGTGGCGTTTATGATATTCCGAGACCTTTGGGATTTGGCAAGATTGCTCTTGTTTGCCCTAAGTGCAAGAAGGTTACCAGAGTCGGATTCTCTTTTGCAGGTGAAGAAAAGGTCAGAATTTGCAAGAAATGCAGAAAGGAAATCGATACGAAATAATTATGAATAGATTACAGGAAAAGTTTGAAAAAGAAGTAAAAGGAGTCATTGCTAAGGAATTTGATATTAAAAATAGCTTTGCTGTGCCCGAAGTTGGTAAGGTTGTTATTAATATGGGAGTGGGCCAGGCTGCAAAAAATCAGCAACAAATGGACGCCCTAAAGAGAGATCTGGCGGTAGTTACAGGTCAGGCTCCTTCTGTCAGAAAAGCAAAAGTGTCAATCGCAAGTTTCAGTCTCAGGGCCGGAATGCCGGTTGGTCTCACTGTTACCCTGAGGGGTGAGAAAATGTACTCATTTTTGGACAGACTTTTTTCAATAGTTTTACCGCGTCTCAGGGATTTCAGAGGGATTTCTTTGAAATCTTTTGATAAAATGGGCAACTATACTTTGGGTTTTGAGGAACATACGGTTTTTCCGGAAATGGACCCCGCAAAAAGCGCCAGCCCACATGGTATGGAAATTACAATTACCACGACAGCCGGGGATGATAAAAAAGCGAAAAGACTATTGGAACTTTTAGGGTGTCCGTTCCAGAAAAATTAAAAAATATTATGGCAACAACAGCAAAAGAAGTCAGAGAAAACAAAAAATTGAAATTTAAAATCAGATATAGGAATAGATGCAGAATCTGCGGGCGTTCGCGCGGTTATCTCAGGAAATTTGGAATCTGCAGACTTTGTTTTAGAGAATATGCCCTGAAGGGTGAAATCCCCGGGGTTAGAAAGGCAAGTTGGTAATATGACAAATTATCCAGTAGGAGATTTCTTAATTAGAGTTAAAAATGCAGCTATGGCCAAAAATAAAGAGGTTTCTTTTTGGGGTATTAAGCGGGTAATATCTGTAGCTGAGGCTATGAAAAAATTGGGATATTTTGATGGTGTAAAGACAGAAAAGCAAAAACTGACAGTTTCCTTGTCATTTAAGAGCAAGAAACCTCTTCTTATGGATATAAAACTTATTTCAAAGCCCGGCCTTAGAGTTTATATGAGTACCAGCGAGATTGAAAAAAAGAAGGGGCCTTCGGTTTACCTGGTCTCTACTCCGAAAGGAGTAATTTCTTCCCGACAGGCAGTCAAGGAAAGAATGGGTGGAGAGGTCATAGCAGAAGTCTGGTAATTTATTAATATGAGTAGAATAGGAAGACAACCAATTTTGATTCCGTCAGGAGTGACGGTTGAGGTTAGTGGGCACACCGTTAAGGTGACAGGTCCAAAAGGAAGTTTGGAAACACATTTTCCACCCGAGATCCATGTTGAGGTTGCTGAAGGAAAAGTTTTGGTCAGTACCAAAAATGAAGGCAAATATGTAATGTCTTTACATGGTACGATACGGGCGCTTATTAATAATGACATAAATGGAGTTTCCAAGGGGTGGAGTAAAAAACTCGAGCTTGTGGGAACGGGATTTAAGGCGGAGGTGGCAGGTTCAACATTGTCTCTAACTGTTGGATATTCGCATCCGGTTAAAATTGAGGCGCCTCAGGGAATCGGTTTTAAGGTAGAAAAAACGTTGGTCACGGTCGACGGAATAGACAGAGAACTTGTGGGACAGATTGCTGCCAATATTAGAGCGGTTAGACCCCCTGAGCCTTATAAAGGAAAAGGGATTAAATATGTGGATGAGGTAATAAGAAGGAAGCCGGGTAAAGCAGCCGCTGCAAAAGCCGGTCCCGCAGCATAAGGCAACGCTTGCAGTGAAAAAAATATGAAAGATATAAAACTTAAAACACAAAGACGGATTCGTAGAAAAATGAGAGTCAAAGCCAAAATTTTTGGAACTGGGGCTTGTCCTAGACTTTCCGTTTTCAGATCACACACCCATATTTATGGGCAATTGGTTGATGATGAGAAAGGTCTAACCCTTGTTTCTTCCTCAGATGTGACCTTGAAGAAAGCAGATAAAATAACAAAAACAGAGGCTGCGGCGGAAGTAGGGCGCGATCTGGCCAAAAAAGCATTTGCCAAAAAAATTAAAACGGTTGTCTTTGATAGAGGCGGACTTATGTACCATGGTAGAATCAAGGCTCTGGCAGACGGAGCAAGAGAAGGAGGTCTAAAATTTTAAAGTATGGCATTTAATCGAAACATGGCTTATATCGGTCCTCCCAAGGAGTTTGATGAGACAGTGGTTCAAATCAATAGAATTTCCAAAAAGACTAAAGGAGGAAACCAGGTTAGATTTTCAGCATTAGTTGTTGTGGGAGACAGGAAGGGTAGAGTTGGTGTCGGAATCGCCAAGGCAACAGATGTTAGGAATGCAATAAGAAAATCAATAGAAGCTGCAAAAAGAAAGTTAATTGTTGTTCCTATGAATGGCACAACAATCCCTTATTCAATTAGAAATAAATTCTCAGCTGCAAAAATTATTCTTAAACCAGCCCCTCCCGGATCCGGAATTATTGCAGGAGGGCCTATAAGAGTAGTGCTGGAAGCGGCAGGAGTTCGTGACGCAGTAGGAAAAATTTTGGGGACGAAAAATAAAATCTCTAATGTTTATGCAACTCTTACAGCCCTCGAAAAAATTTCGGAGATGGTTTACATGAAGCAGGTCGAAAAGCAGTCAAAATCTTAATTTTAGATAAATGATAAAAATGACAAATCTAATAAAAGTAACAGAAAGGCGTAAGAAGAGAGTTGGACGCGGAATGGGATCCGGGAAAGGATCTCATACGTCAGGTCGTGGGCAAAAAGGCCAAAAGAGTAGGGGGCATATTGGGATTCTTTTTGAAGGGATGAAAGTTAAAAAATCTCTTCTCAAAAGGCTTCCTTTAATGCGTGGAAAAGGAAAGTTCCATAAGAATCTTAAGCCTGTTGCTATAAAAATCGAAAGGCTTGAAATTTTTCCGAACGGAAGTGAAATTACAGTAGAGCTCTTGATTAAAAATGGGGTTGTAAAAGAAAGACTGGCCAAAACCCACGGAGTCAAAATTGTGGGAGTTGGAGAAAATAAAAAGAAATTTACATTTAAAGTTCCTACCTCCAAAAAGTCGATAGTTAAGTAAGATCTTCTGTTATACTTTTCTGAATGGAACATCACGTAATAATTGTTAATGGTCTTGATGAAACTACGGGAAGACTTGAGGTCCAGGTGGCGGGCATAAAGTTAATAACCAAGAAATGGCCGGAAAAATATCAACTTATTCCGGAAGTAATCCCCGTTGAATGGGAAGATGGCCAAGATCTTGAACCGAAACTCAAAAAGATAACCGATTTGATAGATGAACTTGTTAAAACCGGAAGTAGAGTTTCCTTAATAGGTTGTAGTGCAGGAGGAAGTTTGGTGCTGAATGCATTTATCGAAAGAAAGAATGTTATTGAAAAAGCAATAAATCTTGACGGTTTTGTTCGCCCCGGTTCTCCCAACGTAATAGAATATTTTGAAAATGTCGGTGCAAAAAGTAAGGCGTTTAGGGAATCTGTTTTGAGATTTGAAGCCTTGGAATCTACCTTGCGTGAAAATGATAGGAAAAAAATTTTGACAGTGAGGCCTATGGTTAACGGCCTGGTTCCTGCGGAAACCGTAATTATTAAAGGAGCGGCGAATGAAAAAATTCCGGTAGTTGAACACGTCTTGGGTGTTGCTATTGCACTTATTGTTTTTGACCCTGTGATAAAGTTCCTCAAAAAATAAATTTTTCCCTCTTTTCCTCTTCTCCACTTTGATTTAATGATTCACTCGGTGTTATAGCCGGGGGAATTTTTTGATATACTTCTTCAGACATGACAGATGAAAGATTTACCCTAAGGGCAGCGGTTTATTTGATTTTAATAAAAAAAGGAGGATTTAAAACCTGTAAAAGTCCTCCACAGGAATTCTGGGGGTCAAGAATATATGGACTTCTTTTTCATTGCTGAGAAATGGAAAGGTGAGCCAATTATTAAAGAACCGAATAAATGTGATGATATGAGTTGGTTTGCAATGACCAACCCACCCGAAGAAATTTTAGCCTATGTTAAAGATGTAATAGAAAATTATAAAGACGGGATTCCCTTTATCGAATCCGGCTGGGAGTAGTCCGAAGTATGTCTCCATTAATAAACCCTGTCTTTAGGATCAGAATTGGGATATAATTCGTAGATATATGTTTAATTCTGTTGCCAGGTTCTTTTCTAAAGCCGTTAAAACTCCTTCCATAAGGAAAAAGTTACTGGTTACTGGAGCTGTTCTCATCGTCTTCAGACTTGCAGCTCATATTCCTGCTGCCGGAATTGATAGGACTACCCTTACGGCTCTTTTTGCCGGGAGCCCGCTCCTTTCTCTTCTTGATGTTTTTTCGGGAGGAACTTTGGCAAATTTTTCCATTCTTGCTCTTGGATTAAACCCTTACATCAATGCCTCGATTATCTTTCAACTTTTAGGCTATGTAGTTCCGAGCCTTGAGGAACTGCAAAAAGAGGGTGAGTACGGTCAGGAAAAGATTAACCAGTATACACGCTTGTTGGCAGTTCCTTTGGCCGCGCTTCAGGCATTTGGTATGTATGCCCTGTTAAGAGGTCAGAAAATAATCCCCAATCTTGATCCTCTGTCACTTTTATCTTTGGTTATAACTATGACAGCGGGAACTATCTTTGCGGTTTGGTTAGGAGAACTTATCAGTGAGCATGGATTTAAAGACGGTATTTCACTTCTTATTTTTACAGGTATTATAGCCAGACTTCCTGTAACTTTTGGACAATCCGCAAGCCTATTCCAATCTCAGGACTTTTTGAAAACAATTTTGTTAATAGTAATTGTAGTTATCATTATCGGTCTTATTATTTTTGTCAGCGACGCAGCCAGACAGATTCCAATACACTATGCCAAAAGGCGCACCGAATCAGGACTAGGAGCTTTATCCTATTTGCCTCTTAGTTTGAACCAGGCTGGAGTAATCCCAATAATTTTTGCCGTATCCTTGGTACTTTTGCCTTCACTTTTGGGACAGTTTTTGGCGAATGTGCCAAGTTCCGCTGTTGCTCATATAGCCAAAACAATTAGTACACTTTTCACTCCTCAGTCACTGGTTTATAACCTGACTTATTTCTTCCTGGTATTTGGTTTTACATATTTCTATACGGCGATAGTATTTAATCCGGAAAAAATTTCCGAAGATTTACAAAAAAGCGGCGGATTTATTCCTGGAATAAGGCCCGGCAAAGAAACGGAAAAATACCTTTCCCATGTTTTGTCTCGTTTGACTTTGGTCGGGGGAATTTTCTTGGGTCTCATAGCTGTCCTACCCACTTTTTTTCAGGGCTTAGTTGGAACTACCAACCTGGCTATTGGAGGGACCAGCATCCTTATAGTCGTTATGGTTGCGTTGCAAATTATTCGTGAAATGGAGGGCGAACTTGTGATGGAAAAGTACGAAAGATTTTTGTGATGAATATAGTTTTACTTGGGTCACCGGCTTCTGGAAAAGGAACTCAGGCGGAGATTTTGTGCCACAAATTCGGCCTTTATCACCTATCAACAGGACAGATTGCCCGGGACTTGGCCAAGAAAAATGAGAGAATTAGAGAGATTGTTGATTCCGGAAAGTTGATTCCCGAGGAAGAGATGACAATGTATGTGCTTGATTTTTTAGCGCATCAGAAGTCTGATTTAAAGAACATTCTATTTGAGGGTTTTCCAAGGTTTATTTCTCAATATGAAGCTCTTGAAGAATTCCTTAAAAGTAAAGGTGATGGAATCGAATTAGTAATTTCTTTAGAGGTTCCGGTGGAAGAAGCAATAAAAAGAATTTCTTCGAGGTGGATTTGTGAGGAATGCGGCGAGACTTACAATCTTATAACCAATCCTCCCAAAAAAGCGGGGATTTGTGATAAATGTGGAGGGCGTCTTGTTCAAAGAGATGATGATAAACCGGAGGCTGTAAAAACCAGATTCGAGTATTATCAAAATAACACTAAGGGGCTGATTGATTTCTTGGATAAAGAAGGGAAACTAACAAGAGTTGATGGGGCAAGACCCATTGATGTTATTGCCAGCGATTTGATTACACTGGTTATGAAGGTAAGAAACAATGATAAAAATAAAGACAAATGAAGAAATCGAAATCATGGCCGAAGGCGGAGCCAAGCTTGGAAGAGTAAAAAGGGCACTGACGGCTGCCGTTGCCGATGGGATAAGGGCTTCGGATATAGAAGATTTGGCAAATGAGATTATTGAAAAGGAGGGTGCCGAATCGTCTTTTAAAAAAGTTCCGGGTTATTATTGGTCAACCTGCATAAACGTAAATGAAGGTCTAGTGCACGGGATTCCGACAAAAGACTTAATTTTTAGAAAAGGGGATGTGGTCAGTATTGATGTTGGTCTTTACTATAAGGGCTTTCATTTGGACACTTCCATTACGGTTGGCATAAACGTTACGCCCGAGGTAAGAAAATTCCTCAATATTGGCCAAAATGCACTGGAAAGGGCCATTTCAAAGGCCAGAGTAGGTAACTACATTTATGACATCTCAGAGGCCATAGAATCGACTGTAGAGACTGCAGGATATAGTGTCGTCAGGGCACTCGTTGGACATGGAGTGGGGCGTGAGCTTCATGAGGATCCTCAGATTCCCTGCTTTGTACCCGGGCCCAGAGATGAAAGCCCGGAAATTAAAGAAGGGATGGTTTTGGCAATTGAGGTCATGTATGCTATGGGAAGCGAAAAAGTGGAGCAAAAAGAAGACGGATGGACAATTGCCATGCGTGATGGTAAAATATCAGCACTTTTCGAAGACAGTATTGCTGTGACGAGTAAGGGGCCGAGAATTTTGACTAAATGAAAACCCAGAATGTGATTACGGTCGATGGGACTGTGTCTGCGGCACTACCCAACACGATGTTTAGAGTAGATCTGACAGACGGGAGAAGCATTTTGGCTACACTTACAGGAAGAATGAGGAGAGCCTATATCAGGATTTTTCCTGGAGACAAAGTCAAGGTTGAGATGACGCCTTATGATGAGGCTAGAGGTAGGATTGTTTACAAATACTAAGGAATTTATATCAAATTCTATCAATCAATAGAGATCTGTGAATAAATTCACGAGCGGATGAATTTGATATATTACTAAAGGTTATGAAAGTTATAAGTTCTATTAAGGCAAGATGTAAGGATTGCAAAATTGTTAAACGCAGGGGCGTTTTGTATATTGTGTGCAAAAACCCCCGACATAAGCAGCGTCAAGGTTGATGAAAATAAAGACAAAATAACTATATGGCAAGAATAGCAGGAATTGATTTACAAGATGGTTGGAAAGTAGATTTTGCTTTGACCAAGATTAGAGGTCTTGGCTGGTCCCTTTCCAGGCGTGTAATGAAAGATGTGGAAATCGATTTCAAAAAAAGAGTTTCTGATCTGACGAGTGATGAGGTTGCTAAGATTACAACTGAACTTGAAAAGTTCCAAATTGAAGGTGATTTGGTCAGGGCAGTTCGGGGTAATATTCAAAGACTTCAGGTAATCGGTTCTTACCGTGGAATGAGACACGCAAGAGGTCTTCCTGCCAGGGGTCAGAGAACAAGGACAAACGCCCGTACCAAACGCGGAAAGAGAAAGACAGTAGGGGCTTTCAAGAAAGAGATGCTTTCAAAGATGACAGCCGGAAAGACTGAGGAGACAAAGAAATAACATGACAACTAAGAGTAAAAATATTAAAAAAGATGTTGGAGTGGGTAGGGTGTATATTTCTGCTTCATTTAATAACACTTTGGTAACTGTTACAGATACTGCGGGAGATACACTTGCCTGGGGTTCATCTGGAGCGGTTGGTTTCAAAGGTACACGGAGAGCTACCCCATACGCTGCTACAACTGCTGTAGAAAAAGTTATTGATAAAGCAAAAAACGATTATGGTGTAAATGAAGTGGAAATTTATGTAAAAGGCCCTGGAGCGGGACGTGATGCAGCACTTCGCGCCGTTCGCGCTGCGGGAGTCAAGATTTCGCTTATTGCAGATGTCACGCCTGTGCCACACAATGGCCCAAGGCCTAAGAAAAAGAGGAGAGTATAGAATTTAATTAATAAATATATGGCAAAATACGTAGGACCAAAAGACAGACTTTCAAGAAGAGAAAATTTTGACCTTTTTGGAGCCGGAACCAAACTTACAAGACTTACTGTTCCACCCGGAGTTCATGGACCAAAAGGTTTTACCAGGGCTCCTTCCCAATATGGACGTCAGCTTAGAGAAAAGCAGAAGGCTAAAAGGCTTTATGGACTTTTAGAGAAACAATTCAGAAGATATGTGGAAGAAGCACTGAAAACAAAAGGAAATACCGGAGAAGCCCTTCTTGTTAGTTTGGAAAAAAGGCTAGATAATGTAATATTCCGGTTGGGTATAGCGCCGGGTAGACCCTCTGCAAGACAAATAGTTTCTCATGGACATGTTTTAGTGAATGGCAAAAAGGTTAACATTCCGTCTTACAATTTAGTTGTAGGCGATACCGTTAGCTTGGACTCGGTGGCTTCAGGAATACCTGAAATTAAAAAAGCATCCGAGAGGAAAGATTTCAAGATTCCAAGCTGGTTGGAAAGAAAAGCCCTGGTCGGCAAGGTTGCCGGGGTGCCGAGGAGAGAGGATATATCAGAGCCAATTTCTGAGCAGGATATTGTTGAGTTTTACAGCCGTTAAACTGGGCTGTGGGAGTACTTGTGGGACTAGTCTACCTTATTGAGCAAGTTTCGCATAGATACTTGATTAAGTGGCTATTTAAATTAGTGTGTTGAAAATGCCTAGAACTTGAGGTAAAATACCTAGATTCGGCATAAACATAAATATTATGACAAACGATCCGATGTTTGAAATTAAAGAAGAAAAGAAAGAAGCCGGTTACGGCAGATTTGCAATTACCCCCCTTGAGCAGGGGTATGGACTAACAATTGGTAACTCTCTTAGGAGAGTACTTCTTTCATCTCTTGAAGGAACTGCAATTACTTCTGTCAGAATTGCCGGAGTTAAACATCAATTTTCCACTCTTTCTGGAATGAAGGAAGATGTTGTGGAACTAATTTTAAATCTCAAGAAGGTTAGGTTTTCCGGAAGGACCGAAAAGCCTGTTAAGGCAACAATCGAAGTAAGTAAGGCGGGAGAATTTACTGCGGAAGATATTAAAATTAGTGGTGGAATTCAGGTTGCTAATCCGGAATTGGTTCTTGGTAATTTGGATAAAGGGACAAAACTTTCTGCCGAACTTGTGGTGGAAAGTGGTGTTGGATATTCTCCGGCTGAAGATAGACCCACTGGAACAGTTGGTCTAATCCCGGTTGACGCATCATTCTCACCTGTCAAAAGAGTCAGCTTCAAGATAGAAGAAACACGTGTCGGGCGTCTTACGAATTATGACAAGCTTCTTTTGGAAATCTGGACAGACGAAACAGTTTCTGCAGATGAAGCTTTAGCTGAAGCATCAAAGATTCTAGTTTCATATTTTGAGCAGATCGTTAATCCCAAGAAAGTTGAAAAACACGAAGAAGAGAGAAAAGACGATTTGGGTTCGACAGGAAAACTTTCAGTTGAGGAAATAGGACTTCCTACAAGAGTTGCCAACGCACTTATTAAGGCTGGTTTTGAAACAGTCGAGCAGCTTGCATACGCAAAGAAAGAAGATTTGGTTAAAGTTAGGAACTTAGGCGAAAAATCCCTCAAGATTATAGCCGCCGCATTGGGAACTAAAGGAGTTGAATTTCTCGCTCTTTCCGTAAAGTAAAGTTATGAAGAAAAAGGTATTCGGAAGGAAACTTTCCCGTTCTCGTCCGGCAAGAGAAGCCCTCTTTGCTTCTTTGGTCCGAGCGATGATTGTTAATGGCAGAATAGAGACGACCCGTGCTAAAGCTAAGGCTATCCAGGGAGATTTGGAAAAGATGATGACTTTGGCCAAAAAGGGCGGAGTTTTGCCATACAGAAAAGTTCTGGCTTTTTTGGATAACGACAAAAAGGTTACTAGTACTCTTTTCCAAAGCACATCTAAGGCTTTTTCGGAACGGTCATCCGGCTATACAAGACTCATTTCTCTTCCCAGAAGGGTGGGAGACAATGCTCAGATGGTGAGAATTGAGTGGACGGAAAAAATAGAAGTTCCAAAAGAGGCAGAGAAAAAACCAAAAGTAAAGACAGAACCGAAGAAAGTTAAAAAGATTACTAAAACGGATAAGAAATCCGTTTAATTTTATTTAAAATGAAAACCTTTCAACCGACACAAAAGGAAGTAAAAAGAGAATGGCATCTAATTGATGCGAAAGATGAGATATTGGGGAGACTCTCTACACAGATTGCCGGATTTTTAATTGGTAAAGGAAAACCGACTTTTAGTAGACATATGGATTCCGGAGATTTTGTTGTTGTTATCAACGCCGATAAAGTTACAGTGACCGGGAAAAAAGCTCAGCAAAAAGTTTATAGAAGTCATTCAGGTTACCCGGGCGGATTTAAAGAGAAGAAATTTAGCAGTGTTCTTTCGGCCCACCCCGAAAGAATAATTGAGCACGCGGTTTCCGGAATGATTCCCGACAATCGTTTGAAAGCGGAAAGAATGCTCAGACTCAAAGTTGTTGCAGGCGAAAAAAATCCGTATTTGAATAAGTTTGAGTCGAAAGAACAGAAAGGAGCTAAAGCTTAAACTATTGTAGTAGTGAATGAGCGAGGCAAATCTATGTCAAAGAAAGTTGATTATTTTTACGCAGTAGGTAGAAGGAAAGAATCGCAAGCTAGAGTGAGGCTTTATCATGGCAAAGGAGAAAATACCGTAAATGGAAAACCTGCAGGAGAGTATTTCAGCGGAGAAATTTCTAAAAAAGCTTTGGCGAAACCATTTGGTGCAACAGAAACTTCAGATAAATATTATTATTCAGCCAGGGTTGTGGGGGGTGGAAAGGAAGGACAACTTTCTGCAGTAGTTTTGGGTCTTTCCAGATGTCTGATAAAAGTTTCTCCGGAAAAGAACAAGCCGGTTCTTGGGAAATTAGGCCTTTTGACCCGAGATAGTAGAATCAGACAAAGAAGAATGGTGGGAATGGGCGGAAAAGCGAGACGCAAAAAGCAGAGTCCAAAACGTTAATCTTCAGTTGTGATAAGAAAAGCTTGCTACTCGGAATATTCCGCGCCTCATGGTAAAATACGCTCAACGGGGATTAGTTTAACAGTAAAATGCGTGGCTGGGGGTCATGCGTCGAGTGTGCGACTCACTCATCCCCGACTTAATAA
>JAJYIG010000001.1 GCA_021790215.1 bacterium
CCCGGGCGTAATGATCCATATAAGCGACTTAACCAATGTCGCATATGTATCTTAACTTAAACATACTAATATGGTAGATGCAGAAAAAAAGCCGTGGGATCCGACACTTCTTGATCAATTTAGCGAGCAGGGAGACTCCGAATTTTATACAGTCACAATGACAGAAGATACAGCCACCATTAGAATGATGGCAAGTAGGCTGGTGGAAGGAATCGGATTCGAGTTTGTGAAAATCCCCGGAGAAGACCGTGTAATTGGCCGAACGACATTCAGAAATTTTAAAGATCTTGCCAAATTTAACGAGATCATAGGCCCCCTTGAGAAATAAAGTGGAGTAAATCGTATAATCGGGCTAATTATTTTCTCTTGGCACCTACTGCAATCCCCAAACCCGTCATCGTCGCAAGAAGAGAAGAACCTCCGGATGAGACCAAAGGAAAAGGAAGACCCGTAACAGGAAGCATCCCCATATTCATACCTGTATGTATAAATATCTGCACAAGGTATGAAAGGAAAAACCCCGAAACATAGGCACGAGCTGCGGCAGATTCTGAACTCTCCATAATTTTAGTAAGTCTGAAAAGAATAAAAAAACTAACCAGTAGAAGGAGTCCAGCACCCACAAAACCAAGTTCTTCCGCAGTGGCTGCAAAAACAAAATCGGTTTGCTTTTCAGGCAAAAATGAAAGTTGTGTCTGAATCCCTTTTCCGAGCCCAGTTCCAAAAATCTTGCCAGATCCGGCTGCAATCGTGGATTGCAAACTGTTATACCCAGCTCCCAATGGATCGCTGGAAGGTTCCAGATAAGTCAGGATTCTCTGCTTTTGGTAAGGCGCCAAAATTTGCCAGAAAATAGGCAAAAGAACAAGTACCACCAAAAGGCCTGTAAGTAGATATTTCTTATTAAATTTACTGGCTATCAAAACTCCGATAAATCCGATAACGGTCAAAATCGAAACACCTAATGATGGCTGAATCACGATTAAGATTGCTGGTATTGCCAAAAGCCCAAGCGACTTAAAAACCTTTTTAAGAGTAACCTCCCCCCTCGTAAGATATGATGCAAAAAAAACTAACAGAAAGGGCCTGACCACTTCAGCCGGCTGGAGTGTAAAAGGTCCCAATGGAATCCAGCGAATGGTACCTCTCGTAACTCTCCCGATAATAAGGGTCAAAACAAGAAGGAAGACACTTATTCCATAGAAATATTTGGAAAAAAGAGCGGTTACATCAAAATCAATATTTGAAAAAAACAAGAAAGCTAATGACGCAACAAAAATATAGACAAAATAGTTAGGAAAAATGTGAGGCGTAAGCGAATCCAAAACCACTGATCCAAAAATTATCAATATAAAAGTGGACAAAGCGATGCCAATATCACGCATTTTACGAGGACCTCACCACCTTAAATTTACCTTCTGATAACTTGGCTATTTGAGCTTTCCTAATCATCCATTGAGTAACTTTTTTATCCAACGGGATCCTTTCCATATATACATTAACCTTTTGGGTAAGATTTAACCCCAAATTCTTTCTTTCCTCTTGAATCTTTCTTACCACATCGCGAATCATCGCTTCTTCTTGAAGCTCTCTGGTAATTTTAATGTCAAGTCTTACACTTAGCTCTCCCTTCCCGGATTTTGAGACAACACTTTTGACATTCACCTCATCTGCAATAAGCTGACTTATCTCTTTTGAAAATTGGTAATTGGAAATAGACAACATACTTAGTGGCTGTCTTACAGGAATTCCCTTCTCCTTCCTTACTGCGTGAGCTTTTTCTACCACCTCTCTAGCCATTTGCATTTCCTCAACCAGTTCCGCACCTTTAATCCCAATCTTAAGACTCGATACTGGGAAATCTGCTAAATGTACAGATTCTTCTTTCGTCAGATTTGAGTACATAATATCTGCCACAAAAGGGGTAAATGGGGCAAGAATCTTACTGATATCGCAGAGCAATTTATATGTCGTAGCATAAAAAGAATTGCGGTCTTTTTCACTTTCTGCTGCCGGACCAACTCTGGATCTGGAACGCCTAACGTACCACAAGGAAACATCGTCTATAAATTTCTCAATTTCCCCACTTGCAGAAACTGCATTAAATTTCTCCATAGCCTCAGTAACGGAGGTTGTTATCTGGCCGAGCCTAATTAAAATCCACCTGTCAAGAACGTTTATGCTTTTTACCCTCTCTTTTCCCCTTTGCGGCGTCCAGCCATCAAGATTGGCATAGGTAACAAAAAAGTTATATATATTCCATAGCTTAAGGTGAAATCTTCTTCTGATCTCATCCGCGACTTTGTAACCAAAAAGCATATTCTCAGCTGGGTTCGCCCTTGCAAACATCCATCTCATAACATCAACGCCGATCTTGTCAGCCCCTTCGTTAAATTCAATCGAATTACCCCAACTCTTATGCATGGGACGTCCATCCTCACCCAATAGCGTCCCAAAACCCAAAACCGTTTTGAATGGATTTGCATTTTCCAAAACGGTACTCATGGCGATAAGCGAATAAAACCAGTTTTTAAATTGCCCAGGAAAACTTTCTGTAATAAAATCTGCCGGGAACCATTTTCCCCAACTTTCTTTATCTGTCAGATACAACGGTTTGGTTGTCGTAACACCAAAACCGCAGGCTTTATTATTTTCACTTATTGTGGAAAAGGGAACTATTCCCGCATCAAGCCAGGGGTTCCCAACCGGCTCTATTCTTGGAGCGATAGCACCGCATTTAGAACATTTGATCTTAATTTCATCAATTTGAGGCTTATGGGGAGATCCTTTGAGCTTGCCAGTAACAGAACGTTTATTCAATTCTTCTTTTGATCCGATTACTTCAAAGTTACCACATTTGGGACATTCCCAGATAGGAAGAGCCAAACCCCAATATCTGTTTTTCTTACTAATAAGCCAGTCGTGCATATTCGCAAGCCAATCCATTTCTCTATCCAATCCAAATCCGGGAAGCCAGGAAATCTTACCGGCTACCTCTTTCATCTTCTCCCTTAATGTCCTTACATCTGATACTTCGGGTTCCTCGTCACTGCTATTCCATTTTTCAGATTCAGCATCTCGAGATTGTCTCTTGTGGGTAGCTGGTCTGTCCATTGATATATACCACTCATCGGTCACTTTCCAAACCAACTCAGTCTTGCATCTCCAACACGCGGGATAACGATGTGTGTATTTTTCCGTTTTAAAGACAAATTTCCCATCTTCATATTTACTAAGATAGTCCAAAATGAGTTCTGGATGTTTCTTTGCATTTTTACCGGTGAGAAAATCAAATCCGGAAAGGTACTCTGCCATATCATCAATAGCAGGAATTATAGGAAGTCCGATTTTTTGACCAAGTTTATAATCTTCAGTACCAGTTCCCGTTGAAGTATGGACTAAACCGGTCCCTTCAGTGGCGGTTATGGGCATAAGCATCGGATCTGTAGAAACCACTGTATGAAACTTGTCATTTTTTCCCGCTCCCGACTTTACGGCGGGCAAGTCATCAAATGCAGCAGTATATCTTAGTCCCACCAACTTTGACCCGCGCACACTTTTCAATATTTTATATTTTCTGCCTGCGAAAACTCTTTGCGCCGCATCCTCCCCAATCCAATACTTATTTTTACCGACTTCAGCAAGCACATATTCCATATCCCCGTCAACAGCAACCGCTATATTCGCAGGAACAGTCCAAGGGGTTGTTGTCCAAACCAAAAGATATTCATTCTCCTGACCTACAATCGGGAAAGAAAGGAAAATTGATTCATGGGTAACTTCTTTGTAGTCTTCGGTTAAAATCTCATGCTCTGATATTGCTGTCTCGCAGCGGGGACACCATGGAACCACATCCGCTCCTTTATATATCCAACCGTTGTCGTAACAAACTTTCAGAAAATGCCATATCATATAATTATTGTCCTCACTCAATGTGTAATAAGAATTATCCCAATCCATAAAGTAACCAAGTCGTTTACTCTGCTCGGTCTGAATTCCAGAATATTTTTTAACCCTATCACGGCAGAGTTGAACAAATTTTTCTACACCGAAAGTTTCAATGTCCTTTTTATTTTTAAACTGGAGTTCCTTTTCTACTTCAACTTCCACCCAAAGTCCCTGGCAGTCAAACCCGTTCTGGAAACGCTGCCTATAACCCTGCATATTCTTAAATCTCTGCCAAATATCTTTATAGGTCCTTCCCCATGCATGATGAACTCCCATCGGATTATTTGCAGTTATAGGACCATCGAGAAAAGAAAAATACTTTTTGGAGTTTTTATTACGTCTGAGATACTTTTTAACTAAACCAGTCTTATACCACCGCGAGAGAAGTTTTTTCTCAGCCTCAGGAAAGTTTAACTTAGGGTCAACCGGTTCAAAATAGAGCTTGCTTTTACCAGCCATATGAAGCTATTTTAGCACAGATTTTAAGAAGCTGAAAACCTGTTTTGAGATCGGCGCAGACCGAAAGCACAAAAAGATATAGATACTATCAACCAAAATCTAAATCAATACTTGATTTTACAAAGTTCTTACTACGGGTTACAATGCGGCCAGATGCTCTTTTACCTTGCGAGACTGCATACGCCGCAGTTTGAGCCGATTCCTCAGCAGAAAAACGTAAATCAGGATCAGGATCTTCTCCAATTTCTATTCTTATATTCCTCCATGTAAACGGACCAAACTGATATAGACCCTTATATGGCCCATTTACAGCATTTGATCTAAATCCCGATTCACAAATTGCAACATACCTCATAACATTAGGGTCTACTCCATACCGAACCGAAAATCTGTCAATTTAATTAGTGGATTTTTCTTAAGAAGGCCGGAATTTCAAACTTCTGTCCAAACACATCCTCCTCACCCGGAGTTCCACCGTCATCATCGGGTGGTCTCTTTCTTTCTTCCTCATCTTCATTTTCCGTAATATGCTTGGTGGGCTCGCTGACAACGCCCTGAACTACTGGAGGCCTAACCTGCGTCTGGCTCATTTGAGCTAGACGTGAACGTGTTTCATCAAAACCTGTAGCAATAACCGTAATTTTAACCTGATCAGTAAGATCTGGTTTGATAACAGCTCCAAAAATCACATTCGCGTCGGGATCGGCTGCTGAAGAAATGATCCTGGCAGCCTCATCAACCTCAAACATCGTCAAATCATTTCCACCAGCTATATTAAATAAAACTCCGCGGGCACCTTCAATAGAAAGGTCAAGAAGCGGAGAAGAGACAGCGGCGCGTGCTGCCATTTGGGCCCTGTTTTCGCCAACACCGGTTCCTATACCAAGAAGGGCAGAACCTGCTTCCTTCATAATTGTCTTAACATCAGCAAAATCAACATTTACAAGTCCTGCTGTAGTTATAATGTCAGCGATGCCCCCAACTCCTTGAGCCAGAACTGAATCTACAACTTTGAAGGCTTCGAGAAGTGTCATCTTACGGTCAATTACATCCATCAAACGCTGGTTAGGAATAACAATTAATGTGTCTGTAGCTTCCTTTAATTTTTCTATACCATCCTCAGCTGCCACCATCCTTCGAGTTCCTTCAAAAGCAAACGGTTTGGTGACAACTCCCACAGTAAGAGCTCCCGCTTCTTTTGCAAGTTGTGCGATAACAGGTGAGGCTCCAGTACCCGTTCCTCCTCCCATTCCTGCTGTAACAAAAACCATATCCGTATCAATCATTAGCTCTTTAATTTTTTCGATAGACTCCTCGGCAGCGTGAGTACCGATTTCGGGATTTCCCCCCACACCAAGCCCTTTAGTTAACTTTTCTCCTATCTGCAGTTTTGTTGGAGCCTTATTGTTAAGAAGAACCTGAGCATCAGTATTAATCGCAATAAATTCAACACCATTGATCGTTCCTGAATCAATCATGGAGACAATCGCGTTTCCGCCGCCGCCGCCGACGCCAATAACTTTTATTTTAGCTATCCTTGCGCTATCGGGTTTTACGAGTGCCATAATATATTTATCAAAATTTCTTACAAAAATGTTAAATAAAGAATTTAAACAGACGCATTCGCCGCATTGTATCGTGGGCAGAAGAAAAACTCAAGGCAGGAGATTCTTTATACTATCTATCACCTTGCCGAAAATACCAATTGAGGGTAGTTTCACCTTTTTTGTGAAACTTGTCAAGTTCTGTTCCGGTATTTGTTTGGAACCATAAACCAAAAGTCCCACTGAAGTTGCAAAAGAAGGTGTAATAATATCATCAATAAGACCTCCGACACCACCCGGAACACCAATTCTCACCGGAAGTGAAAGCATTCTTCTTGCAGAATCGATTACACCAGCTGTTTCTGCACCTCCACCTGTAATGATTGCCCCTGAAGGAACCCTGTTGGCCAAACCTTCTCTTTCAAGTTCAAGCCTAACCATTGTAAATATCTCATTCAGACGAGGCCTTATTATTCCTTCCAAAAGAGTTTTTTTAGAAATTTTTTTGACCTCAGTAACACCCAGCGACTCCAGATCCACTTCATCCGTATCCTTATCATCTTTATGTTTTTTAGAAGAAAGAGCTAATTTGATTTTCTCTGCTGTCTCAAGTGAAACCCTCAGACCAATCGCCAAATCGTTGGTAACATTTTTAGCACCGACCGGAATCACACCCGAATAAGAAAGCGCACCGTCAACGTAAGCTGCAATTGAAGTTGTACCTCCGCCAATATCGACAAGGACACATCCAAGCTCTTTTTCTGTCGGCGACACCACACCTTCTGAAGAGGCTACTCCTGAAAAAACCAAGTCTTCAATTTGGATCCCAACTTCATTAATTGCTTTTCTGAGATTTTTTACGGCGGCCGATGCAGCTGTAACAATGTGTGTATCAACTTCCAGCCGTACTCCGCTCATACCAACAGCATCTCTAACTCCCGCTTCTCCATCAACTACGAATTCTCTGGGCAAAACATGAATTACCTCCCGTGAAGCCGGCAAAGAAATCGCAGAAGCAGCTTCGATTGCCCGATCTACATCGTTTTGTGTAATTTCCCCGTTTGAATCAGATACCGCAACCACTCCATGTGAATTTTGTGAGTGAATATGCGCCCCGCCTAAAGAAACATAGGCAGCTTCAAGATTATATCCTGCCATTCTTTCTGCAGCCTCTACCGAGGAAATTATTGCCTCAACTGCCTCTTCAATATCTACTATCTGTCCTTTCTTGATTCCACGCGATTCCGTTGCAGAAGCACCAACGACATTAATAGAAGTCTCAAAAGTTACAGGTTCTACCACAACCTGACTTACTAATGTGGAAATTTTACTTGATCCTATATCAAGTGCAGCTACAATTCTGTTTTTAGCCATTTCAATTATCTTAGCACAGGATTTTTATACCTCAAGTCGATTTGCGAATAAGAATTAACAGGTTCGCTTTGAATCTTTGAATATATCAATCTCAAAGCTCCAAGAAGAACCTGATAATCACCTTCTAAAGGAAATATTACTCTGATTCCACCAGGCATATCAACAAGCAAAGTTTTATTCTGAATATCCGAAGATTGAATCTGATACATTTCGTATACCCCAGCTTCCAGTTCAAGCGCAAAAAGATTTTGACCTCCGACATTTGCGCCTACAGCAGGAATACCACCGACAACTACGACAGTTGGTAGATTTGAGTTCTGTGTGGATGAAAAAACTTCACCGTTCTTCCCAACTAGATCTATATTTCCGGATCCTGAATCTTTTAGTGCAAACAAAGGCTCTCTAATGATTAGATTTACCTGAAGGAAATCCGGTAGTTTAAACTGCACTGAAAAATCTGAAACGAGAGGTTGGCTTTTGAGGAATTTTGAGAGCTCGGACCTAGCTTTAAAAAGGCTTTTATATTGCATTTTTGAAATCCCGGATTCAATTTCCACCGGACAGGATCCAACTTGAGATTTACATTCAATCCTTACTTTTACAAAAAATGGATAAAGAACCAAACCTAAAATAATGATGACTGCTGCGGTAGTTATCAGAATATTTTTCACTTTAGATTACGTAAGACTTGATAAGCTCTAAGAGTTTCTTGGAAGCCTCTTTGTCGGGGCTCGCTTTTGATTTAACTTTTTCCATTATCGATTGATAATTTACAACCATGTTATCTAGGTTCCTGAGAAGAATCTCAGGAGTCAAATCTTTCTGCAAGATAATTTTGGCGATACCAAGTTCCTTGGCGATAAGCGCGTTTGCTTCTTGTTCGTTACGGTAGCTAATAGAAAGAGGAATCAAAATAGCCGGCCGTTTTACGGTTATAATTTCGGATACCGTATTTGCACCTGCACGTGATACAATAAGATCAGCTTTCCCGTAAATTTCAGACACTTCTAGTGGGTTCACTCTAACAAATACTTCATAGTTATCTCTCAAAGCTTGCGGAAGTGCCTGTTTTATCTCCGAAAACTTATGATAATCCAGGCCTCCAGTTTGATGAATTACTTTATATTTCGCAAGGAGTTTCCTCAAAATTTTTTCAATAACTTTATTAATACTTTGCGAACCACGCGATCCTCCGGTAATAAAAATGGTTGCGGGGTTTCCTATTTTCTTTTTAGGTTTAACCAAGGTGACTTCTTTCATGACCGGATTGCCAGTAACAACACATTTTTGCAGAGGAAAATACTTTAAGCTATTTTCCCTGGATAGTGCAATCTTTGTCGCAAATTTTGATGAAATCTGATTCGAACGGCCACTCTCGGATGTTTGCTCGTGAATAACTATAGGAATTCCCAGAATTCTTGCACCCAAAACCACCGGGAAAGAGGCAAATCCACCAAAAGACAAAACTACCTCAGGTTTAATCTGAACGAGGTAATAAAACGATTGAATAAAACCAATTGGTATTTTCAGAATTGAAGGGATTGTCCAAAATGTAAACCTAGTTTGGAAACGTCCTGTCTTTATCGCCAAAAATCTTACCCCTAGCCGGGGCAAAACTTCCGATTCCAATGTAACAATCTTTTTACCTTCAATTGCATTTCTCACACCAATCCAATAAAGCTTCCAATTCAGGTTTTGCGATCTAATTTCTTCCACCAAGGCAACTGCTGTTGTGGCAGCATGCCCGCCGGTAAAAACCACTGATTTACTTTCTGTGTTTTTCATAAACATCGCTATATTTGCTGATATTAAGAAGTATACCGCAAGCAATAAGAGTCATCACTAAAGAACTCCCCCCATATGAAATAAAAGGCAGGGGAATACCCGTTAAAGGAACCAAAGCAACAATCGAGGCAATGTTTAAAAATGCCTGGCCGGCCACCCAAGTCGCAATACCAATTGCCAACACTTTTGAAAAACTATCAGGAGCTTTTTGCGCTATCCTAATAGCTTTGAGAAAGAAATAAACAAACAGCGCAATAACAGCGACTGAGCCAATTAGTCCTAATTCTTCAGAAATTACTGCAAAGATGGAATCAGTTGAAGCTTCAGGCAAAAACAAATATTTCTGGCGGGAAGCTCCGAGTCCCACACCAAAAGCACCACCCGAACCGAGAGCTAACAGAATCTGTCTAATGTGATAGGATTTTCCTAACGGATCTTCTGTGGTTTGCAAAAAGGTTGTCAATCTGGCCCTTCTGTATGGGGAAAGAATAATCAAGACAAATGTTGCCGCTGCACCCACTATACCCGCACCAAAGAAATAAAGAGGGTTAACATCTGAAACAAAGATCTGCGAAAGTCCTATCATAGCTATAACTAACGTGGTTCCCAAATCCGGTTGCAGCATAATCAATGCCGAAACCACTGCAAGAGGAATAAAATATGACAAAGCATTTTTACCACGGCTGGCGACTTTCGCTAAATATATACAAATCGAGAATTTCATAAGTTCGGATGGTTGGAAATTAATTAACCCAAGTGAAATCCAACGTCTTGCACCAAGAGCGGCAGATCCAAAATGTGGAATTAAAACCAAAAGCAGAAGAGCAAGAGAACCAAAAAAGAATGGGGTCGCAACCTTCTCCCAAAATGAATATTTGATCTTGGATGCTATAACGAAAGCTATGATACCGATTACAGACCATTCCGCTTGCTGTTTTAAAAGATAAAATTTATCGCCATAAGCATTAAGGGCTTGCGGAGCTGAAACATCGGCAACGGCCACTAGTCCGAAAATAACCAAAAAAAGTACCAGTATGAGGAAATTCCTATCAATAGACCTCTCAGCTGAATTTTTCTGCTTGAGAAAACCTACTCTTTTCACACATTCATTGTAGCAATTTAGATAGTAGCTAACCAGAGCCCGAAGACGGCAAGAAGTATTCCCAAAATCCATGCTCTCATAACAATCTTCGGCTCTTGCCATCCACGCGCAAGAAAAGAATGATGAAGCGGTGCCAAAGTGAAAATTGGTTTTTTCAAAAATTTCCAGCCAAAGATCTGAATTGCAGACGAAGCGACTTCAACTACAAAAATTCCACCAATAATAAGGAGGGCAACGATCTTCCCGGAAAGAAGACCTATTACTGCCAAAGTTGCGCCAAATGATAGTGCACCCGCATCACCCAGGAAAATTCTTGCAGGCCAAACATTGAAATACAAGAAAGCTAGAAGTCCGCCAATCCATAAGG
This sequence comes from bacterium, assembly GCA_021790215.1. Taxonomy (GTDB): domain Bacteria; phylum Patescibacteriota; class Microgenomatia; order UBA8517; family UBA8517; genus JAJYIG01. Next base: position 10,580 of record JAJYIG010000001.1, read on the forward strand.
AAACAAAGATGGATAAGGGAGTGTCTATCCTCCCGGCAGCAATAATCTCAAATGCAAAGAGACAAATTACCAAAAGTCCCACAGATAGTCCGTCGAGTCCGTCTGTAATATTAAAAGCATTTGAAAAAGAAACAATAGCTGCTGCAGCAAACGGAATATACCAAGGGCCCAAGTTCCAAACTATTCCGAAAATGGGAATATTAACAATTTGGATACCAAGAAGCTTATACATCATAAACCCTATTGAAAATCCCAAAATCCACTGCAAAAGGAATTTAGTACCGCGTCTTAATCCAAACCAAAGACCCAAGAATCCTTTTGTCGGTTTTGCAAACATTTTGAGAAGATCATCGGACAAACCAAGAATACCAAAGGACAGGAAAGTAAAGAATATGACAAAAAGTTCAGAGTGCAAAGGGTAAGAGGTTTTTATAAAAATTCCCACCCGTTCAGCAAGCGGAAAAAGTATTGCAAATAGAAGACAAAGAAGAAAAATTATTAAAATTCCGCCGCCCACCGGCGTTCCGGCTTTTTTATCGTGAAGCTTATCAAAAAGCGGGACTTTACCGGTTTTTGGCGCCTCACGCCGCCTAGTGAAATGCAATCTATAAAGTAAGTCGATAAAAGGAATTATCAAAACAGAGGATATTAAGAAGGAAAAAATAATAATACCCAATGCTAATGGCAAAAAATGAGAGGTGGTCATAAAAACCTAGGGTACAATGCCCTGAGAGACATTATATACTACTTGTGAAAACTATGACAATCAAGCTAAAGACGTCTCAAAAATTTTCTAATTCTCTCAAACAAATATGTCAACCAATATAGCGGCGAAGTGGGCAGGTCACTAGCATGTAACCAATCTACCCTTTGTCCACCAAATCCGGTCTTGAATAAAGTTACTCCTGCAAAACGATGATTCGGATTATTGTTCGGTGCAACTCCCCATAAATTATAGTATTTCAAACTACGTCTTTTTGCCTCCTGGATAATTTTCCATTGAAGGTAGTAAGAAAATGGCAAGCTAGGATATTTAGATGTTGATGCACTGAAATGATAGTAGGCAGCATTCCCATAAAATATTATTATTGCAGCTGCTAACACCTTCCGGTTCAACTTACACTCAAAAACACGCACACGATTGTCTTTTGCAAACGTTTCTATCTCTGCCTCAAACAGCTTTTGAGGAAAACCTACAAATTTATGACGTTTAGCAGTTTCCACTTGGAGATCGAACAATATCTTTGCCCTCCTCGGATCCTCTGACAACTCAACACTCAAACCGGAACCCAAACCTTTTTTCACAAGATACCTTGTCGATTTTCTCATTCCCATAAGTATTTTTTCTTCATCCTGGCTAATATCCAATATCCACGTATTTTCTGCATGAAGATGCATCGGCGCAGAGACAAATCCAAATGATTTAAGAAGTTCTCTGTTATCTCTGGATTCAAGTATTTCCGGGCGTATTCTAACAAACCAAACACCTTCAGTATATGCAAGACTTCCTATCTCATCGACAAAAAAACGAAGCAGTTTTTTATTTCCAAAATCAAGAACAGGCCCGCCAGGGACAATCAGATGAGGCCCTCTTTTTGCATCCTCTCTGATAAGAAGGCATATGCCCACAAGTTTTTTCCCTTGGAAGAAACCAAGACGAAAAATTTTTGCTCCCATTCGTTCATTGACTTCACCCCAGTTCCACGACTGAAGAAATGACTTAGGATCTTTAGACAGCAAGAATCTCTCCCAAACCGCTTTATCTTCTATTACTTTTGATTTGTACTTCTCCATAAATTTACAAGATTTGAAATCCTCGTCGCTTCCTTCGCTGAAGTATTAATGTGAGTTGGAAGATTTAAGATTTGCTTTGAAATTTGTTCCGCCATAGGGCATTCTCCTTGATAACTTGTTTTAGCAAGCATTCTTCTTGGTGCAATGGGTGCATCATACCAAATATCTGAAACGTAAACCCTGTGACTTTTCAAATAAGTAACAAGGCCATTTCTGTTCTCTGTAAAAATCGGGTACCTTATGTTTGACGATTGATTGATATTCTTATTTAAATCATTCGATAACAAACTCTTATCAATAATCTCCATATATATCCTAGCAATTTTTCTTCGATGTCTGAGCTCAGAGTCAAATGAGGAAAACTTGTAATTAATCATAAAAGAATACCAATGAGGCAACCTGTGATATAAAACCAAATCCCTACCACCGATAGGTTGTGAAAGTACCTTTATTTTCTTCAGCAGAAAGTGTAAACCCCTTCCTAATCCAATTCGATAAAGACACCGAACCTTATACGTTAGGATTGGGTACAGTCGGTCTTTAAACCTTCTGATACTAGAAACATCAAAATACTGTATTTCTTTAAGACCCTTGTTAAACTTCTTGTTTCGTACAATCAGTGCGCCACCTGAAACGCCATCTATTATCTTATCCTGGCTGAACGAAAGCGTTGTAAAATCGCCAATTTTCCCAGCTTCCATACCATTTGAATAAAGGGTACCTACACTATGAGCTAAATCTTCAATCAGAATAGTTTTATTTTTACTACAGTATTTTTTGATCTCCGCAATATCAACTGGATTACCAAGCGTATTTTGGATAATGATAGCTTTCAGGTTTTTCACCTTTTCTAGTGCCTTGGACGAAAAATTCAAACTCTTGTCTATGTCTATATAGACAGGAATACACCCTGCTTCTACCACGGCTTCATAAACCACAAAGCAAGTTAGCCCATTTACACCTATTCTGCTCCCTTTAGGGAATTGACACAGGTCAAGAGCTAACTTAATAGCTTCCCTGCCTTTATAGAGCAAAACTGGCTTTCCATCATATTTAGTATTCAAAAACTTTTTCAACTTCTCGCCTTCACCAAGAGTTCTCGAGGTAAAAAATGACTTAACAACATATGCAAGGTTGTAATTTGAACCAAGCGAATTAAATACCATTTTTAATAATATTCCAGACTCTCTCGGGATGAGTATAAAAAGGGGTGTGTCTTGCTCCGTCAACAATAACCAATCTTGAACCACGAATCAGCTTTTCCATAATTCTTCCGTCAGAAAGTGGAGTTATTGTATCGTCCCTGCCCCAGATAATAAGCGTAGGTGTTTCTATTTCATCTAAATATGGTACTAAATCAGTACGTGTTAAATTTACCATCGATATCTTCATATTCGCAGACGCTTTCTGATAGTCACGCTCTCTTGCAAGGTAATATAAAAGGTTCTTCAGCGAATCCGACTTAGTAACCTTCTTACCGATGCTACTGAGAGTGCCAAAAACAAAACGTTTTATCTGAAGGAACAGCTCCTTATGATAAACACCGGCCGGGTCAATCAAAATCAGTTCTTGGAACTTTTCAGGGTGCTTCGCTGCAAAATAGGCTGCAATTCTACCACCATTACTATGTCCCAAAAGTACAATCTTTCCCTTAATTTTATTTAACTCATCTCCAAGCCAGTCAGAATACCTTTCAATATCCCACACCTCATCCGAAGGCGCAGTTAAACCCGGAATCTTAAGAAAGATTAATTCACAACCGTCCTTTTTTAATAACTTTGCAAAGGTTTTCCACTTATCCAACGAATAGGTCCAACCATGCAAAACATATATTTTTTTAATCACAGTCCCCATTTTTTCCTCCTTATCTCCCAAATTTTTTCTCTTCTAGAAAGCATTTCAATATTCTTCTTATTTTTAAGTAGATGTTCAATTACCCCTTCAAGAAATCTTGCTCCCTTAAAAAGGATAATCTCTCCGCCTCTTAGGTTGCTTTTAAGATATTCCAAAACCTCTTTCGGACCGAGGAACGCCACCGTACTATCCGGTAAAAGCGGTTTGGTGTATTGAGTAACCCTGGGCCCCATTAAAATTATCCTATCAAACTTAAAATTTAAGATCAGTTTTGCAAGATTCTCATGTTCCTCCTTCTCTTCTTTTCCTTGTTCAAGCATGTCTCCCAAGACTACCCACTTCTTCCTGGCTTTTATCTTGCCAAACATGCCAACAACAGCAGACATTGAATCCATATTTGCATTGTAAGTACTATCTACTATGGTAGTACCTTTAATTCCTTCAAAAAGTGAGTTTCGCCCCGGGGGCAAAATAAATTTTCCAAACGTTACATCAAACTCAATACCTAAGTAATTTGTAATTTGCCTTGCCATAAGTATCGAGGTAGATATCTCACCTGGCATTAAATATCTAAAACTCACAACAAAATCATCAAATTTAAATTCCGTTTTTCCCAAACTAATTGAGTAATTTTTCAAACTATGTTTAGAGGAAACAGAAACAACATTTGCCATTGTCCTTCCAAGCTCGCTGGCCTCATACAAATCGTCATCATTAATTATGACGAGGTTTCGGGTGCGTTCAATAAAATAACCAAATTCATATGCAATTGCGTTTTCAATTCTTGAAAATTTGTTCTTTCCTACCAGCCTATCAAAGTTCATACTGTGAGTTCTTGATACGTTGGTCCAAGCAGTTACCTCAGGTTTTAGAAGAGAACTAATGAAATTTCCTTCATAGGGTCTGTCGCAGTCCGCTTCAACAATATATATCTTTTCTCTCGGAACTGGTTTGAAAAGACTAAAGATAGGAAGAAAAACTATCTTGGGCCATTCAATAAATGTGAGGTCCTTTCTATGAATTCCCAAAATATCAAAGGGGATTCCGAACGAACTATTGGCCTCGTGTGTGTATTTTGCCTTATCTCCAATCTGGGACTCCACCAAATGAAGTAGTGTGGTCTTTCCACTCGATCCTGTAATGACAATTATTCTCGGATTCCAAAATTTAAGTCTGAGAGAAGCAAAAAAACGAAAATAAAAGGCAAGTGGAAAGTAAAAAAGCCTTTTAATTCTTATGTACATACACTAATTATAAATCGACCTTGGTTATTTTGTCTTGAAGCTTTTGCCCCAAGAAGATTTCAGCCATCCTAGTAAAACGTTCGGTAAAATCTGTAACAAAGTAAGTGCTTTTGCCTACCAAATTTTGGGAGTTTAACATCGAGTTTACTTTTAAATATTCGTAAACTTGTTTAGCCGCGGCTTTACCAGGATCAATTAACTTCACTCGATAATCAACCTCACTCTCAATAATATTTTGGATAATCGGGTAGTGGGTACATCCCATTATCAGGGTATCTATTTTCTTTTTTTTAAAAGGATCTAAATATTTTTTAGCAATTAGTTTAAGTGCAGGTGTGTCAATTTCATCCTCCTCAATAAAGGGAACAAATAGAGGACAGCTTTGGGAATAAGAAACTTTATATGCGCCACTCTCGATTGTTCCCCTGGTACCGATTACTCCAATTTTTCCGGTTTTTGAAATCTTCCTTGCTTCGTCAATAGCCGGAGTAATTACGTCAAAGATCGGAACTCCCAATTTCTTTTTTAGAGCATTACCAGCAAGAGCCGAGGCGGTATTGCAGGCAATAACAATGCACTTAACTTTTTTATCCAAAAGAAAATTTGCATCTTCAAATGCAAATTTTGTTACTGTTTCTTTACTTCTTGTTCCATAAGGAACTCCGGCAGTGTCTCCCAAATAAATAAAATCCTCATGCGGCATAAGTTTTATTAACTGCTTCAAAACTGTTAAACCACCAAGACCTGAGTCAAAAACTCCAATAGGATTTTCTTTAGTCATTCTGAAGAGATTCTACAGCCTTTTTGAATTGATTTCCCCTATCCTTGTAATTTCGAAACATGTCAAAGGAGGCAGAGGCCGGCGATAAGATAACCACTCCTCCTTTTGGTGTAACTTCATACGCCTTCTTAACTATCTTATCCATCGACGAATACCCCAAATCAAACATTTCACCTTTAAAGACATGGTCTTTAAAGGTATCTAAAATCTTTACCCTAGTGTCACCAACCAAAATGATGTTTATGATATTTTTTTTCTTCACTATCTCACGCGCCAGGTCAGCATAATCCAATCCTTTATCACTTCCTCCCAAAATCAATGTCTCCGGCTCGGAAAAAGAATTTATTGCAGCAATTGTAGGTTGAGGTCCCGTTGCAAAAGAATCATTATAAAAAGTCACGCCACCCACCGTACTAACAAGTTCCAAACGATGTTCCAAACCTTTAAAGTTTTTTACCGTCTCAAGAATTTTATCATCACCAACTTCTAAAATCCTGCCGACAGAAACCGCCGCAGCAATATTTTCTAAATTATGTTCTCCCCTTAAAAGCAGCTTTTCTTTGAATTTACTATCTAAAAATTCTTTCGAAAAAAATATTACTTTCCCTTTTGTAAATTCTGCGAAGCTTCTTGAAGTTTCATATTCCTCGTTTATAAGCGAATAATCAGAAGGTTTTTGATGACTGACGATATTTCTTTTTGCCTCAACATACTCTTCCCGATTCTTGTGCCAATCAAGGTGATCAACAGTAATATTAAGAACCACAGCAATGTGTGGACTAACATTCATATCTATAAGTTGGAAAGAAGACATTTCCATTATTACGAGACTATCAGAAGACAGCTCCGGCAAAAGCTCCAAATAAGGCTTACCTATATTCCCAGCAAGATAGACATTCTTTCCTGCTGCTTTCAAAATCTCATAAACTAAAGTCGATGTTGTCCCTTTACCTTTAGTACCGGTCACGCCAATAATTTTGCCCGGACATTCATCAAAAAATATTTTTATGGGGCTTGTAATTATTACACCTGATTCCTCCGCAGAAATTATTTCAGGGATATATCTGTAAACTCCGGGTGAACGGACAATCAGGTCAAAATCATTGAGCCCTTCCTTTAGGTAATCTTGTCCGAGCTTCCATGAAACGTCGTTCACGTTGAGCTTCTCAATACTTTCATTTCGGTCAAAAACGGTGATCTTTGCACCTCGTTTTCTCAAAAAATTCAAGGCATCTTTCCCTTCCAAGCCAAAACCCAAAATCGCAACATTTTTATTTCTATATTCCATATTGTTTGTATTCATGTATTACTACATGAATACATTGAAAATTAAAAGTTTATTAACTGGACTTCACGCTCCAGCCTTACACCAAATTTTCTAAAAACATCGGCAATTATATTTTCTGAAAGATCGTAAATATCTGAGGCACTAGATTTACCATCAGGATTTATTAAAATAAGAGAGTTTCTGGATGAAACGGCAGCAGTCTTATAACTTTTACCCTTCCAACCGGCTTGTTCTATCAACCACGCTGCAGAAACTTTAAAGGATTTACCAAAAGGAAAAATTTTTATTTCCGGATATTCTTTCTTCAATCTAGTTTCTGCATCCTGGGAGACAATCGGGTTTTTGAAAAAAGATCCGGCATTGCCAATCTTTTTCGGATCCTCCAACTTTTCTGACCTAGCTTTTAAAACTGCGTTCCTTACCTGAAGTAAAGTAGAATTTTCAGAAAGATAGTTCTTAAGAGTTTCATAACCAATAAATGGTTTTCCACCTTTATTGAGTTTTAAAGTTACTTCTGTTATTAAAAATTTTTGCCAATGAGACTTTTTCTTAAAAATACTTTCTCTATAATCAAATTTACAATCTTCTTTATCGAAAGTGACAAATTTTTCTATATCAATGTTGTAAGCTTTAAGGCTCACAAAAACATCCTTCAGTTCCTGCCCATACGCTCCGATATTTTGTATGGGGGCAGCTCCTACTGTGCCGGGAATACCGGACATACACTCGATTCCCTGCAAATTATTCCGAACAGAATAGTCGACCAAATCGTCCCACTTCATTCCGGCACCTGCCGTAACCAAAGCTTCGTTCCCGTTAAAATTTACGTTAACGCTTTTACCCGAGAACTTAATAACAATCCCATCAAAATCTTTGTCGCTAGGGAGGATGTCACTTCCACCTCCAATAATAAAAAATGGTTGATCATTCTTTTTAATTTCCTTCACCATTGCAGGTATCTCCACCTCTGAGTCAATCTCAACATATCGATTAATTTTTCCGCCAACCCTAAAGGTTGTAAGATCGGAAAATTTGACAGGAAGTAAATTGGCAATTTCCCTCGCCCATAGGTAGCTTTTTCCGGCACCCATGACCAAGACAATATCACCTTCTCTTAAATCACGCAGCAATATATCTTTAATTTCTTCAAACGAATCAAATCCTTTCGCATCCTTATGTCCTGTCTCCTTTGCAACAATTTCCGGGGTAATTCCGAACGTCTCCTTATCGCGTGCCTTGAAAATCGGCCCGATTAAAACTTTATCAGCATCCATAAAAGAATTTTTATATAAAGAAAGTAGGGCCTTGGTTCTGACAAAACCGTGCGGTTCATCGATAGCCCAAATCTTTGATTTTGGGTAAACCTCGCGAAGCGCCGAGATTGTTGCCGCGATTGCTGTGGGGTGATGGGCATAATCATCATAAACTTTTACACTGCTTCTATCCGAAATAAGCTCAAGTCTCCTACCAATACCTTTGAAATTTTCAAGAGAGTCCCTAATGGTTTCATTTTTAATTCCCAGAAGTTCTGCAAGTTTCAAAACCCCCAAAGCATTTGCAATATTGTGTTTACCCGGAATCTTCAGAGTAAAACCAAGGCTCTCTTTAGATGGAAAATATTTAATAATTTTGATATCGGCAGTATCAAGAGATACCAAAAGTTTTTGTATTCCTTCTGACTCCCCGTTAACGATCAGGGTTTTTTCTCCAACCAGGTTCCCGACAAATTTAGAAAAACTTTTAATTACCTCCTCCTCAGAAGCAAAATAATCGGGATGGTCAAACTCGATGTTATTTAGAACAATAATTTCCGGGTGATAATTCAGAAAATTATCGTTAAATTCATCTGCTTCAATGACAAAATACTCCCCCTTTCCATACCTGGAATTCCCGTTCCACTCAGGGACAGTCGCTCCAAGAACTACCGTGGGGTCCAGTCCGGCATCAACGAGAAGACGACCGGTCATTGCTGTTGTTGTAGATTTGCCATGAGTTCCTGCTACGCAAATTACCTTTTTATCCTTTGCCAGATACTTTCCTGCAAATTCCTCCCAAGTTACAACCACTTTTCTTTTCTCACCTTCGATAAGCTCCGGGCTTTTATTTTTCTGGAAATATACAGCTGGCGTGACAACCAATAAATCAATACCTTCCAAGTGTTTTGGATTGTGGCCCTGGATTATGTCACCGGAATATGCAGTACTTTTCTCCAAGTCACACCCCGTAATTTCATATCCCATGTTGGCAGCAAGCTTGGCAACTCCTGCCATTCCGCTTCCTCCAATTCCCATCATGTGAATTCTCATTTTAGTTTTTCCTCCATCTTTCTCTCAGCCTCTGCAAGCTGTTCAGGGGTATTGATTCCCTGCCACTCAATTGAATTAGGAAGTGTATAGGCAACAGTCCTTTCTCCCTGATCAATCGCCATTTTGATAAGCTCGACTATGTAATATTCTCCGGAAACAGGGCTTTTTTCAACTTTTGGCAGATTTTTCTCCAGCCACTTTTTATCAAATACATAAAGTCCATCATTTATTTCCTTAATCTTTCGCTCTTTATCCGTCGCATCTTTTTCTTCAATAATACCTTTCAGATTTCCTCTTCCATCACGTACGATTCTTCCAAGTCCGTGGGGGTCATCCTTAATTAGAGTGACAAAACTTAAGATAGCTTTTTTCTCCTTATGGTTTTCCAAAACTTTATTTATTGTCTCTGGAGAATAAAACGCAGTATCGTCTCCATATAAAACCATTACGTATTTTGTTTCATCCGAAACACGCTGAAGTCCGGAGGAAGCAGCGTCTGCGGTTCCTCCTTTGGGATTACCCTGAACTGCAATCTTAACCGCGCCATCTATTTGCCTTATAACCAGATTTTTCTTAAATGAAACCACAACAATAATTTCTCCAACACCGGCATTTCTTAAATGCTGAAGTGAATAAGTGATCATGGGTCTTCCGCAAATTTTGTGAAGGACTTTGGGAAGGCCTGAGTTCATCCTGGTCCCTTTTCCGGCCGCAAGGAGGATCGCAGAAACATCTTTTTTCCTTTCAATGTAGTTTTTTACGGACTCAAAATCGCTCCAAGGATGTTCATATCCATCGTAGGCCATACTTTTCTCATGTCCTTTTCCGGCGAAAACTACAGTGTCTCCTTTTTTAGCAATTGAGAGAGCATAGGGAATTGCCTCCCCTCTTTCGGGAATCGCGACATAATTTTTGGCGTCCTTCTTCATCGATCGCAAAATATCAAAAATATTTTCACTTCTCGGATCCTCAGCCGTAAAGACACTCATATCGGCCAATTCTCCGGATATTTTGCCCATCTTTCGGCGTTTTTTATGATCCCTTTCTCCTGCGCAACCAAAAACTGAGATTAACTTTCCGGACGTAACTGATCTCAAATATTTTAGAAGTGCCTCAAGTGATTCTGGGGTATGTGCAAAATCAATAAAAACCTTAATGCCCAAATTATTTTTAATTTCCATAAGTCGTCCTTCGGGAAGCTTAAAGGTTTTTAAGGTCATAAGAGCTTGGCTCCTCTCAAAACCAAGTTTTTCAACTGCCATTAAAGCTGCCTCCACATCCAAATTGTTAAAATCCCCCGGAAGAATTTTCAAGTTTGTAAACTCCGGAGCAATAACCTTCAACCTGGCCGAATTCAAAAATGACATTTTAACCTTCTTATATTCCTTAAAGGTTTTGTGATAATCCAAATGCTCAGGCGCAATATTGGTCAAAACTCCTACTTCAAATCTAACCCCGGCAATTCTTTTTTGATCAATTCCATGCGAACTAACCTCGACCACAGCATATTCACATCCCGCCTTTACCATTTCCGCTAAAAATTTATGAAGAGAGAGTGTGTCAGGACTTGTTACATGGAAACCTGTATCAATCTCTTTATCCCCTATCTTGGCAATTATTGAAGAAACCAGGCCAGTTTTCTTACCTAACGAGGTTAAAATATGATAGATCAGGTGAGATGTGGTAGTTTTACCTTTCGTGCCTGTTACTCCTATTACTGTAAGATGCTCGGAAGGGTTGCCATAAAATTCTGAAGCGATCTCCCCAAGGGCCTCCCTTGAATCCGGCACTTTTATGTATATGGCATCTTTCAGCTTCAAATTTCGCTCTCCAACTACTGCAATCGCTCCCCTTTTTACAGCCTCAGAAATAAAATCGTGGCCGTCAGAATTCATGCCTTTTATAGCTACAAAGATAAAGCCTTTTCTTACATTTCTTGAGTCATCGGCAACCCCCTTTGCGCCTTTGACCAAATCCTCCAAATCTTTTATCATTCGTGAATATTATATATCAACTGCTTCGCTAGGCAGAACCCGATTCCAAGATGGCCTTTGCAAGCCTTTCGGAATTATGGCGTAAAAGATGATCCTTCTTTAGGTATTCCCCAAGCTTAGCCTTAACAACCTTCACATTTGGTGCAAGCTTTCTGCAGAGTTCTTCGTCAAGCTCAACCACTTCCTGACCTTCCTTTTTATAAAGATTCACTATTTCTTTATCCAATCTTGCATTACTTACTACCAAAAAGTTTAAGCGTTTTTTATTGCCTAAATAAAAAAGTAATGCCTTAAGGTAATCCGATGCTTTGAAAGAATCAGTTTCACCTGGCTTAGTAGTCAAATTTAAGACGAAGTAAACTTTTGCACGGGAACGGCAGATGGCCTCCGCAACTCCGTCAATCAAAAGGTGCGGCAAAACACTTGTAAAAAGATCTCCTGGAGCAAAGACAATTTTATCAGCCTGGCTTATGGCAGTGAGCACTTTGGGATTATTGTCGGCGTGAGTTCCAAAATAAATCCTCACAATTCTATCTTTTGGATCAAAATCCTTTCTTTCACTTCTTTTATCGATATTTGTTTCACCATCCACCTCAACTCCACGCTCAGTATGGCAACCAAGAGTTAAATCGGTAAGACTTGCGGGAAGGACCTGGCCGCGAATACGGAATAAGGCTCTTTCGGCGTCGGTTCCTCTATCCTGTCCATGAAATATACGATCAAGCCTGACACCAATTAAATTACCAAGGGAATGTCCTTTTAGTGGGCCAACCACTTCTTTTAGTCTATCGTCAAAAAGTCTCTGGGCAACTCTTTGCTGTTCATCGTCTTCCATTAAAGCCAAAAGACAGGCTCTAATGTCCCCCGGAGGCAAAACTCCGAGTTCAGTACGTAAAATACCGGAAGAACCTCCACTGTCCCATGTCCCAACTACTGCAGTTATCAAAGATGGGTCGTTAAACTTTTTTAAACCGGTGAGAAGTTGAAAATGGCCGGTCTTACCGCCAAAAGTCACTATCTTTTGTCTGAATTTACTTTTGGCCGTTTGAGCTATCATACTTTTCGATCTCGGCCCCTAATTCACGAAGCCTTTCATCGATCTTTTCATATCCACGATTGACTACTTCCACATTCTCAATTTCACTTTTTCCCTCTGCAACAAGAGCCGCCAATATAACTGATATGCCCGCTCTTATATCCTTACAAAAAAGTCTATCACTCATAAGATGCGTCGGGCCGCTAACTATAACCCTATGGGGATCAGCAATAAAAATGTTAGCCCCCATCGAAATAAGATCGTCAACAAAAAACATTCTCCATTCATACATCCAGTCGTGACAAAGTACGGTTCCTTGAGTTTGAGTAGCAAGAACTATAAAGGGACTCATCAAGTCTGTGGGAAAACCCGGCCAGGGACGTGTCTGAAACTTTCTCCTCTTTGCAACAAGTTTTGAAGGCATTACGGTAACAGAATGATCCGTAGCCTTAAACTCGACCCCCATATAAGAAAGGTAATTCATAACCATCGGATATTTATCAATTTCAAACCCTTCGATTTCAACCTCACCTCCGGTGATAGCTGCCGCAATTGCAAAGGTTCCCCCCTCAATGTGGTCCGGGCAGATCCTATGCTCAGCTCCATTCATAGGCCCTCCTTCTATATTTAAAACATTCGAACCTATTCCGGAAATCTTTGACCCCATTTTATTCAAAAACATTGCCAAGTCAGTTACATGCGGTTCTGTTGCAGCATCCTCTATTTTCATTCCTCCCGGAAGACTTGATGCCATCATAAGTCCCATTTCTGTGGCAGTTACCGAAGGTTCATCCAAAAAAATATCTGATGATTTCCGATGTTTCCAGTCTAAAAAGAACCGTCCGTCTTTCCTGGCAATTTCCACCCCCATTTTTTGCATCATTGCAAAATGAGTATCAAGGAGCCTTTCTCCGATTTGATCACCTCCCGGAGGTGTGACAATGGTTTTTCCGAACCTGGCAAGAAGCGGCGCGGCTAGAACTACAGAAGCTCTAAATCTGGAAGAAAGATCAGGATCAAGATCATAAGACGATAAACCGGATGGATCAATCGTCACCGTATGATCCTCGCGTTTCACTTTAACCCCAAGCCTTTCAATAAGCTCCAGCATAACAGAAATATCAGAAATGTCGGGAACGTTTGTGAAAGTAGATGGAGAATCAGCCAAAAGAGCAGCTGGAATAAGCTTCAAGGCCGAATTTTTGTTGCCGAAAAGCCTGATTTTTCCGTTTAAAGGCTTTCCTCCTGTCACAATAAACTTGGACATGTAACTAGTATTTTACTACAACACCTACAAAATCAATAATCAAGGCTTTAACTTGATGGCTGAACTCCCAGATAAGGAAATAAGTCTCTAGCGATTGAAAACCACAACGGCGCCGCCGTCTCGGATGCCCAAGGAGACGCCTGAGGAGAATCAAGAGTGACAAGCATTACAAACTTTGGATGGTCAGCGGGCGCAAACCCTATAAACGAATGGTTTGTGTTAACTGGATCGTAATGCCCGGCAACAGGAATTTGTGCCGTACCGGTTTTCCCGGCTACATTATCAAAACCAGAAATCTTGCACCACTTGGCCTCACCTAAATTTGCTGCCTGAACCATCATTTGAGCAGCCTCCTGAGCAGCTTTTTCGCTAATAATTCTCACGGGTGGGTCAGTATTTACAGGTTGCTGCCATCCGTCTCCCCGGATTGAATCAACAACGCGCGGAGTCACTAAATAGCCTCCATTTGCAATCACTGAAATTGCTCTCACCATTTCTATTCCTGTAACAGCTACCCCCTGTCCGAAACTCGCAGTATCAAGGTCGACATTACTCCAACTCCCCTTCTTCCTTAATGGCGGTGCAGCCTCTCCCTGCAAATCTATACCCGTTGTTTTTCCAATCCCAAAACTATTAAGATAGTTATAAAGCTTATCTGCCCCCAGCTTTTGTCCGACAAAACTCATTCCAACATTATCAGAGTTTATAATAACTTCTGTCATTGTTGAGTTTGATCTGTATTTATTATCCCAAGTCCTTATCTGAAAGCCATCAACATTAATTGGACCGGAGCAGATATCGCACTCTGTGTCGGGAGTTACGAGTCCTGCATCAATGGCCGAAGCCATAACAATTGGTTTAAATATCGATCCTGGTTCAAAAGAGTCCGATATCACGGTATTTTTAAACACCTCGTTGCTGTATTGAGAATAGTTGCTTGGGTCAAAACTTGGTAAACTCGCCATTGCCATAATTTTACCTGTATACGGATCCATTATTGTTACACTTCCACCCTTTGCCTGATATTTTTGAATTCCATTTGCAAGTTCCGTTTCAGCCAAAATTTGAATCCTTTTGTCGACATTTGTCAGAAGATCCACACCCGGAACTGCTGACACCTCCATTGTTCCACCCGAAAGAATAGGCGCACCTAAAGCATTCTTCTCCCCACCCATAAATCCAGGTTTACCGCTTAACGGAAGGTCGTAATATCCCTCAAGCCCAAAATATCCCACATCATGGCCACTTGAATCTTTACCCACAAAACCCAGGATATGTGCAGCAGAAGACGCCTCAGGATAATACGAATCCTCCTCCGGATCAAAACCTATCCCCCGGATTCCCAAAGCATCAATATTCCTTTTGGTAGGATCATCCATCTTACCACCCAAAGAAACCCAACTTAGATTACTTTTGGAAAGAATTCCCTGCAATTTATCGACCTCGTCCATTAGCTCCACCTTATCGGTCGGGTCTTTAACAAAAAAGGGTGCCAGCCTGTTTGCAACGGCCTGGACGGAATCAGTCAACATCTTAGGATTTGCCCACGGAAGCCAGCCTTGAGTTCTTACAACCCAATATGTTCCGTCGGAGGCGAGAATATTTCCTCTTGGAGCGCTAGTTACTTTAGAAGAACTATATTGTGCCTGGGCATCTTGAGAGAGGACAGAACCTTTTATAATTTGCCAGTAAAAAAGTCTGACGATAACGGCAGCAAAAAGAATTAAAAAAAAGATAGAGAGTAATCGAATTTTTACACCCATTTTTCCTTGCTATGGAAGTTTAGCAACAGCTTCGCCGGCTGAGGTATAAACCAAAGCCGTCGGCTTAACATATCCCATTGCCACACTTTCCTCCTGAAGTTGACTGACAGAAAGAGATTTAACCAAAGAATCCTGCAAGTACCCTTTCTGATCTAGAAGCTGTACTTCTTCTTTTTGTAAAGCCGCAAACTCAACTCCTGAAGTTGCTGTTTCAATTGTAACAAAAACCGATGAGACAACCATAACCGCTAAAGTTATCACTAAAATAACTCCTCTCGGACTTTTTAAATCAATTATTTTTTTCATATTTTGGATAATCTTATTTCTTCTCTAAAATTCTCATCTTTGCGCTTCTCGCCCTGGGATTTCCTTCAAGTTCATCCGCGCTTGCTATATCAAATCCTGAGACACCTTTTCCTGTCATAAAATCTTTAACAATTTTGTCCTCCCCGGAATGAAAACTGATAACAACCAGTCTTCCTCCTACCTCAAGCAAGTTATAAGCTTTTGGTAAAACCTCCTTTAAATTTTCAAGCTCGCTATTGACAGCTATCCTTAAAGCCAAAAATGGTAATGTTGCTTCGTTCAACCCGTGTTTGCCGGTTCTTAATCCGTCACAAATCTCAAGCATGTCATTGACCTTCAATATAGGACTTCTTTTCCTAAACTCCGTAACCTTTTTAGAAATCCACTTGGCCGGACCAGGTTCAATAGTTACTTCAAAAAGATTCCTAAGTTGATCCTCTCTAAGAATATTTAAAAGGTCAGATGCTTTTACCCCCTGGGCCTCAGGATTAATCCGCATGTCCAATGGCGCTTCCCGGTTGGCAAAAGAAAACCCTCTCTCCAAATCTTTGAGGTGAAGATTACTCACCCCAAGGTCAAGTAAAATCCCCGAAACTTTCTCAAAACCGTTTTCCTTTGCAATCCTGTCTATGTCGGTAAAATTCCCATTAACCAGACTGTATTTATCTCTATCTAGGATCTCTTTCCCGATTCTCTTACGAGACATCTCAACCATTTTAGGATCGAGATCAATTCCCAAAACCTCTCCCCCAAGTTTCAAAATCTCCAGGGTGTGTCCCCCTGTTCCGAGAGTAGCGTCAATATATTTGCAAGCTTTTTTAAGGTGCTTTGACCTGCTACAGATGTGCAAGGCACTTATTACCTGATCAACCATTACCGATTCATGGTATTTACCAGGGCCTTGGCTGGCCAAGCTTTGCTTATTTTCCATCTCTTTTTGCCAATCTTTCGATATAACTCGCTGCCTCTTTTGCAACCTCAGCTTCCTTCTTTTCCCAAAGCTCTTTGTTCCAAATCTCAATCCTATCCCCAACCCCTAAGAAGTAAACCTGCTCACCAAGACCGGCGTATACCACTAATCTGTCAGGTAAAACTATTCTCCCCTGGTCATCAATATCAACCTCGTAGGCTGAAGCAAAAATAAAATGTTCAGTCTCTCTAATCGGTTCGATGATCATCCTCTCTCCTCCTGTCAATCTATCTAAAAGTGCACTCCAAGAATCATTACCCACCAAAACCAAACAGTTCTCGTACCATTTGGCTAAAATTGCCGATTGTCCTATCTTTTGGCGGAATACTGAAGGGATCGATGTTCGCTTTCCCGAAGTTACACTGACAAGATATGTACCTACAAACATTTCTTTTCATCTAGGCAGATGGGTGAGAAAATACCATTTCTCACCATTATCAACCATAATGATATTATTTTCACAAAATGTCAACCCCTATATTTCACGAAAAAGCGGATTCGGACTTATCTTTAAAAAATGAGACTCATTGCGAAGTTACACTTCCAGCATGAGGTTTACCATCGGAAGCAAAAATAGAATAGCCATTAGAGGTAATTACTGTAGTAGAAGCGTCAGGCGCAGCAAAACTCTGCATAGTTACAAAGTAAACATTTTTGGCAAGCTTGTCCAAATTATATTTAAACTTTCCGTCGGCAGATGAAAGTGATGTCGTATTTGATTGTAAAGTAAATTCAGATGTAAGTTTACCTATAAGTTTGCCACCGGAATCTCGGAAAGTAATAGTAATCGTTCCCTGATTCACACCGTCGTCAAATCGATAATTCCCGGAAGATTCTGATCCCAAAAGAAGTACTCGATCGATATCCCCACTCGTAAGATGAACTGTTCCCGGAACACCCTGCTGACCGCCATCAGTAGTATTATAAACAAGTTCGTAATCCATACTGGCAGCACCAGGAATGTTTATCTTTTGCACCTTAAGGTCCAGTAGATGTCCCAAAGAATTGGGAATTTTAGGGTCCGTTGTAGGAATTAACGAGACTACCGGCCACTCACTCTGGGGAAGGACAGGAGCATTAGCAATCTGGTCGGTTGGTGTTGAAGATGGAGTTTTTGAGCCAGATGTAATAAGAAGTGCTGCAACAACAACTATCAAGACTCCAACCCCGGCAATTATAAATGGTAGGAACTTTTTCATAACACTTTAGTGATATGTGAAATTCATCTTTGGAGATTCTTCGAATCGCTAAATCTCTACTGACAGAATTTCATACTAAGATAGTCTATTTTGAAAGTATTCGGAAAGTTTGTCAACTGCAAGCCTTTCCTGCTTTGCACTATCTCTATCACGAATCGTCACAGTCCCATCATCAAGTGTCTGAAAATCAATCGTAACACACCATGGAGTTCCAATCTCATCCTGTGCAAAATAGCGCTTTCCGATATTTCCACGGTCATCCCATGTAACCACAAAATTCTTTTTCAGGGTTTGATAAATTTCCCGGGCCTTTGCAACCAAATCGGGTTTATTGGCAAGAAGAGGAAAAACTGCAACTTTATAGGGAGCAAGTCGAGGGTCTAATTTTAAATAAACACGAAGTTCTGAACCCGCCGATAAATCTTCTCTATAAGCATCAATTAGGAAAAATAGAGCCGCCCGGTCAACTCCACCCGAGGTCTCAATAACCCAGGGCGTATATTCCTCACCCGTCTGATTATCGTGATATGAAAGCTTGTGATTCCCCAAATCATAGTCACCCCTATGATGAATTCCCTCCATTTCGCTCCATCCGAAAGGAGCCTGATATTCAATATCTGTTGCGTACCTTGCATAGTGAGCCCTTTTTTCCGGCTCGTGATCGTGAAAATGAAGCTTCGAGTCATCCATTCCTAAACTTTTATACCAATTTAGTCTAACTTCCTTGAATTCCTCAAAAGTCTTAGCACTGCTATCTTCATCCGGTCTCACAAAATACTCCAACTCCATCTGTTCAAATTCGCGCGAACGGAAAGTAAGATTCCCCGGAGTAATTTCGTTTCTGAACGCTTTTCCTATTTGGGCAATACCAAAGGGAATTTTAACACGGGTTGAATCAACCACATTTTTAAAGTTAACAAAGACTCCCTGAGTAATCTCACCACGGAGATAAGATTTCTCTTTAGGTTCGGTGGTTCCCAAAAGAACCTCCGTCATCAAATTAAAAGTTTTCGGTTCGCTCCACTCAACTTCTTCTTTGTGTGTTTTCTCGTGATCCTTTATTGCCCCTTCGTTGTCTGCGCGAACCCTTTTGTGGCAAACTTTGCATTCAACAAGAGGGTCTGTGAAAGCTTGCAGGTGTCCCGATTTTTCCCAAACAATCGGGTTCATGATAATTGCAG
The DNA here is from genome assembly GCA_021790215.1 of bacterium. GTDB lineage: Bacteria > Patescibacteriota > Microgenomatia > UBA8517 > UBA8517 > JAJYIG01. Next base: position 29,563 of record JAJYIG010000001.1, read on the forward strand.
CGTCTATCCCTACAACATCTTCCCGGCTATAAACCATACTTTTCCACCACTCACGCTTTAAATTGTTCTTAAATTCCACACCGGCAGGCCCATAATCCCAAAAACCTTGATAACCGCCGTAGATTTCACTACCCGGGTAAATAAAACCTCTCCTTTTTGCAAGAGAAGTAATTTTTTCCATTAAATCCATAATTAAGAAGAATTATAACAGCATTCAAGAATGTACAGCAATCCCATTACCCACCTGAGTTGAAAGCCGATATGTCATTCAGCAGAATGTCACATTCCCTGCGTATTCAAAATCCAAATGGAGAAATTAAGAATTGTGGCAAAGCTAACCCAAATGATATAGGGATAAAGCAAATAGCTTGCGGTTTTGTCCACTTTTGCAAATGCTCCAATGGTTTTGACTATATAAACCCACATCAGAACAATAATAATTAAGGCAATAAAAATACTTTTGGCACCGAAAAATGTCGGCGACCAGATTGCATTTAAGACCATCTGAACTCCAAACACGAAAATCGCATCGCGCACTTTTTTGGTTTTTAATCCTCTCTTCCAAATCAGATAAAAAGAAACTCCCATAAGAATATAAAGAAGAGTCCAGACTGGAGCAAAAAGCCAATTGGGTGGACTAAAATAAGGTTTATTCAGATTTGTATACCATGTGGAAATTGCTGGTGCTGTAAAGAAAGATCCTAAAAAACCAATTAGAAGCGGAACTATCAGCGAAACCACGAACTTGACAAATTTATTCATTAGAATAACCTTTATATTACTGTATAATATCCACCATATGTTTTCAAACAGATTTTTCTCCAAACGAAATATTTTACTTGGAATTTTATTTCTAGGTATCTTCGCCTTTGGTTTTATCGTTACGACTTGGGGCATGAAACTTTCAAAGATGTTTGTAAAAAATCCTGTTTCGGCAACTACGGTTGCGGCAACTCCCAACACATTCTCGCAGGCGACCCCTGCTCCAATAGACCAAGTAAGTACCCAAAAAGGGGTCTATAACGTTATTCTTTTGGGCTACGGAGGGGCGGGGCATGCCGGTGCACTTCTTACAGATAGTATGATCATTGTCCATGTTGATACAAACACCAAAAAGGCAGCATTAATCTCCGTACCAAGAGATCTTTGGGTTCCCGGAAATACAAAGGTAAATGCGATCGGATCAATCAATGGTTTTCAGAATGTAGGACCGATGGTTAAAAGTATTACTGGACTCCCCATAAATTATTTTGTTTCTGCGGACTTCGGGAGCTTTATAAAACTTGTTGACAACCTAGGCGGAATTACCGTTCAAGTTCCTGTAACTTTCAACGATCCTTTTTATCCAATCACCGGTCAGGAGAATAACACATGTGGATTTTCGGCAGATCAAATTAAATCTCTCGAGGCAAAATACTCGGGATATCAACTGGAGACCCAATTTACCTGTCGATATGAACACCTGCATTTTGATAAAGGGCCGGTAAATCTCGACGGCACAACCGCCCTCAAATACGTCCGGTCACGCCACGGAGACAGCGATTTTGCCAGATCTTTAAGACAATTCTCTGTTCTTATCGGTATAGAAAACAAACTGATTTCTCTGAAGTCGCTGGGAAAATTTGATGAAACAATAAACACCATTAGCGGAATGGTCAAAACAGATCTTGATGCCGGAACGATCAAAACTCTCATTCAGGTTTTTGGAGATCCCGGAGCATACCAGATTAACCAAATCCAACTGACAACCGAGAACGTCTTAAATCAAACTACAAGTTCCGACGGGCAGTATATTCTTGTGCCCAAGTCCGGAAACTTTAACTTCAGCGGAGTGCAAGCATATATTAACGAAAACCTCAACAAATAAACCTTTTAATCAGGAAGAATATATATATCCTGCCTGGTATCGCTTACTCCCACCAGCTCCCCCTCTCCTTTAAGAATTCTTTCGTATGGCCTACAGGTGGAACACCCTCCTTTGGGACATTTGAAATGATTAATTTGCCTTGCAAGCTTTATCCTTCGGGCAATAGTCATTACTTTCTCGAAAGATTCATTCATATTGGGCAGTTTTTTTTCAATAGGACCTTCATCTTTATCCAAATACCAATATGAGGCTCCTGAGACCTTTTTACTCTGGGTATTTGTCGCAAGAAGTAAATAAATGGGTAGCTGGAGTGAATCTTCCCTCTCTTCATTTTTCCCGGTTTTAAAGTCAATAATATGGACACTGTCGTCTTCTTCCCGATATTCCAACCAATCAATCTTTCCACAAAGAATAATTCCTTCCCCTTCATCCAGCCAATAATTCGGCAGATTCATTTTTGACTTAATTTTTATAGCTTTTTCCATAATTGGGCCGGGATTTTCCTGCAAATTCATAAGCATTTGAACTGCCCTGTCCCGATAGGCAATTTCTGTTTCGTGGTTCAAAAAACCACCTTTCTTACCGGTAACTTTAAGCCAGACAGGATCCAGTTTTTTAACCAAAGAAATTTTTAACCTTTCTTCAACCGGCAGGGTTGCAAGAGACTCAATAACTTCATGGACAGCCTGTCCCAGTGCCATAGGATGAGTCACAATCGCCATTTTGTGGCCTGTTCTTGGGTCTTTGTAGACATTTCGCAAGTAATAAGCCCTCGGACATTTTAAGAAATCGGAAATTGAGGAGTGTGAAACCCAAACTGCAGAATATTTATCCCCTGTCATATTCCGATTATATCAAACAATCACCTGGTGAGATTTTTCTTTAAATTAAAGTCTGGCTTTCTAACAAAAATAAAAATCATTCCCGCAGCAAACACAACGATTCCTATCCAAATCCAGACACCGATTGCCTCTTGAATCACAGGAGGAAGCAGTATCCTCGCAATCATATCTCCAATAGTTGTCGTCTGGCTCATTCCATCCGCCATACTTAAGTTTGCAAATATGATAAGCCGATAAAGAACTATTGTTAAAAGTCCTGAAATAAGATAGGTGATCCCCAAAAACGTAAATCTTTTTCCCGATTTAGTGAGGAGAATTAGTAAAACCGTGAACAAAAGAATAAGAAACACGCTCCCAAAAAACAGAAGATTAACACTTCTTCCAAATTGTGAGACTCCTTTGTAGTCAAAACTTCCTGGGCTTACATCAAATTTAGTAAGAAGGAGGCTGATAGGCATGGAGTCTTGCATTCCCAAAAGATTATCCGGCAAGAGACTCCTGGGAATCTTATTTATAGGCACGTAAACATTCCAATCAGCCGCTTTTCCGTTTGCATAACCTAAAATATTTACGACATTTTTATCGATAAGATCTTTCAGATTTCCGGAAGTAATGAGATCTGTGATAACTTTTACATCACTCACATTTCCCCCGCTGCTATTTATTTTGTCATCAAGATTATTTCTTAAAACAGTTGCCAAACTCTGATAAACGTCATACTTCGTAAAAGTTACCTGCCAAAACTTAACATCCAAAAGTTGAAATTTTGCTGTTCCGGTAACAATAGCAACTAAGAAGATGGGGATAAAAAAGATAGCTAGTAACAATTTCGCCACAAATTTCATTGCAAGATTAGTATACAATGAAAAGACGAAGGGTGGTGATAAATATGGCAGGATACTACGGACACATAGAAAAAGACACCAAGGAAAATTCATTTTTTCGAAAAGTTCTTTTCACCGCCCCCCATTCTCAACTTGTTCTAATGTCACTAAAGCCAAATGAAGAAATAGGAATGGAGGTTCACCCCGATAATGACCAATTTTTCAGATTTGAGATAGGTCAGGGAAAAGTAATTATTGCGGACGAAGAGTTTTCAGTTGCCGATGGAGATACCGTAATTGTTCCGGCAGGACAAATGCATAATGTTATTAATACATCCCAAACTGAAGAACTAAAGCTTTACACAATTTACTCACCGGCACATCATCCGGATGGAACCATCCATAAAACGAAGGAGGAAGCTTTGGCGGCAGAAAAGGAAGAAGGGTAGTAATAATTTTGTTTGAAAATCTTCCGGTAAGGGTGTAAAATCTCCCCTTATGAAAACTTGCGAAACCCTCGACCAGTTACGCCAAATCAATGTTATATCAAAGAACGGGTTACCTGATGTGTGCTGCGGATGTTCCAGCAATCTGGAGCCCGATAGGTGTCCTGTCGTAAGGTTTGCAGCCAAACTCGATCATAATAGCAGAAGTAGAGATTGGCAAAAAAGCGATGAGCCCATTGCTTATTGAGTACCAAGATCTCATTTCCCTCTATCAAAAAAGACTTGTTTGAATTTCGTCTTTTTCCTTCGGATAACTAAAATCCAACTTAATCTCATGAGACTCGTTCCAGAAATCTTTATATCGCAGAACTCCATTTTTTAGAACATAGTCATAAAGGTCGCGGGTTATGATTACGTCCATCTCACAATATTTCTTTAGTTTGGCCAACGATTCCCTAGTTCCCTCATTCCAATATTTTATTGCATTTTCACCGCTGTCGTTTTTCTTGCTGCCTAGCGTTGCCTTAGCTAAAGAGTCCAGAGACATTCTTTTACCCCAGGTCTTTTTAATGGAATCCAGGATGTCGAAATGTTTCAATTTAGACCAGTGAGATGGCAAATACGGCGAAAGGGCGGGAACATCAAAATTGATTGAATTAAAGCCGATTATTCTATCCGCTTTCTCAAAAAGTTTAAACATCTCATTAAAATCCTTTTCCCAAAAGCTTTGCATCTTGCCTTCAACTTCGCTCAAATTTTTATCAAGCGTCCTTGTATATACCGAGGTTATTGAAACACCGAGCTTTGCCGGATCGTTTCCGTTTGTCTCATCAAAAAATGTTTTGGTCTCTGTATCGAAAATCACTTCAAACATATGTATGTAAACAATAATTTTAGCATAATGAGGAACAAATTAGTGCTTCTTCAAAACATAACTGAGGATAAACATGGCAACGGCAACAAGTATCACAATTGGACCCGAAGAAGCGTTAAAATTTCTGGCAACTAATATTCCGATAACCGACGCAACTACCCCTGCTCCGATAGACAGATACTGATATGAAGTAATACTGCGTGCCAAATTTTTAGCGGTTGCTGCTGGTATAATAACCATAGCTCCGGTTAGTATAGTACCCAAGAATTTAACCCCAAGAGCCACAACTAAGGCAACAAGAAGTAGGTAGACCAAATTAATTTTATTAATATTGATTTTTTGGGCCTTGGCTAAATCTTCCGAAACAACCCCTAAAAGAAGCTTCTTGGAAATTGCAAGCGTAACCGCAAAAATGATAATTGCACCAATCATAGTTAAGATGCCATCAGTAAAGCCGATTTTGTCAATATTTCCAAAAAGTGCCTCCAGAAGATCCGGTTCCGGAGTAAGAAGAAGCCCTATCGAAAGACTGGCGGTAAAAAACACTCCCACTAAAGCCTCCGGATAAACTTCTGAGTGCTCCGATAGATACCAAATTCCAAAAGTGGCAACGACTAAAGCAATGAGCGCACCAAGAATGGGGTTTATTCCAAAAGTGAGTGCAATTGCGATTCCGGGTAATGCTACGTGGCTTAAAGCATCTCCAACCAAAGACATGCGTTTAATAACCATAAAACTTCCCAAAAGTCCGCTTGTAGCGCCAACTAAGATTCCTATAAAAAGCAGGAATGGTAAATTAATGGTCATGATGGGTGTGATGCTCGTGATGGCTATAAATTGACTCTATATCTGCATGTTTATAGAAAGTAATTCCTTCTCCATACATTTTAATTAGAGCTTTCTTATCAACAACCTCTTTGGGAGGACCAAAGCAGATTTCAGATTTATTTAGACAAAGAGCAGTCGTCGCGTGCTGATAAACAATTTCAAGCTCGTGGGAAATAAATATAATTGTTAAATCGGATTTCGCCTGAAGTTTATGAATAAGGCTATAAACAGTTTCTTCACCGGCAACATCAACTCCGACAGTAGGTTCATCAAAAAGTAAAACATTAGGATTGCCCAAAAGGGCATAGGCAATTAAGACTCTCTGAAATTCCCCGCCAGAAAGATCCCCAATTGAAGTTGACAAAACCCTCAAGTCATTATGCAAGTGACTGGCGTTTTCCAAAAAACCTACTTCCCTCAAAGCATTATCAATTTGCCGCTGGTCATTCTCTTTTAAACTTAAAAATTCACGGACAGTAAGAGGCAAGTCCTTTTCTACAGCCAACCTTTGGGGAACATAACCAATTTTTACATCTGGCGCCCAGGTAATTGTACCCTCAAATGGAATTAACCCTAGAATTGCCCGAAAAAGAACCGTCTTACCAGCCCCGTTCGGTCCAATAATCGCTAGGGTATCATCTCTTTTTACATCAAAGCTCACATTTTCAAGAATAATATGACCGTCAAATTTAACGTTCAAACCGGAGACTTTAAGAATACTTGAATCTTCTCGCATTAACTTATTCTACAGTTTAGGAGCTGTTTATTCCATGGCGGATCTCAATCTTCAGAGATTTTCTTACCTACGCGCTTAGAATAAACCTGCCTTTCAATAACTTCCTCAAGTTGCCCATCCGGATCTGGAAGTTCCTTATCCTTCGGCCAAAAACCGAGGAGTGTCAAAATTTCGGTAATAAAATCAAAACGCAACTTTTTTAACTTTTTGCTCACTTTCAATTCTTCTAAATATCTCTGAAGCAAATCAAAAAGTTCCTGATTCGGTTCCAGTTCCCGCGTTACCTTACTTGTCACTTCCACAAAATAATATGCGAGAGAAACTTTCTTGAGGCTCTTTCTGATTTCCGAATAATTATCGGTGACTTCCGCCTCTGTCATAATATCAAACCCGTGCGAAGAAACAGCCTGAAATTTTATTAGGTTAAAAATCTCCAAGTGTCCTCTTTTCCGGCTATTTGGACGCCTGATACCTTTTGCAATCAAAGTAACTCTGCCTAAATCTTTAGAATAGACAGAAAGAATCCTATCCGCCTCGCCATAATTTTTACGGGCGAGAATGATGCCTTCTGATTTATAATTATGTGGTCTCACTGAAGACTCTATACCTTATTCTATCTCAATAATCAACAATCTATAATCCGATTTTTACCTCTTTGTCCGTCTTCAAATAAAATTCCTCCGAGTATTTTCCAAGATTTATTGTATAAAGATAGTCATCAGTCCCCGGCTGCTTCTGAATCAAAAGATCATATTGCCCCTTCACCTTGAACGGCAACTTGTATTCAAAAGTGACTTTAGAAACTCCCTCGGGTCTCAGCTGGAAGTACCCTGCAAAAACAGTTTTGCCCAAATCCTCGTAGGGAGCTTGTGTTGCCTCTAACCCGTCAGATGAAATCAATTGGGAACCTTTAGGAACATAAACCCTCACCCAATCGGGTAGAACTGAATTAAGCCAGCCATCCTGACTCTGGGGATTTTTATAAGTTATTGTAACTGTCTTTGTCACCGTTCCATCACCGGCCACATTTACGTCCTGTTCAACATCTTCAGTAGCATATAAATTAGATTTCCTTCCACCCAGATTGGCATCGATAATACTAAGATAATCGCCGCTACTGTCCTCATTGATAGTTCCACCTATGCCGAAATCCGTTACGGCTTTCTCCATATCAGCATTTGTCATGTAAAAAAGAACATGTTTCTCGGTGATTGAGGAATAAATTGCCGAAAAAAGCGAGGCAAGTTTATCTTTAGGCTGTGCCATTGCGTTTGCCAAAACTGAATTCATCAATGGTCCGATAATTTTCTTCCTGTTTGCTGCATTTTGCGGTTCATGGATAATCTTGCCGGTGACAGGATCCCAAATAATCGGTCCCTCGACGTCAGCATACGCTTCAAGGGCATGAATCACCTGAGCACAATTACATTGCGGATCAATTTGCGTGCTGAATGTTCCAAAACCAGGGACACCAATCGGTCCGGTTACATTGAGTAAATTCACCAATGTCTGGGTATCAACTGCAATTATTCCATCAATATTATTAACTCCAACTGTAGAAAGGGCTTTATCGACTTGATTCATGCTGACTTCAAAATCAGGCGACCAGTTCATATCCCTCAACCGCAAATTCTGAGAAATAATGTATGGCCCTTTTATATATTTGATAATTGGTTCGGGTGCCGGAGTAGTGGGCTTATACTTAGCATCAAGGTTATAAATATCGTCCGACAAGACGGGCTCAACTTTTGCCTTATCTACTTTCATAATCGCATATGCAGTCATAAATCCACCGGTAGGCCTTAACTCTTTATCATTTTGGAAAAGAACAAAGTACGTCCTTGGTGAATCCATACCTAAAAAGTAGGGCAAATTCTGCAAAATGGGCTTACCCGCAACTAAAAATGTGGAAACCTGATCCACCAGGTTTTGACCATTTTCTATTTGACTCCTAAGTTGTATTCCCCTAAAACTCACAGGATATCTATTGGCATCGATCTGCGATATTTCATTCTGAACCACCTTCATGTCCGCCGAGATTGAATCCATTTTTGGTAAAAGCTGCGGCACCGTCTGAACTATAAAATCAATCCTCGCCTGTGTTGTTTGGGCACCTCCGGTCAAACCGCTTTGAGACGCTACTGAAGCTCCACCAAGTCCTAAAATATCCGAATATGGTTCCACTGCAGTCAAAACAATATCAGATGCATCAAGTCCCGCCTGTCCCGCCTTAACTACATGCCCGACATCGGAAACATATCCTCCGGCCCAGGGTAACACCTTGGCCCAAGCAATTAATTTGTAGTTGTAATCAAAAGAATTCAGATCCGACTTTGTTACTTCAATCCCACTTTTGATTTTGCCTAAATCTTTTGATTTAACAGTTTGGGAAAGAGCAGTAATAGAAGATTTAAGTTTCATTCCGCTTTTATAAAGTAAAAGTCCTACCGCTCCGAAATAAACAAGAAGTATCACCAAAAAAGCTGCGATGCCAAGCAGTATCTTACCCCAAGGAAAATTCTTTGTCTTCGGAATATTGTTAACAGGCTGCTTTTGGGGCCGAAATGCCTGGGGCTGAGAAGGAATAGATTGCGACTGACTCCCGGGTGTGGCAGGAGCAGTATTTTCAACTTCTATTTTTGGAACCAATATGGAATCTTCTTGCATGACGCCTTTTAATAATACACTAAATTAGATAGCGCCGACACCGCTAATCATGGCAAATGGAGTTTTAATCATAACACCTAAATCAAAAAGGATTGATTTTCGGCGCGCATATTCAGCATCCATTTTAATCCTCTTTTCAAAACCAATATTACTCCTTCCGGTAACTTGCCAATACCCTGTAATCCCAGGCTTTACCGTCAACATGTCTTTAACATATTTTTCTGTCCCTCTGTACCTTTTTTGCTGCTCTTCAAGCTCTTTAGGTAGGTAGGGTCTGGGACCCACCAAACTCATTTCTCCTTTCAAAACATTAAAAAGTTGCGGCATCTCGTCAATAGAGTGTTTCCGAATAAACCGTCCGAATTTCATAACCCTTGGGTCTTTGTGAAGCTTGTAGCCCGAATTTTTGTATTCTTCATAAAGACTCCTAAACTTCGGGTCTGTCTCAAGAAGTTTATCGGCGTTAACAAGCATGGAACGGAATTTATAAAGCCTAAAAACTTTTCCGCCTTTTGTAAGACGTCTCATGTGTGAGTTCTCTTTCTCGACAAGCACAGGACCTTCCGAAGTAATTTTAATTATTATGGCTGTCAAAATTATTATTGGGGAAAAAAGAACTAAAAGAAATATTGAGGCGAAGACATCTATCGTTCTTTTAGTAAGATCATATAACATAAATTTCCTAAAGAAGGTCCGAACGTTTTTCCTCAATTAATTTCTCAACGACTTTTTTAACATTCTGCGCCTTGCTCTTGGAGCATATCAAAAGGGCATCATCTGTGTCGACGACAATAATATTATCAACATCAATTACTGCAATTGTCCTGCCGTTCTTGTGTATCAGGGCATCTGAGGTATCAATATTTATAATCTCTCCGCCTTTTTCGCCATCATCCAATACCACATTCCCTGAATCGTCTTTCTTACTATTCTCCCAGACTTCCTTCCAATCCCCGATATCTGTCCAATTGAAGTCACCATGAACAACATAGAAGTTTTTAGATTTTTCAGCCACAGCGTAATCAATTGCAATCTTAGGTATATCTTTATAGACATCCCCGATACTTTCCCCATTCTCCAATCTTTTGAGATGTTTTGAGATTTCTGGAGCATATTTCTCAATTTCAGACAGAAGCACATCGGCTCTCCAAACAAACTCGCCGGCATTCCAATAGTAATCTTTAGATTCCGTATATTTTTTGGCTAATTCAAGGGGTGGCTTTTCAACAAATTTTTCCAACTTAAAAAATGACACATCACCCACATCTGCAAGTCTTTTACCTCTTTTGATATGTCCAAGACCTGTGTGGGGATATCTTGGTGGAACACCTAAAGCGATCAAAACTCTTTCAGAGTAAGCGACCTCGGCTGCAGCTTTTAGCACTTGAAGATAGCGGTGAACCGGACTAACCAGCCGATCCGCAGCCTCTGTAATTATAACCGCATCGGGATCTAGTTTTTTAATAATATATGCCCCGAGTGCGTGTGCCGGTCCTGTTTCCCTTCTTGCCGGTTCCACAATAATGTTTTCCTTCTTAAACTCCGGCACCTCTTTAATAATTTCCTTTTTATAATCCTCAGATACAGTTACGCAATAGATATGATCCGGCGACACCAATTGCTTAAACCTCAAAAATGTCAACTGAGTTAACGTTTGCTTATCCAGGAAAAGCGGCAAAAACTGTTTGGGGGTCTTGTTTCTTGATTGCGGCCAAAGTCGGGTTCCTCCTCCGCCTGCCAGGATCAAAGCGTACAAGTGATCTTTATAATTATTTGCCTTTGATTGCATTATTTACTATTCTAACAAAATCTTTCCCAAATTTCTCATTTGAAAATCTATTGGAATTTCTAATGAGATTATCCGCTTTAAATTTCATCTTTTCAAATCTTAGAACTGCTTCCTCCAAACTTTCTGTGGTTTGACTACCAAAAAAAAGGCCGGTCTTTCCGTCAATAACAGTATCCAATGCTCCACCTTTTTTGTATGCGATAACAGGAACGCCGCGCGCCTGAGCTTCAACGGCAACAATACCAAAATCTTCCTCCTGTGGCATTACAAGCGCCTTCGCTTTCCGGTAAATCTCATCGAGCTTCCTTTCAGTAACTCTACCTACAAATTTAATGTTTTTATCTGCCATTTGTTTTAATTTACTCTCCTCTCTTCCGGATCCGACAATCGTAAGAGGTAATTTCAACCTGTTAAATGTTTTAATCGCCAAATCAACCTTTTTATAACCATAGTCCAATCTGCTAACTAACAGATAGTACTTTTTTGTACTATCAATGAGTCGATTCATTGATACACCCACAGGAGGAAACACTACTACCGAACTTCTCCCATAATATTTTTTAATACGCTCTTTTACTCCGCTGGAGATAGCGACCATAATATCAGGTTTTTTTGCCATTTCTTTATCCCAATTTCTATGAATATTAATAAATGGTTTTACAAAAAACCTAAGTATCGGGTTTTTGAAATAATCATTAAAACCGCTCCATAAATACCGCGTTGGAGTCAGGCAATAACAGATATGTTTTGTTTTTCTACCAACACGAATTCCTTTGGCAGCCTCACTGGTTACAGTAATAACAAGATCATAATCTGAAAAATCAAATGAATTGAAAGCCACCGGCATTAAAGGGGCAAAAAATTCATGGTTTGAATGGGCAAAAGGAATTTTCTGCAAAAATGATGTATGCACCTCAGGGAAAACTTTCGCCCAAGGAGCCTTCCGAGACTCATACACCGAAGTAAAAAGTGGAGCCTCAGGAAAGATCTCATGAAGGGCAAGAAGAACTCTTTCCGCTCCTCCCCACTTATTGACCCTATCATAAACCAACGCAACCCTCAGGAGTTTCTTATTCATTGGACATAAGAGCAGTTTCATAAACATGTAAGGTCTCTTTAGCCATTTTGCCCCAGCTATATTTCTCGATGAACTTCAGAGATTTGGCAATTCTTAATTCTCTTTCTTTTTTGGTCATACCAAGCACTTTTATCATAGAATCCGAAATTGATGAAGGGTCAAAGGGATCAAAATAGATTGCATTCTCGCCATATATCTCCTTGAAGATCGGAATATTTGAGGCGAGAACCAAAGTTCCGGAAGACATAGCCTCAAGTCCTGGGAGACCAAACCCTTCAGAGACGGAGGGAAAGACAAAAGCTAAAGAATTCTTGTACATCTGTCCCAACACATCATCAGGAACAAAACCGGCAAGTTTTACAAATCCATCCACGTCCAGATTTTTTGTTATTTTTTGAAGTTTTTGAGTAAAAATATTCCTCGCACTGGCAATAACCAAAATAACCTTATGATCAACTTTTTTGTTCAATAATTTAACCGCTTCAACCAAGCGATTCAAATTCTTGTGAGGATAAGCGTTACCTGCATAGAAAAAATAAGGTTCCTTAATTTTTTCGCCCTCCTTAAAACCAATCGTCTTACCAACTCCTTCGTAAGTAATAAAAATCTTGTCAGACGTAAAGTGATAACTCTTAACGATATCACTTTTAACAACTCCGCTAGGAACCAAAATATACTTTGAATTTCTTACAGCCCTATTAAAAACAAATTTATAAGCTAGTTGTTTAAAGAAATATAATGGAGCAGGAAGTGTCGTCGCCGAAAGTCCTGCAAATTCATGCATCAACATATCGTGTATCGTAACAACATATTTACCTTCGTAAAAAACTGGGACATTAAAGTGCGGAAAATGAACTAAGTCAGGTTTTTCTTTTTTAATATAAATAGGAAGAAGTATTTGCTCCTTAATTGAATAGTGCCGAAAGTCTGTCATAACTTTCTTCCAATTTTCAGGAAGGGTTAAGTTATTAAAATACTTTTTTCTCAAAAAAATCACATATTCATTTCTAGAATCGATTTTGGAAAGTTCTGAAACCAAATTGACAAGGTACCTGCCTAAGCCGGCGTTTTCCAGACCATAAAGACGTCCGTCAATTAGAATCTTCATATTAGTATGCGGACAGAAGCACCACCCTCACATATCTAATCAACTTGAAGACATTTATTCCAAAAACAACAAAATAGTCAAAGAGAAGGGGATAATTGTTCCATAAATTTTTTCTGAAAAATCTCTCCATAGAGACAACACCCGCCAGTCTCACCTTTCTCCTCTCCGCAGTCGTGGTCTTATGTTTCCATTTAGCAACCTTCCCTTTAGTTACACCCTTAATATGAGTCACTATAACTTCCGGATAATAGACTAGCTTATAGCCAGACTTATGAATTTGATAACAGAGATCGATATCTTCACCGTCAAAAAAATAGTTTTCATCAAACCAACCCACTTTATCCAAGATTTTCTTCCAGGTCAGAAAGAATGCCCCCTGGATAGCCTCTACTTCCTGAATTGTGTTTTCAGGCACGTCCTCATACCAATATTCCTTACCCAACCCAAGAATAAGGTGCTGAAATGAAATCCAGGGCGTAGGAAACCGACGCCGCGCATCTTTATCCATTGAACCATCAGGAAGAACTAATTTACACGTCAATGCCCCAATGTCATCGTGCTCCTTAAGATATCCAACGGTTTTTCGAAACACATTGTCGTTAATTACTGTATCAGGGTTTAAGAAAAGAACCATCTTTCCTCTAACAAGCGGCTTGGCACGGTTGTTGCCTTTAGAAAATCCTTCGTTTGGCCCTTCGATTAATTTCACCCATGGGAACTTTTTCCTAACCATAGCGACGCTCCCGTCTGTTGAGGAGTTATCAGAAACAACAACTTCCATAGAAACTTCTTTCATATGCGCCTTAACCGAATTCAGACAATCCTCTAGAAGTTCTTTTGTATTGTAATTAAGAATTATTACTGTTAAATCTGGTTTTTTCATACTTGGTTTCCTCGTAAATTCTGTCAAGATATTCCGCCATTCTATACCAGCTGTACTTTCTAACTACAAGGTCTCTGGCATTTCTTGCAATCAAGGATGCGAAATGTTTGTTACTAAGAACTTTCAAAACAGCATTTGCTATATCTTCAGGGTTATCTTCAATAATTATTTCTTTATTATTTTTTGCACCAAGACCTTCAGCCCCTACTGTAGTTGTAACCAACGGTAATTTCGCAGCCATTGCTCCAAAATGTTTGAGCCTAGTCCCGCCAGGTCCTTTTAAGGGTGAGACAAAAACAGACGCCTCGTAATAAGCTTTTCTGATTCCCTCCTGATCATCTTCCTTCAGATCGTCTATCAATATATTTCCAGTTTGTCTTTCCTTAATCTCGCTTGGAATATGTTGACCGACAATCCAAACTTTTACCGTAGGATCTTTTCTATAAACAAGTGGAAAGACATCATCCAAAAGGATTTTTGCCGCCTCTATATTTTGCAACCACTTAAAATTTGCCACAAACAACATCCTCGGATTTTTACGATTCCAGTTAACTTTAACCTTGAAAAAACTCAAGTTAACTCCGTTCGGAACCAATGCAACATCCAGATTCGGCACCAACTTCCGCATCTCAGTTTTATCAACATCTGAAACCGCAACAACTCCGTCTGCTTTTTTCCAAAATTTTGTTTCCCAAAAACGAAGTTTAGCGACATCAATTGACAATACCCATCTAACGATGGAGTTTTTAATTCCTTCAACATAATGTTTATAAACAAGATATTCTATCGTTTGTTCTACTAAAAGGATTGGGATTTTGGTATCGGGAATATGAGGCATTACATAGAATGTTTCCGCATGGATTAAGTCGTAATTAACTTTTGTTATTTCCTCTTTAACAGCAGCGCTTTCCCTGGGAGAAAGATTTCGAATAACCAAAAATGGGTAGGGCCCGAAACCAGTCAAGAGAATGTTACGTAAGGTCCAGGGTGACTTTGAGCGCCTAAATACACGAACCTTTTTACAATATTTCTCCAATTCCGGAATATACTTTTTTTCCGAGTCATCTTTTATTAAAGAAAAGAGAGTGATCTCGTGTTTTTTGCTCAAATCCTTAATTAAATTGTAAGAACGTATTTGCCCGCCCGATGAGTCCGGAAAAGGCAAATATGGTGTAAGCATCAAAATCTTCATTTTGTTTTTGCAGGTAGTGGCTTAAGAAGATCGATAATTATATAATTATTAGTTTTTTCAACTGTAGTAAAACGAGATTCAATCATCTTGGTGTCAGCGCTTCCAAGATCTACTGAGACGTAGTAGCTTGCACCTTCTTTAATAATATTGTCTATCGAATTGTCAATTGCGGGCCACCCCCACCTCCCCGTCGCATACAAAAATGCTGTATCACCGTCGTATGGTGCAACAACAAGAGCATTTTTGGGAGTAATTTTATCGACCTCTGCCCCGGCTTGGATAATCTCAGGGTGATTAATATTATAATCTCCGGCTATTTGGTACCATCCGGTAATTAACATTACCCCAATCGAAAATATTAGGACAGTCCTTGCAAGAATCTTGTTAAAATTTGTTTGAGTCCAAAGGTAAACTGATCCGGAGGAAAGAGCCAAAGCAATCACAGGGATTGTCAGAATCTGATAATAGTCATGCATCACGTTTGCATCAGCCACCAAAACAACATAAAAAAGAGCCCCAATTAAAAACCAATGTATGAACAAATTTTTAGTCTTTGTATTAAATACGCCGAAGATAAAAGGAACAACACCCAAAGATCCAAGTATGAGATGCCCCAACCGTTCTCCAAAAATCCAGTTCCAGTAAGCCGGATGAAACCTAATCCCATTCCCATTAAATGCCCACCAAAAAAACGGTATCCCCATGGGAAACTTTGATTCCCACCACCTCCATAAAGCAAAAGGAATAGACCCAATTAGTACATAGGAAATTCCTTTTAAGATGAGCTTTCTATCTTTTAGAATTCTTTTAAACCCAAACTTCTGCACTGTAAGATATGCGATCGGAATGGCATAAAAACCTTGATAGGGTTTGATAAGCATCATAAGGGCAAAAAATACTGCTGAGAGATAGAAATAGAAATCTTTGGAATTGTCAAAAAACCTAACATACATCCAAATTGAAATCACTCCGAAAGTTACTCCCATGGGATCGGGCAAAATTACTCTTGTAAAGTAGATGTTATAAGGAATAAATAAGTAGAAAAACGCGGAGGCAATCCCTCCCCAACCACCCAAGAACCTTTTACCAATAAGATAAAGAAAAAATGCAGTAATTAGGGCAGAAAATATGGTAATCAGACGCGACCAAACCTCCAAACTAAGATGCCCCAGGTTTGTTGTAAGAAGAGCTCCGATAGCATTATAGATGGGGAATTCCACCATTCTATAACCGTTGGGATTAAAAATTCCTGTTTGAATACTCGAAATATCATGATAGCGGGGAAGAAGTAAATTTATACCCTGTTGAATATAAACCTTTGTGACCGAAGCGGTATCTGCCTGACGCCAACTATGCCAATCAGCAACCGGATTATTAATTTTATAAAGCCTGACTATAAATCCGACAACAATCATTAACGATAACAAAATATACTCAAGCCATCTGCTTTTTAGAATAAGATTAATTTTCTTTAACATAATCTAAATTTCTTGCCAAAAATACGGCAATACCCAATAGTAACCAAAAGACCATTGCAAACTTGGACGCCTCAAATATATCAATAAATAATGCAATCAGAAACGTCCCGATTAGTCCACCGATTATCCCAGCAAGAAATCCCTTTATAAGGCCGTTTGTGTTTTTGGTTTGAAAAAAAGCGGAAACAATCTCCGAGCCAATTCGCAAAAACACCAAAATAAACGCCGTAAGTCCTAATATACCAGTCTCTCCAAGCATTCTCAAATAATCATTATCTGTCGCAAGAGTAATAGAAGAGTACCCAGTTCCAACTAAAGGATTTTTTTCAAGAGCTCGAATTGCCCTTGGCCATTCAACACTTAACCTTATGGATGTCGACCGATCTTCAACTGCCGGTATGGGTGTTGGTGCCACAGAAGTAGGTGTAACCTTATCAGCCAAAACAACAAAATCTGACTGTATTTGGCTTAATACTTTACTTAAGTGAAACTGCTGATAGATAACATCAAATATCCTTCCAAAACGCGTTTGTATACCACCCGACATTCCCATAAGTAGTGCGCTTACCACCACAATAGCAATCATTGTTTTGAACTTCTTTAATAGAAATAAACTCGTGGAAACCGCAATTAAATATGCAAATTGACCCATTCTGGAAATTGAAGAAATAAGAAGCCACAAGCCTGCTCCAGATACCAGAATTACAGCTAGTCTACCCAGCCAATCTTTAAATACAAAAAGAAGAGTAATTAAAATCGGAATTGTTATTACAATAAAGGCGGCCAAATCGTATGACCCTGCAAATGTCGAATTAATTTGGGCTCCCGGCGTCCAAAAAAGCGCGATTCCTCTCGAGTACTCCGCATTCTGGGTTATAATAACAGGAAAATGAAAATACTCCTGTCCGAAACCGTAGATAAAGGCAACCGTTATTACAAAGATCAATAGTTTCAAATAAAAGGCCAGATCGTGCATAATTGTTTTTCTATTCAAAAATGCTAAGCAGGCAAAAAATGGCACCACATACTCCACCCGCCGGAGGTATTCCAAAAGTCCGATTCCAATCCCAATAGTCTTGGTTAAAAATATTCCAGAAAGAAGTGAGATTAACGTAACTCCAAAGAAAATTAGAAACGCCCTGATAACCCTATCATTAAGGAAAGTTTTGAGGTTAATCAGTATCTTGACTGCAGTAAAAATCCCCAAACCCAAAAGGAGTAAATCCTCAAATCTAATAGCAACATAAGTTCCGGGAACACTAATTAACGGGAACTTTGGATAAAGCGGCACCATGACAATAACTGCTGCCAACAGATATTTCGGAATTGCATTAAATAACTTTGAGAGCTTTTGCATAAATTTTCGTAGCATCACGCTTACACGCAATAGACCAAAGAATAATTCTTAATATTACACCAAACTTTAGGATTGCCTGAAGTACGGGAATTTTCCACTTCGGTTCATGCTTCCTGTAAAGCAATATAAGATTTTGCAACTCATATATCACAGCTTTTTCGCTTCCTGTGGTCACCTGACCAAAGTGGATTATCTTCCATTTTGGTAAATACCAAACCTCCCATCCCGCTTTTGCAATTCTATTGGAAAGTTCAACTTCCTCAACATATAGGAAAAAGTCCTCATCAAAATATCCCGCCTCCTCCATTGCTTCTTTTCTCACCCAAAAATAGGCGCCCGTTACCCAATCTTGACGGTGGGGTTTTTTGAAAAATTCATCTCCTTTATAAAAAGGCGACCAACCATGAAGGGGGTGATAAGGTTTCACAAATCTGTCAACCCAGGGAATATCATCCAAAAAGATCATCCAAGCCAAAACCCTTGGAAGAGTCGGGTAAAAACCTCCCGATCCCTGATATGTTTTTCCGTCAGAATTAAGAAGTGCGCAGCTGGAAAGTCCCACTTTTGGATGTTTATCCATCCAGGAAATCATCTCTTTAAAAGTTTTTTTATCAATTATTTTAGTGTCCGAATTTAAAAGCAAAATATACCTACCTTTGGCAATCTTCATCCCATAATTATTGTTCTCTCCAAAACCATGGTTTTCGTATTTTCTAATTAGTTTTACCTGAGGGAACTCCTTTGCCACCATTTTCGGAGTGTTATCTGAAGAGGCATTATCAACTACTATGACCTCGCTTGAGATGCCTTTCAGAGAAGAAAAGACACTTTTGAGACAATCCCAGAGCATGTTCTCAAAGTTCGTACTAACAACGATAATCGACAAGTCTACTTCCTTTTGTGCCATAAATAAGTTAGTGTCTCCCTAAACTCTCTAAATAAAATGATTACACAGACCATCTCGGCCACAAACACAGCAATTCTAATAAAAATTGAGGTTGGCATCATCTTTATTATAATTTTCTGTCGCCAAGTCTTGCCGTCAACATAAAAAACTGGCTGATTATCATAACTCGGAGGTTCAAATCCGTTTATATAGATACTCTCCCTAAAAGGGTGAACCAACTCTTGTAAAAAAGTACTGCTCGTCTGGTCTCTGATAATGGTTTGTGCATCCTCAGGCGGATAGTTTAGAAGAAGCGTCGGAATTTTTATACTCAAAAAATTTGAATGATCAAATTGATTCTCGTACCAGGTAATGACCTGGGCTCTCGTGTAATTAGTAAAATATCCCCGTCTTAGAGGAGTTTCGAGATCCGCTGGTTCCCGAGACTGAAGTGAATCCGGAGGAGGCTTGGGAAAGTTAAAATTGGGCAACGAAATATAGAAAAGAAAAACCAAAGAGGCAACAACAAGCAAGACTTTTAGTATCTTGGCACCCATTATATTATTATCCTTTCTTCTCCAATTACTGTAATTCTACCATCATCAACTATTATTTCCTCACCATCCTTAAGAAGGTAAATCTTTTTACCAGTATATCTCGCCCTAATCTTGCGTAGGTATTTATCCTGGAAATGTGGAAAGATATCAAAATTAACTAACCGCAATGGTTTTATAACCTCAGTACCCCGTTCGTTATCCACAAAACCGAAGCTTGAGACTTGTAAGGTCTGGCCAGCAACCATTGCTCCCGCACTTGATCCTACATACCATGCCGTCTTTAAAAGCGTCTTAATATATAAATCGACTTTACATCTCCTAATCCAATACATAAGGTATCCGGGCATTCCTCCTGCGAACCAAATTACATCTTGATCTTTTAGCTCTTTTATAACAGATTCATTCCGATAATCCTCCAACAAAATCGGCTTTACCATTGCATCAAGCGTGTTAACTACCTTCCACGAACCATCTTTCTTTGTCTTCCAATGACCCCAATCTTGCTCTCCATTCGAAGCTGTGGGAATGTAGGCGATCCTCTTTCCCTTAAATCCCCCAAGAGATTCTTCTAGTCTAGCCAGTGTCAGTTCGTTTTTTACATTCGAAGCCAAAAAAAGTTTCATAAGAAGCTACTGAAAAAGTCTGGCCCTCCCCAACTTGTAGTTTGGATTTTTGTTCTTTCTTTCCCCAATTACTTTGGCAGGAACCCCCCCCACAATCGCAAAATCCGGAACATCTTTTGTAACAACCGCTCCGGCTGCAACAACCGCACCTTTACCGATTTTAACTCCTGGCAAGATTATCGCTCTGGGACCGATAAAGACGTAATCTCCAATTTGCACAGGCTCTTCCCGGGCTGAAAAATCTTCATTTTCCAAATCATGCTCCGAATTATAAATCATAACGGATGAAGCTATGTCAGTATGGTTACCTATATAAAGAGATGCTCTGCCATCTAAAAAAGCGTGATCACCCACGATAGTATCCTCACCTATTATTATTCCGTTAGGCTCAAAAAAATTGGCCCACATGTGTATCACAGAGCCTCTGCCGATCTTCATTCCTGCCATAATATAGAAAAATTTACGAACAAAGTGCGACGGAATGTGGCTTACCCACCTTAATATCATCAACTCCAGATCAAGAAAATAGTTATAAAAACGGTTCAGGACCTTGGGGAGGGCCTGCCCTAAAGTTAATGATCTGCCTGTTCTATCTTTAAACATTAGTAATTATTTCTAGAGTTTCTCTTGCTGTTTTCTCCCAGGAAAACTTCTTAACCTGACTTAAACCCTTTTCAACTAAACTATTATACTTCAATTTTGAGGCCGAGATCACTTTTTCAATTCCATCTGCAATGCTTCTTGTACTCTTCGGGTTGACCAAAACTCCTGCATCTCCAACAACCTCGGGAAGTGAGCCCGTGTTTGAAACAACAACGGGAACTCCGCAAGCCATAGCATTTAGTGCATCAAGACCAAAACCCTCCCAAAAAGAAGGAAGTACAAAAACTTTTGCACCTTTAATTAAACCCTGTTTATCAACCTCCGGAATAAAGTCTGTAAAAATAACATCTTTTTCAAGACCAAGTTCCTCGACCTTTTTAAAAATCGGTTCATAAAGCCACCCTTTTTTACCAGCAATGACCAACTTTAACTCATGACCCGTATTCTTTAATCTCAAAAAAGCCTCAACAAGACCTTCAATATTTTTGCTTGGCTTGAGGGTTCCCAAATAAAGTATATAGTCATCAACTATGGAGTATCTGCTCCTTATACGTCGCACAACCTTGTTAGAAACAAGGTTATTAAATTGATTTGGATCATAAGCCAAATATGTAATGTGTATTTTAGATTTTGCAGAGGGGTAGTGTCGTACAATATCGTCTTTTGTGCTTTGTGAGATTGCAATGATAGACTTTGATACAAAAATACTAATAGCAGTCCATATCTTTAATTGCCAAAAGTCCTTTTTTGTAAATTGTGTCGAATATTCGAGATATCCAAGATCCATTATTGAACTTATCTTGGGCATGGGAGCAAGAAAAGGAACATAATGACTGGGAGAGAAGAAAATGTCAGGTTTGTCTTTCGCAAAAATTAAGTCTGGTGTCAGCTTGGTCAGAATCCACATTTTACCTCCCGGAATTATCTTATATTTAAAATGAGACGTTTCTTCCGGCATGTCCGGAAGAGGATCCTCTTTAAGATAAACTACAAGACTATGGCTTCTTTTCCATTCATCCTGTAGTTTCCAAAGATTTTGCAAGAGTTCAAAGGCATATTGATTCACCCCAACCCTATTCTTTATGTTCGCCTCATTACCATCAATCCCTATCAACATTTAACTTATTGTAAAGCAACCCACAGACATTCACAAAGGCATAGCTAACTAACATATATTAAGTCAAATGGAAGATCTCGCCTCTTTGTAAACATCCAGTGTCATCCTAGCTGTTTTTTCCCAAGAAAAGTTTTTAACTTTTTTATAACCCTTGTCTATGTAACTTTTAGGGCCTCTTAGAACATCTTCAATTCCCTCCGAAATAGAGTCGACCTTGTAGGGATCAACTAAAGCTGCTGCTTCTCCAGCAACTTCAGCCATCGATGAGATATTTGAGGTCACAACCGGGCAGCCGCAGGCAAAGGCTTCCAAAATCGGTAACCCAAAGCCCTCATACAGTGAGGCGTAGATAAGAGCCTGTGCTCCGGAATACAAAGCAGGCAAATCTTCGAATGGTACTCTACCCAAGATTCTAACGTTTCTGGAAACCTTAATTTTCATATATTTTGGCTGTCCCACAAGAACCAGTTTCAAATCTTTCCCTGCGCTTGATAGTTCAAAAGCCTTTATAATACGTTCGGTGTTTTTTCTGGGATCCAGGCCCACTGCCAATAGATATTCTCCAAACAGTTTATATTTCCTCTTAACTAAGGCTATTTTTTCATCATAAACCCGCGTAAATACATGGGAAGCAGCCTCCGGAACAACTCTAACAAGCGACTGATTAAATCCAAGCCTAACCAAATCTGTTTTCGTTGATTCGGTAGGAACGATAATGCGTTTGGTTTCTTCCCTAACCCTAGCTAATTTAAATTTATGCGTATCAACAATGTTCCTTATAACATCTCTCGGAAATAGGTTCGGATATAAAAACGGCGCCAAATCATGCACTGTAGTTACTTTGAAAGCACTCGACGGCGGTTCTGCCCAATCTGATGTATGAAAAACATCTACCGCACCAATGAGTTTTTCTATCGGCAGTACATGTAGCCGATTCCATAATAAATTCGACAAAGTTGGGGGAATAGGAAATATTTTGGCTTGAGGGAAAACGGAAAGAATATCCTGCTTACGCCTCAATGTTCCTGCATATAAGATATATTCATTCTCTTTATCGATATTGAGTAAATTTTGTACCAAATTCTTTGTATAAAAAGAAACTCCTGTACCGTAAACTATCTGACTGATATCAATTGCTATTTTCATGACTTTTATTTCATATAAAATCCACTATCTGAGATTCTTGAATCGTTTAATTGTACTAATAGAATTCTATATTTTTTTGTATTTCCAAAAGATAACTCCGTTAAAGTTATATTCAGCGACTTTATTATATCCCAAAATTTCGATTTTATTTCGGGCAGAATCTGTCGGGTCGGCAATCTCCCAAACATATCTTGAAAGCCAAATTTCCTTGGGGCCTCCCGAAAAATTCACTGCATCAACTATTTGGTTACCCTTGCCGTAATAAATTAGAGCCTCTTTTTGTGAATCTGCGGGAACTACTATTTCATCACCGCCTATCATCTTGGCTGCCCCTCTCCAATTTTCTCTTTGAAACTTCGGGTTAAAAAGATAGTAACCGGAAGACCCAATATTAATAAGAAGTATCAGAGTAAATAAAGTCCTTAGCTGGTTTGTTCCGAGTCTTCTAAGTCCATTAGAAACTAAAATATAAAAAGGTGGCAAACAAAACAAAAATCGAAAATATGTAAGCGTGGGTATTTCAAAACTAAGAAGCACTCCAAAAAATATCGGCAAAAGAAGCCAAAACCACAGAATTTTTGCGCTTCTGACCACTTTTAACACCAAATAGGCAAAAAGTAAGAAGCTTAATCCGAAAACAATTGCGTAAACATCTTTATTATCAAAACTGATTCTGCCTAAAATAAATTTGACCGGTATCAGAGCCATGTTTTTTATACTGACTGTGCCAAGCACCTTCCACCAAAGCGGTGAGACACTCTTAACCGACAGCCCTGTCAGTAGCTGCCTAGAAAATATCGGAAGCCATGCTAAAAATACTCCAACCAAAGGCAGGTTTGCCAATATAAACTTCTTCTTTCTAAATCCAAAAAACCAAAAGACTGGTAAAATTAGAAGCGAAGCGTAATCTGTAATTCCAAGAAGAGCTAATGTAATAGAAAACCAAACCCACTTATTTTCGAGAAATAAAAATACCAGGAGGCCAACCAAAAATGCTGCCAAACTATACATCCGGGCCTCTTGTGAATAGTAAATCGAAAGACCGGAAGTAGCCAGCAGTATGGCCGAGATTAACCCGGTTTTTTTGTCAAAAAGTTTTTTTGAGATTAAATAAACCACATAAATTGTTGCAACACCAAAAATCACGGATGGAATCCGTAAAGAAATTTCCGAGTATCCAAAAATCTTAATCCAGAAATGCATTAGAAGATAATAAAAAGGCGGGTGAAAATCCCCCGGGAGAAATTTTATAAAGAGATCAGTTAGAGGCATTTTGGCTGCCAAGGCAGTTGTTGCCTCATCAAGCCATAAAGATTGATTTATAGAAATCAACCTTAAAGCCACCGCCATAAATATAACAATCCAGATTGAAAATTTACTACTGATGAATCGATTCATTGATAGTTATTTAGAAGATCTTCCTGTAATAAGATACTCTATAATCCCTACAAAAATCCCAAAATCATAAACAATTTTAAAAATTAAAAATGAATAACCAACTTTGTTGTGAAAATTGGAATTTGTGAATGACTTATAAAAACCCACAATAAGCGATACAGGGAAACTTGATCTAAACAAGGCGACCAAGTAACCAATCAGACCTAGTTTATAGCTCCTTTTTCCCACCCATTTTGCGTGAGTAAAAATCTCGGAAAGACTTTCCGGATTTTTGTGATAAAAGATTGCCCCGGGAGCTGCCGTTGCTTCATAACCCAGTTTTTTACTCAAACTCCAATCATCGTCATACCCTCCGGGGGTGAAACCACCCACCCTATCAAATTCGCTTTTTAAAATCGCTCTGAAAACCGGTTGGTGATCAGGATAATTTTTGGGGTGACGGCGCCTTTCTTCCCAACCTTCATTTATATTCCAGCATCTTGCCCAGACATTATTCCAATTACTTACCAACTCTTCTTTACTGAAAGTACCTTTTACCTCGCCGGGGTCTTGCGAAGGAAGGTTTTGCATAATTGGAGCAATCAATTTTTCTAAAAAACCTTTGTCAAAAGTCATATCTGCATCAACAAAGACCAAGATTCTTCCTTTTGCAGATTTTGCTCCCAGGTTCCTTGCCGATCCCGCCCCTTTGTGATCTTGTTTTAAAATTCTTAAATCTTTATCGCAAGGCGTCCTGTTTTTCTTAAATCTTAAATCAGATAAAATCCTAGAAGTTTTGTCATTACTTCCATCATCAACAGCAATAACTTCAAAACTTTTATAAGTCTGGTAACATAAAGATTCTAAACATTCTCTTAAGACTTTATCTTCATTAAAAACCGGAATTATTACTGATACTTTAATCATTTAGATAATTTAAAAACGGAATAACTGTTATTAACATCGGTCAATTTAGTTATCTTATACGCTCCCCCAGCCTTAATCTCCCAGGTGTCACTCTTTGCAAAATTATATCCGTTCGGGGCTAATACATACAGAAGTTTAATACCCTTATAGTCCGTAACCGGAAGAGGATCCTTCTTAAATTGATAGATAAGAAAATACCTTAAAGGATAAGCTTGTTTATCAAAATCAATTACCGACGCAACGTTAAAATCCTTTTTAGCATCAAGGGTAATTGCCTCGGCTGCCTTTTTCTGCTCCGCCACACTTAAGTAAATTGTTTCCGGGATCGGATTTTTCAAATTCCAAAATATGTAAAGTCCGAGAACTGGAGAAATAAGCAAAAGGTTAAATCTGGACAAAAGCGCTCCGATAAAAACCGGAACAACCGAAAAAATGGGAAGCAGATAATAATAAGAAAAAGAAGCATCACTTTTTCCCATAAGAGTATCGATAAAATATTTCCAAATTGTTGTTGTCTCGTAAAAATTATGCCGCATGTCAAAAAGAAACATTGGCAAGTTTCCTACAATAACTCCGACGACAAACATTAAAAACGAAGCAATCTTACTCTTGCTCTTAAAAATATTTATTAAAAATGTTACAAGGGCATAGGCAATAAATAAGATCTGAAGCCCAATACCAATCCCCGACAAAATTCCCAACGTCAAGAAATAATTGAGTTTGTATTCGCTGAAATTCCTAAGAGTGATATAAAGAATTAGAATTCCGACAAGGGGTAGAAAATTGTAGTTCCATATAAAATATGAGTGATAAATCATGTAATTATTAAACAAGAAGAGCACGGAAGCTATAATCCCAGCCTTGACGCCATAAAATTGTTTGGCAACCAAATATACAACAAGACCTGTGAATATATTAAGGAGAGCAAAGGCGACTGTAATCTTTGCGGGATCGAGACTGGAAAATAAGATTAGGGGCAAAAGAAGATAATTAAAAAACGCACCGGAAAAGATTATGTGAGAATTACTGTCCTGCCGAAAATATTCCTGACCCAAGAGAGAGGGCTTTTTTAAATACTCAAGAGACGTAATTATGCTTCGCGATTGTTCCGTCCAAAAAATAATTTTCTGATCAAAATTATTAAAACGTACAAAATACGCAAAGAGAAAAATGCTACAAAGAATTAAAAAGTATTTCATATTTCTCAGTTATTTTATCCCAATCAAACTTTTCTGCCTGAGTCCTCGGTTTATTCTCCCAATTCGTATTCATAGCTTTTTGTAAAGCCTTAGCATATTCATCAATATCGGTTGGGTCTACCAGGATTCCTGCCTCACCAACTATTTCTCTTCTTACAGGATCGTCTGTGGCAACTACAGGCAGTCCTGATGCCATAGCTTCTACCAAAACGTTTCCAAACGCCTCAGAGGAAGCTGAGGGCAATGTAAAAACATCGGCTGCCCCATAAACTTCCGGCATTTTCTCAAAAGGCACGGATATTACCTCGAATCTTTCTTTACCCAACTTCTTAATTCCTAGATCGTAGATCTTGTCTCTTAATTCCCCTCCTCCACCGGCAATAATAAGCTTTACGTTCTTAAGTTTGGCCGCTGCATCAATGGTAAGATTTAATCTCTTTTGTTCCGTAAATGCACCAACAGCTAAAATGATTTTTGTTTTATTCCTTAATCGATAATCTCTAACCTTAAATCTAGTCAGATCAACACCGTTCGGGATTTTGATGATCTTTGCAAACGGAACTTTTTTTGCCCACTGTTCTGCTTTAGTCGAAAGAGCAACAAAAGCGTTTGGAAAACACCAAAGATTGTTAAGATCATCCCATCCAATCCCCGATTGCCCGGAAATCACCATTTTAGATCCCCGAATCCAAGTTAAAATCCTGATAAACGCCGGCTGCCACCCACCATTGAGAGGAATAATAATATCCGGTTTTTCTTTCCAAATTTCTGGAAGTTTTTTAAGGGTAAAGCCCGCAATTGCACGACCGTTTCTATCAAGAAATGGTCTTGAAAGACGGCTTTTAGACCTTGGAGGAACTATGATATCTCCCCCTGATATTATCTTTACTTTATTATTCTCGGAAAGCCTTTTGGAAAGTTCCTTTACAAAAGTTTCAGCGCCTCTTGAGGTAGTATCCTGATAAATATTTAAAAACAAAACCTTCATTTTTGTATTCATGTATTAATACATTAAAACAGCTTATTTGGGAACCAGTATCTCAATCCCGTCAACTTTATTGCTAATTTTATAGTTTGCTGAAACAAAAGCGTAGACCTTTTCCGGAATGTAAGAGGAAAGTCCTGTTTCAGAATATTGTTGAAGTAAAATTAATCTTGGTTTTGAGTTTTCCAAATCCGCAACTTCCTTTTCCTGAACTCCGTGAATTTCCTGGTACCAGGAAAGTTGCGGAACCCACGGATCAGTTGCAGGAAGCGTATCGGTTAATGCATAAAGACTATCCCAATAGTTCATTACAAAAATCTTTTCTCCCGGAATCGAGTTCTGCCTCACATAAGAAGCCACGTCCTGAACATCCTGCTCGTAGAACCTAATACCCTCGTCATAATTCCTGATGAAAAATACCGCCAATAAATATAACGATGCAAAAACATAAAATATTATAAGGAAACGGATTAAAACATTTTTCCAATTTAAGTTTGTAAATACCAGTCCAGAGACGATTGCAAGATATGGGACAGCGGGCTGAAAATGAAAATATTCAAACCGGGGGTAAGCCCCCAAACAACCGACAAAAGCCCAAATGGTCATTTGCAAGGGACGAACCCTTGCAGAACTATGAGATTTAAAAAACAAAGGAATGAAAATCGCAAAAGGAACTGCCGCAACAGCCAGGCTTCTCAAGTCCGGTAATTGTATCTGGCCCGAAGCTTTTGGCAAAATAAAAACACCGAAATTCACAGCCCAGTAATAAAAACTTGGTAAAAGGTGAATGGCAAAAAGTAAAAACACGAAAGAGGTTAAAACTACCAACCCACCCAAAACAAAGTTCTTGCCGTCTTTAAAAATTGCTTTGGACCCGAAAATTTCGAGAGCCACGGGAACGATAAAATAAGCCGCCGTTTGTTTGGTAAAAACAGCCAGCGCAAAAAGAACGCCAGCAGCAAACCACTTTTTGATGCGCAAAAAGTAAAACGAGGCAAACATCCAAAAACCCATAAATAGATCAAACCAAAGTCCGTTCCCATCAAAGAATAATTGCCAGATAACAAATGATGTAAGTGCAATGAGCGCAACTCTCCGCCCCCAGAGCCTCCTGACAACCCAAAAGAAAAAGGCATCGAAGGCCAAAATTAATCCCCAGGTAAATATCTGCAGTTGGGAAATTCCAACTCCGAATAATTTGTAAAAAACTGTAAGAAAGACAAGCAGTAAAGGTGTATGGGCAATTGCGATGTCTTTGTAGGGCAAAAGGCCGTGCAATGTTAAATATGGCCAGACAAGCATCTCCGGCCAGGCAGTAAATTTAAATTTCAACAGAAGAAGCAGGTGTAGTAGTAAAATCCCAACAAGAAATACTAATACTATTTTATTTATTCTACTCATTAATTTCTATTATTAAATACACTACATTAATATATATCAATGTAGTCAGATCAATAACCAACCTGCCCTTTCCATAATCTTCTTTTAATTTTTCTTAGTGGTGTTTCGAAAAATGCCCTTGTCTCGAAGTACCCCGACATGGCTTCCCAAGGGCTACTTATAAAATCAGGTTTATTTTCAAAAAATACTTCCGGGTAATAATAATCTAAAGGAAATGGTTTACCAATTTCATATTTTAATTTTTTCGCCCTCTTAATTACTTCCAGATCGTTTGACCTTTCTCCGCCTCTCGGAAGAAATGTCGCGTGAAGGTATGGTACATCTACAAACTTTAGCTTGTCAGAATCTCTATCCTGAATCATCTTACCATCACCGTCTGCCCAACCCCAAACCCCGTGAGCTCCCTTTGAGTGAAGTCCGGGAATATTTCTTTTTATAGCACGCAAATTATAGTGCCCCACCTTATCTCCGAATTTATACCTACCTGCAGCTTCTTCCTGAAAATGAAAAATATCACCGACTAAATTAATTGTTTGAACAACTACCGATTCAATACTTTCCCCCTCATTCTTTATAGTTCCAATGACCTTCTTAATTGAATCTTCAAACCATATTTCATCTGCATCTAGCATTAAAAACCAGTCAGATTCTGTTTCATCAAGCATTTCTTGCCGGACACCCGTAAACTCTTCTGCTGTTTTTTGCAAACGGCTTTTGAAAATAATTTTGTCCGGATATTTCTTAGCTAACTCTTTTTCAATTTCGATACTCCCATCTGTACTGCCCGCATCCCAAAGAAGCAATTTATCTACATGATTAATAACTGAAGATACCGAATACCAAAGCCGTCTTGCTTCGTTTTTAACGAGTGTGTGTGCCCAAATCTTCATAAATCTATTTTACCCCATTTCTTTCTTTAAAACTCGGAGCTATACTTGTATCCAACTTAGAACGAGCTTAAAATGTGCGGGGTTGCAGGCATAGCTTACTTCAATAAAAATAAAGAGATTCATCCACACGAGCTAACGTTAATGGCAAAGGCCCTTATTCATCGGGGACCTGATGATGGAGGAATATTTCTGTCGGAAGATAAACGAGTGGGTTTTGCGTCAAGGAGATTATCCATCATCGACCTATCCAAAAAGGGCCACCAGCCCATGACATATTTAGATAGATACACAATTACTTATAACGGTGAAATATATAACTTCCAGGAAGAAAAAAGGAAACTTCAAAAACTCGGCTTTTCCTTCAAATCTGACACTGACACTGAAGTAATCCTTGCCTTATATGCAAAATATGGGAAAAATTGCCTGGAACATCTACGGGGTATGTTTGCTTTTGTAATTTATGATCATATCGAAAAAACATTATTTATGGCCAGGGACAGAATCGGGAAAAAACCATTAAAGTACTTACTCGATGACCAAAAGATAATTTTTGCCTCTGAACTCAAAGCAATTCTTACACAAACTGGGATCAAGAAGATTCCGGATTATAATGCAATTCATCTTTACCTGACTTATGGATACACCCCATCCCCCCTAACCGGATTTGAAGGGATCAAAAAGCTTGAACCCGGAACTTACATATTTATAAATCTTAGAAGAAAAACTTTTGACAAAGTCAGATATTGGCAGCCCAAGTTTAATAATAAACTTCAACTATCAGAAAAGCAGTGGTGTCAAAAAATATTGGATACACTAACTGAATCCACAAAAATCAGAATGGTTTCAGATGTCCCGATTGGTGCATTTCTTTCCGGCGGGGTTGACAGTAGCGGTGTTGTCGCCACAATGGCAGAGCTTTCAGGTAAACCCATTGAGACTTTTACAATAGCTTTTAATAGCAAAGAATATAACGAGGCGCCTTATGCTGCGAGGGTTGCGAAAATGTATAAGACTCACCATCACATTCTAACAGCCAAACCAAAATCGGTAGATATCCTGCCGTCAATTGTAAAACAGTATGAAGAACCGTTTTCCGATGCCAGTGCGGTTGTATCCTTCCTGGTATCTGAGATGACCAAAAAATATGTAACCGTAGCCCTAAATGGAGATGGTGGAGATGAAAATTTTGCGGGATACCCCAATAGATATATGCGACTCAGACGTGATGTTGATTATGACTTTTGGATACAAAATATAAGACCGGTTGCTGCGAAACTACTACAAAGTTTTCCGAAAGCAAGAAATTTCTTTGAAAAAGCAAAACTGCCTTTATATATGAGGTTTGCATCATACAATAAAGTTTTCTCTCCGGATGAACTGATGAACCACGCCAGGGGACCAATACTTGATCTTGCCAGACATCAAAATCCATATCAGATTGTAGAATCATGCTTCAAAACATTTAATGGGAAAGATATAAAAGATGCGGGACTTAAATTTGATTTACTATATTTTCTGCCGGATCAACTTCTTACAAAGATGGATATTGCATCAATGGCGGTTTCTCTTGAAGCCAGATCTCCTTTATTGGATCAGAACATGATCGAATTGGCCGGAAAAATTCCTTTTGAGCTCAAAGTTAAAAATGGGGTATCAAAATATATACTAAAAAAGGCCTTTGAAAAAATTGTACCCAAGGAGTGTCTTTATAGACCCAAGGTGGGTTTTGGTCTTCCTTTAAACAAATGGTTTTCTGGTACGCTTAATAAATATGCAAAAAGTTTGCTGCTTTCCAAGGATTCTCGGGTTAGCGAAATATTCGACAGAGAATATGTAAAAAATATCGTCGAGGATAACAACAAACATGACGATTTTGGACCGAGACTTTGGAACTTAATGTGTATGGAGCTTTGGTTCAGAGCTTATTTCACCTAGATGGGCACATATTTTCTAAAGATCCTGCGTAAATATATGCCAAATCAACTCCGTTTTCTCTCGCCACATAAGTAGGATTATTCGCCCCATAAAATGCATCCAACTCAGGATCCTTTTCCAACTGAATATAATAGGCTTCTACAAAAAACAGCTTTTGGTTTTTCCAGTTAGGACTAAAGCGGTATGGGTAATAATATGGAATTGTCGAGTTTCCGCATCCTAAAGCACCAATTTCCTTTACTTCAGGGTAGCACTTAAGAATGTAATCCGCCGCCGCCTTAGACCCTTCACAAAGCCCCACAAGGTCATATTTTCTAGCATTCACGCTTCCGCCTATGAAAACATTATAATAAAGATCGTGGTACGGGAAGAGCGAAATAAACAAATAAAAAAACCAAATAAAAATTGCAGAGATCGCCACCACTCTTAACCACAACGTCTTTAGCTTACCGGCAGCCCAGACAATAACCCAAGAAGAAAATGCATATATCCACGGCCAGACCGGAAGTTCATACCGCACACCAAGCTTCTTGGCGGAAAAAGAAATTGAGGCCAAGAATAAAACAATAAATACAGTAATGCTCCCGCCGTGTTTAAAATCGACAATTTTCTTCCTGACCAAATTTAGGTAGATAAAAACGAGAAGCCCCAAAATGATTATAGGCGGAGTCCTGACCAATATCTCAAAAAGATAATAATAGGGTGGGGGGTTGTTGGTAAGCTGCCCGAAAAAATAATTATTTATTCCGCCACCAACCAAAGCCGTTTCTCTAAAAAGATATTCAGGTATGGCTAAAAATAAATTTTCCCAGCATGTCGGCCACGCAAGAGAAATAAAGATAAAGGACAAAAAGACGGAGGATAAGAATTTCGTAAGCTCGTCCTTCCAGTTTTTATAATTTAGAAATATCTGTAAGAAAAATATCGGAAAGACAAGAATCCCGTCCGGCTTAGTCAAAAAGGCTGTGGCTGCAGTTAGAGAAGAAATAATAACCGACCAATTTCTATTTTTTATCAAAAGGTAGGAAGAGAGCGAAACAAAAGTAAAAGCCGTTAAGAATATATCATTCATAATCAGCTTACTATTCGCAACAAAAATGGGGTCCAAAAGTAGCAAAAGAGATGAAACTGCGGCAACCTTCTTATTAGTAAATCTTTTTACGAATAGATAATAAAAGACAATAAAAACTGCCGAGAAAAAAATAACTGCTCCTCTTCCGGCTATATAATCCTGAAAAACGTTGCGGCTGACAACACTCTGCCCTTTGCCCAAATAAATCAAAGGGAAACCGGAAATCACTGACAAGGGAATTGCAATAGCCTCTGTGTCGGTTTTACTCGTCCACCAGGCAGTCTTGAAATAATTAAAGTTCTTAGTTTTTATCGCCAATGCGGTTTCTTTGCCGCGAACCATCCACGTAATCTCATCGGGATAGACCGGTGTTTCACTTAAACGATAAAAACGCGTTGCTAAAAATAATCCGAAAAGGATGAGGATAAAAATAATTTCTTTCCGGTGTCTAACCATGTTACTTGCTTTCAACCCAGTAGTGCCTTATTACAATCACCCAAGTAAAGACGGCGAGAATTAAATTGGTAGCACCTAAAGTGATAGTCGGCCCAAAAACCCCAAATTTGGGAATTAAGAAAAAGTTCAGAAGAAATATTGCAGCTATCTGGAAAAAAGAATAGGCACCAATAAAAACAGTTTTCTTCATTGCGTAAATAATTGCCGAAACGGATGGAGCAGTAAAAAGAAATGGAATTTGGGCAGCTGCCAAAGCCTGGAAAACAGGAACGGATGCCAAATATTTAGTCCCAAAAAGGACAAGAATGAAAGGCTTGGCAATTATTATCCAAAATATTATTCCCGCAGTAATCGGTAAGATGGCAAGCGTCGACTTAACAAGGTATTTCCTCTCACTCATTTTATCTCCGAAGGCAGCAAATCTTGGCGCGAGAACGGAAGAAAAACTCCCGGAAAGAACCACTATAAAAGACGCCAGGCGGGAAGGGATCGAGTAAAGTCCTGTCGCAAAAGCACCTGCCATTGTAGCCAACATCTGTATATCAAGCCTTCCGGAAATTGATGAAATGATTCTATTAACCCCGATCCAGCCGGAAAACTTAAGAAGATTTTTATATTCATTTTTTGTAGGATTAGAAAATATAAAATCGGTTCTTACAAAATAAATTACCAATATCGTCTCTACAATAAAGCCCGCCCCAAATGCCCAGAACGCCCTTGAGATGTTTAATCCTCCATAAACATAAAATGCCAACGCAAATAAAAGCCTGCCTATATAAAACGCATTATCAATAATTGTTGAGTGCAGGAATTTCTTCTTGGCTTGGAGAATGTAAGGAAAAAACATATCGGGAAATATAAATATCGGTATAATTGCGGCCCATACAGCAACTGAAGGGTCGCGGGTAGCCAAAAGTTTTGTTGAGACAAAGGGTGCAAAAATTATCACAACAGCCGAAATCGCAAGAACTATCAAAATCCTGATTACAAAAGATGCTTTTACATACTCATCAGCTTTCTTGCTATCACCTTTTGCAAAATGCTCAGAAACAAAGTTAACAGAACCTGAAGATATTCCGACATCGGCCAATGAGGACAGGATTGTAACTAAATTAATCGCTGCCGAGAAAATCCCGAATTCCGCAATAGAAACAGCGCGAGCAATAAATAGGGTAAATAAAAAACCCCAAAAAGCAGAAGCGGTGTTGCCGACAAAAAGAATAAAGGTATCTTTGGCAGTTGCAGAAAAAAGGGCGGATCTAACCCAGTCAAAATATTTCCTCATCAATATAGATTATAGATTATCCAAAATAAATTCCAAATAACAAGTTCCAAGATCCAAACAAGAAACTAAATCATAAATCACAAGATCCAAGAACCAAGAATGCGAAACTACTTGGATTTAGAGATTATCGAGGAAAGAATGTTTCTAAGCTCTACACACTCTTTAATTAAATTTTTGAATTCAGAATCAAATTCAGAATTGGCATTCATTAGTAGTTCCAGCCAATAAGAAGTTTCTTTTGCTTCCTTCCTTGCAATTCTTAATCTCAAAACAAAATCCTTTTTTCCCAATCCGTCATTAGCTTCTCTATAATTTGCGCCAATGCTTGTCCCAGAACGAACTATTTGGCTAATTAAAGGCAAATTAATACTATTCTTAGGAAGTTTCTTGCAAGTGAAATTGTATTTTTAGAAAACTGAAGCGTTCTATCTTCAAGATTATATATCGTCATCTTTTTGTGTTTTTGTTATTTGCAATTTCTGTTCCCCTTGTTTGGTTCTTGTTATTTGTGTATTAATAAAATCGCTTTTGCATCCTGCCTTTCATAATCACTTCCGGCAGATACCGAATAGACACCTTTTAGACTAAATTCCTTAGAAATCTCAGAACATCCATCGCAAGTCCATTTTGTAGGATCTTTCGGGTTATTAAATATATCTCTCCAATCACTCCCCATATAATAATTAGGGTCATCGATAAGGTAGCTTGTAAGGTAAATTGCATCAAAAGGAATTTTCCCGGTTGATGGGTCAATTATTTGCTTTGGCTCCAGTGGGAACCAAATAGTTTTTCTATCTCCATACCAACTCCCCCAAGTATCAAGATTGGTTATAACCACCTGATTAGGCAAGGTATTTGTCTTTAAAATTTCGGCAAGTCTCACGTAAACCGGTGGTTCTCCAACGTTATGAGTGCTTGCCTGAAATCTGGAATCAAGGATCAAGACTCCAACTGTCTGCCCAACGCCAAAGAAAAGAACCAACAAACAAGATCCAAGAACCAAAAGGGTCTGTTTTGTAACTTGTAATTTGAAAATTGTGATTTGTTTGGAACTTGTAATTTGGAACTTGTTAATTATTTCCATGAGTGTCCCCGTGGCCAAGATGTACACGAGTGGAACAACCGGATGTATATATCTAAAAAAAGGAATACTTGCCGCAACAACTAGCAAAGTAGTAAGAATCATGAATACGGAAGAAAGCTTGAAACCTTTTTCAATATTATCTTTCGAGCGAACAAAAAGACCTACTGCAAAAAGTGCAAAAAGATATGGCGACATTATTTGAGGAAGAAGTTTATAAAAGTTATAGAGATTGTAAAAAATATTTTTCAAAGTCTGGGCGATTCCCCCACCCGAAGAAACGGCTCCCCGAAGTGCATCAGATGCAACTCCAGACTGATTAAATGATGATCCTATTCCACGGCCTATTATTGAATACAAGAAATATCTACCCGATAGCGGCAATAAGATAAAATGGTCCACCAGAAACCCCGCTATCAGAACTAAAACAAAATAAGCCAAGGCGTTCTTTAACTTAAAATTTATTAAAAGAAAGTAAAAAGAAAGCCCCGCGATATAAATAAAACCTAAAGGGCGCGTAAAGTAAAGCAGAATCAAGAAAATGGTAGCAACAATATTGGCCCATTTTTTCTTAAGAGAGATGAAATAAGCAAGA
>JAJYIG010000018.1 GCA_021790215.1 bacterium
TTGGTGGCGAAGAGGAAACGCAGGTGTCTGCAAAACACCTACTGCAGGGGTTCGATTCCCCTCCAAGCCTCTGTATTTGGCTTAGATGTGAGGGAAAAACACCTATTGCGCCGGTCCGATTCCGGCAGGCGCTTCATTTTTTGGAGGGTTGGCCGAGCGGTTTATGGCGCAAGTCTTGAAAACTTGTGAGCGAAAGCTCTCACAGGTTCGAATCCTGTACCCTCCGCCCTGATTTGGAGCGTCCCAGCGACACGAATACTTCTCTTGAAAAGGTTGTTTGGGCGTGTTCAAAATCTTAGGATTCAACATTTTCTACTCTAACATCCTGGAGATAAGAAAAGAGAAAAACTCATGAAAATCCTTTTTTTCCTTTCCTTTTCTTTCAAAACCCCATTGGGTTTCTGGATAACCCTTAAAAAGTATTCTGCCTGTAACAGTGAGAAAAAACCGCTATAGGGATCCGCAAAATATCAACCGTGATGGACAATTTTGCGTGGTTTTTAAAAGGCCTAATAAATATCAATGAAAGAGTTATACAATCCGTAGTTCCCGATTATGGAGAATAAATTTAGTTTGAATCACTGAAAGAATCCGTTGTCGTTCCTCAGATGTTCCAGCTTTTAGAATATGGATAAGATATGATTTTGCCATTTCAGGTGAAAGTTGTTTTTGTTTTGTTTGGTTTGTTAAATAATCATCCCCAATATCGGTGAGGTTTCCTTTTACATATTCCTGCTGTAATACCTGAGTTTTTAAGGTATGGAATCTCTCAATTTCAGCCTTGATGGATTTTGAAAGGAGATTTTTGTTGATCTTTATGTTATCGATATTAGCTATTAACTGTTTGATTAAATCTTCCTCAGTTATATATACTTCGCTACAATCGTAATCAATTGCCCGACTGCAGTGGTAATATACGTATTTAGAGAAACCATTGTATTTTAACTTTTTAAACTTTTCTTCAGCCGTGACACTTCCTCCACAGGGTCCACATTTACAAAGAGATTTAAACGGAAATATCTTTTTTATGCCATTCTTTTGGTGGAACAACTAATTGTAGTTGTACTTTATTAAAAATTTCTTTGGTAGTTAACGGTTGGTGTTTTCCGGTATACCACATACCGTTGAACTGAAACTTACCGGTGTAGAATGAATTTTTTAAGGTTGCATAAATTCTGCTTAACGATAGCTTCTTTCCATTTTTAGTCGTAAATCCTATTGTATCTAACCATTTCTTAATGATCCTTCCTGAATGACCACGGTTGGCGACTCGACGAAACATCTGAGTAACAATAGGAGCTCTTTCAGGATCAATATCAATCCATTCAATTCGATTACCCTTCATGATATTGACATAACCTAAAGGAGCTGGTTCTGGTCTCCAACCCATCTCACACTTGGCTCTTAATCCTCTTTTTACATTTAATCCTTTTTGATCATTTTCAAGTTTGGCTTGAGAACAAAGGATCATTAACAAAAACTTTTCATTTGGATTATTCGAAAACATCTGAGAATAAGTCTTAATCTGCAGGAGTTTATTTTGATCCATAAGATCTACAAGTCTTCCCAAATCTCCTGCATTACGGCTTAAGCGGTCAGGAGCCCAAGTCAAAATTCTAGTAAATATTCCATTTTCAATATCAGTAATCATCTGATTAAAAACAGGTCTTCCTAACGAAGCCTTAGCTGAATGACTTTCTTCCCTGACTTCTTTAACTTTAAGATTGTCTTTCTTTGCTAAATCCAACATCTCTTTAATCTGGGAATCAATTGACATAGCCTGCTGTTCATTAGATTCGCTGCTCTTGCAGGCATATAGGCAGAATTGGAGCTTTGTAGTAGTACTTTCTTGTTTCATACAAGACACAAGGTATCGGAACGGTTCGTGAAGTCAAGGGTAAAATATTATATGCAACAAAATAATGAATTGTTGATTTATTTATTTTTAAAATTAAACTCTAGCCCAACTTGACGTTCTTTATCAAATACTTTATAATAGTTCTAAATATGGCAGAAGCAAAACAGGCACCACAAATTTTACTCGCCAAAGAATTTAATCTTTCACTAAAAGACTATGGAGTTTTTGATGAAAATTCGCCATTAAGAACCGCGGCAATTTGGGGGCCCGTTGGATCAGAAGCAGTACTAGCTCAGCTTTTTCCTTCTAATGTTTCACTCTTTCACGACAAAATGAATGTAGTAGTTGCGAGACATGAAGCCATAAATTTTGCAAAAACCCTAGGTACGCATGGAGTTGATCTAATTATTGTCAGAGATTTATTGGCTTCATTACTTAAACCGAGAAATTTGAAAAAATCGGATGTTCTTGACAGTTTAATACAAAAGGCTAGAGATATACAAAGTCAAAATGTAACCCATCGGGATGGCATCAATGAAATGATTGCTGAATTGGTTGATGACGATATCGAACGATACGGAGAACCTTCAGCTCTAACTTTAAATCAGGTTTTATCTCTGGATCCAAAACTCCCTTTAGGAAATTCAATATTTGCAAGAGATCAATCAAATCTGCTTTTAAATCAGAGAATACAAAGTGCAATGGCGAGACCGATCCGGAAACCTGAAGTTTCATTATATGAAATGGTATATAAAGCTGTTGGAGTGGTAACAGGTAACGAAGCTCTTCAAAAACCAATAAAGTTACTAAATGGAAATGATAATGTTGGTGAAGCAGTATATACCTTTGAAGGAGGGGACGCCTATGTTCATGATGGAGTTGTATATATGGGAGTTGGCCCCAGAACAACCATACAGGCTGCATTACATATTCAAAATGCACTAAAAGAAGAGCTCAGTAAACTTGGTTTTCGATTTGCTGTTGTCGTTGATCCTGATCCTGAGCACAGAACCTTTGAGGACGGTATGGATTTTATGCATCTGGATACTTTTTCAACACCGCTTGGATCTAAACAAATGCTTGTTTGCGAAGAAGAAGCTAGCAGAAGACATGTATTTTTCATAGAAAATAATGGAAATATCAAAGATTCTGCTCAGTCATATATTGAACACTTGGTAAGTGAAGGAAATGATTTATTAGTTATTCCCCGAACTGAGCAACAAAGTTTTGGTGCAAATTTGTTGGCGATTGATGATAAAACAATGTTTTTGCCACTAAGTTCAAATACTTCAACTATTAATGGACTTAAAAAGTTAGGTAAAAGCATTGTTTATTTAGATTTAGTTGAAAGCACCAAGGGCTGGGGCGCAGCCCATTGTATGACATTCCAAATAAAAAGAGGTTAAAAACTCTATGACGGAAAAACAGATAACACGTAAATCCTCGGAATATATGAATTTTAAAAAACTCGATATTAAAATCCCTCATCTTCCTGACGCTCGTATTCCTGTTCAAATACCTGATATAAGAATATTACCTAAGACTAATGATTACGCTTGGATCAATGCAAAAGAGATCCTTACCTCTATTGCCAAGCGCCTTGAGCAGGGCACCGGAACGACCCTAAGAATTGATACACCTGCGGTAAATATAGATGCCGACCTTTCCATCCCTTGTCATCCGTTGGCGAGACCTTTGCGGAAAAGCCCTATTATAATTGCACAGGAAGCGGCTATTGAAGTTTCTCTAGTGGCTTTACCTCCTGTTGTTAAACGTGTTTTCGCGCTTAACGGGTATGTTAATTTTGAATTTGATATGAATATATATGGAAATACAGTTTTGCAGGAAATCGAGCGTTTAGGAAACCGTTATGGTGAACAAAATCTTGGAAATGGTGCCACGGTAGTTCTTGATGTATCCTCACCAAATGTTGCCAAACATATGAGTGTTGGACACTTACGCTCAACGGTCATTGGAGAATCATTGTCACGATTATATAAAAAAGCTGGTTATAAAGTTATTAGAGATAATCACCTTGGAGACTGGGGAACTCAATTTGGAATGTTGGGACGAGCCTATGATTTATGGAAAGATGAAGTTCCCGAGTTGAAAACGAATCCCGTGCAAGGCCTCTATAAGTTATACGTTAAGATGCATCAAGAGATAGTCATACAAAAAGAAGCAAACAAACAATTATTGATACAAGGTGGAATGAACCAAACCGAAGCAGAAGCAAGAGCAGAATCGGAGCTAGAAAAAGAAGGGAAAAAATGGTTTCAGAGACTCGAACAGGGTGATAGTGAAGCAAAAAAGTTGTGGAAATGGGCATACGAACTGAGCTTAAAAGAATTTGAACGCGTATATCAATATCTTGGTCCGAAATTTGAGTATATGCTGGGGGAGTCCTACTATATTAATATGAATCCTTATGTAGCCCAAGCATTGTTAACAACTAAAACAGCTGAAAAAGCTGATGACTCTTCCATAGCTGTTTTTTTTCAAGATAAAGAGTTAGGAGCCGAAGAGGGTAAGCCCGGTAAATTGGTAATAAGGAAAAGCGACGGGACAAGTTTATATTCTACTAGAGATTTATCAACTTTGGTTGCCCGTACTCATTGGTTTCAGCCTGAAAAAATTATTTATGTCGTCGGGGGCGAACAACAACTTTATTTTAAACAAGTTTTTAATGCTTTCGAAAGATTTTCTCAAGGAAAAGGACCTGCTCTAGAACACGTGTGGTTCGGAAAAGTTTCTTTACCAGAAGGGCAAAAGATGTCGACAAGAAAAGGTAATGTTATTTTCCTCGAAGACGTACTTAATGAGGCCATAAAAAGAGCAAGGGCTAAAATTGAAGTAAACAAAATAGGAATAAATTTAACCCCTGATGAACGAGAAAAAATCGCAAGACAGGTAGGAATTGGCGCGGTTATATATCTTGATCTTGGTCAGGGTAGGGAAAGAAATATTCAGTTTGATTGGGAAAAAGCTTTATCTTTTGAGGGTAATAGCGCGCCTTACCTTCAATATACTTTTGCAAGGGCTAATTCAATTCTTAAAAAAGCAAAAGATTCAGGAATTGATGTTCATACCCAAGTTGAACCAGTTTTTGGGCTTGAAGTAGAAGTTGCGTTAATTAGACATCTAGCCAAGTTTCCAAACGCGATAGAAGAAGCAATAAATCAGAATCAACCCAGCGTTATATCGGAATTCATATATAAAACAGCCGATCTATTTAATCGACTCTATGGTCAGACAAAAATATTGAAAGAACCCGATACTACAAAAAGAAATTCACAGTTAAGACTTGTTAGTGCAGTAGCTCAAGTTATTAAAAATGGTTTGGATTTGTTAGCAATCGAAGCACCAGAACGGATGTGAAAGATGAAATAATATGAATATTTTCAATTTAACGCAGACATCTTAGCTTTAACTGCTTCGTTAATTTGTTCGGCGTATTGGTTCATAGTCCCTATGTGTTTTTCTTGATCTAGTAAATGAGCAAGGTTTTTTTCCCTAATTACATCCTCTTCTATAGCGGAGTCCCACTGGTCTGTTGATTTTGGGGACAACCCCTTACGGAGAATTCCCCTTGTAAATTTACCCGGAACTTTTTCTACCCAGGCAAATAAAGCAATTTCTTTCAAAAGTAAAGCAACTGAAACAATACCTGCCAATGACCCTAAATCTTTGAAACCCTCACGAAACGCTTCTCTCATGAGAAGTAGTATACCATACTGCTTTGAAAAGTGGATGACAATTGACAGCTTTTGAAATATATGTTATCCTATAGTTTTAATTAGAGCTTGACAGATGAATAAAATAGGACTACTCAGACATAATGGTATTAAAGGATTTAGGAGAGATTTTACTCCAAAGTTGATAAAAAGAGTGGTGAATTTACTTGGTGTAAAAAAAATTTTCCTCGAAAATGGATATGGAAACGATATAGGGTTTAATGATGGAAATTATTTTTTTAATAAAAATATAGAATTTCATACAAGGAATTTTATCCTTCATAACTCTGATTTTATTCTCTCCCTGACTGGAATAGATGATAAAGAAATAGAATTCTTAAATGAAGGACAAACACTTGTATCTTTTTTACATTATCCTACTCATCCAAAAAGGAATATACTTCTTAATTCCAGAAATATAAATGTAGTATCTCTTGACGAACTCAAAGACTTTAGAGGAGAAAGACTGATAGAAGACTTCGAAACTACAGCATATAATGCAATGACGGAAGGTTTTATTCAGCTTAGAAAAGCGCTTGGAGAAGAATATTGGTCCTCTAGGAGCAGAAAACATATTACCGTCTATATAATGGGATTTGGTCAAGTTGGGAAATATGCAGTTGAAGCTGCATTAAA
Organism: bacterium; assembly: GCA_021790215.1. Lineage (GTDB taxonomy): Bacteria > Patescibacteriota > Microgenomatia > UBA8517 > UBA8517 > JAJYIG01. The sequence goes on from JAJYIG010000018.1 coordinate 6,229, forward strand.
GATGGGAAAAACGAATTTTCAAGAAGAATTGAAGAAAAATGGTGGAAATTTTATAGTCGAAGTTGTCCCAACAACTAGCTATCATTCCGAGCAACGATTCTATCTTCAAAAAATCATTTCAAAGAGTTTAATAACAGGAGGTTCTCCTCATATATTGGTTGATGTATCGCAAAGGAAAATTCTTTCACAACATTTTATTACGGAAGACGTTATTTCAATGTTGCCAAAAGAGACGATCATTGTCGATATAACCGCAGATAGATATGAAGATAGTTCTGTCGTTAAAGCAATTCAAGGAATTCCTACTGGAAGTGAGAAACAATATGTTTTTTTACCAGATGATGAAGCATGGGAAAATCAGCTCCTTGTACCGCGACAATATCAATTAAAAACGGATAACAGAAGAGTTGTTGTAAGCCATTATGCGTGGCCGAGCTATGGAACGGTTGCAGACCGTATCTATAATATGGAGAAATACGCAAATCAATTATTACCCATATTGGAAAAATTACAGAAAATGAATTTAAAAGATTTGAAACAATATAATCTAAATGAATGGTCTTTAGAGAAGGCAATTTATCAAAGCACCTTAAATTATTTCCTTGAAAAAAATGGCCTATTTTCAACCCACCAGCAAAATCCGAATACATGATTTATTTAAAGGTATTCTTATCAATAATCAGCTACGAAATCTCAAGAATGACTTCGTAGCCGATATCGCATATGATTCACTTTCTTTACAACGATTTTCTACCTCTAGAAGAGGATTAAAAATCTATTTTGCTCCGTATCCGTTTGTAAATAGAGACGGAAAAGAACAAAATCCAAATTTATTTATCAATGAAGCAATAGATTTTGGCGCTAGAATTATTGTTTATAAATCATTTAAGGAACTACAAAAGAAAAAGAATGTGATATATATTCCAGTAAGTAAACCAAGACACGTATTAGCACAATGTTCTTTTCGCTTTTATAACCTTGCAGCAATTAAAATGCCTATATTTGGAGTTACGGGTACAAAAGGTAAAACAACGGTAGCTTACTTAATTCATCATTTGCTTAACAAAATTGAGGGAAAGACGGGACTGATAAGTTCTGCAGATTACTATATTGGGACTCAAAAAGTTTCTAATCTTAGTCCTCATATTAACGGTACCTGGCTTAGTTGTTTAGAATCGTTGGAGTTAGCTGGATTTATATATAGCCTTTATAAACAGAAAGGAAGAGCTATGGTTATCGAAGCAACATCTCACGCATTGGCACTACACCGAGTCAGCAATCAGATACATTTCGTTGGCGGCGTTATCACTAATATAGGTTCTGATCATTTAGATTTCCACAAAAGTCTCTCTAACTATATCCAAGCAAAAAAAATGCTAATTGATTATATTGCTTTGTCAAAAAATGTTTTACCTAAAGTTCTCGTTTTAAACGCAAACGATTCATCAGCATTAGAATTAAAGGATTATGCAAAAAAAAGGGGGATTCAAAAAATAGTCACTATTGGAATTTATGGGGAAAATACATTCATAGGAACTGTTGATTATTTAATTCGTGATAGAGAAGCATTTTTTGATATTCTTTTCAAGAATAAAGTTTATACCTGTCCTAATAAATTAGGTGGTTCTTTCAATACATTTAATTATACAGCGGCAATAGCCTTGATGAATCAGGTATATCAGATACCAGTATCCGAACTTATTGGTTATTTGTATTCGTTTAAGAAGGTTCCTGGAAGGTTTGAATTTGTAATTTACGAGCCTTATTCAATAATAGTGGATTACGCACATGAAGAGATATCTATGGAAGCGGTATTGAAATACGCAGATCGCGTTGGGAAAATGTATATGTAGTGTTTAGCTGCACCGGGAATCGTGATACGAAAAAGAGGTCTAAAATGGCTAAAATCGCCTCTCAGTACGCAGATTATTCTATTGTAACCAACGATAGTACTCATTCCGAAGATCCACACAAGATTTTAAATGATATTGCTGTAGGTTTTCAAGATGAAAAATTCGAGTTAATAGATAATAGATATTCAGCAATTAAAAAAGGGATATCTCTTTTAAAACCTAATAATCATGACGTTTTGTTAATACTAGGTATGGGGAATGAAAACATTATAGAAAGAAATGGCATAATCCGTAAATGGAGTGATAAAATTGCTGTTAAACAGATTTTAAATTGAATTGCTATGACATGCTAAAGATAAAAAATATGATATAATTTCTATATGCCATTAATTGAAACGCTTCAAGATTTAGTACATATTCCTTCATTATCTGGAAAAGAAAGAATTGTTCTAAACTATATCCAACAAAATTTGAGAGCTGTCAATTTGGATCCTTTTTTTCAAGACGGTAATCTCGTCGTTCATTTGGCTGGAAAAAATAGGAATAAAGCATTTATATTCAATTCACATGTTGATGTTGTAGATCCAGGAGACGAGAGTCGTTGGACACACAATGGACCATGGAGTGCGACAATAGAAAAGAATCAAATGTTTGGACGAGGTACCAGCGATATGAAAGCAGGTGTTGCGGCAAGTATGGAGTTAGCAAAACAACTTACTCAATCAGGGACACCTTTATGTGATGTTTTTTTTACCTATGTTGTTCAAGAAGAAACTGATGGCGCGGGGACAAGAGCATTCGCCGACTGGTTACAATTTACAGGTCAAACAGGACGGTATGATGAAATGGCGGCAATATTTACCGAGCCGACCTCACTTATAAATATAGAACATGGTCATAGAGGAAATTATTTTATTCGTGCACAGATTCAAGGAGATGCGGGCCATGCATCAAGACCAAAAAATATCAAAACTCATGCCATCAATGCAATGGTAGATTTTATGAGAGATCTCGAGGTTCAATCACGTAAATGGGAAGAACAATTTCCAACTAATGAATTTATTGCGCCCACTATTACTCCGACCGCGATAGAAGCAAGTACAGGTTCGCCTAATAAAGTTAGCGATCTTTGTATTGCAACTTTTGACTTGAGAACAATTCCTCAGTGGGACGAACAGGCGTATGAGCAAATAGGTGAAATTGCAAAGCAAAGAGGGATAGATATTTCTTTAATAGTCCCAAATTCCCCGACAGGATATACGAAAAAGGATGCGAGAATAATACGTGTATTTCAAAGAGAAATGCCAAACACAATTCTTACTGTATCTCAAGCATCGGCTGATCTTGGATTTTTATCAAGAATTGGAGTAGATGGGGTGATTTTCGGACCAGGCGATATCGAAAAAGCGCATATTATTGATGAATCTGTTGATCTTAATCAAGTATTGAAAACTCCTGAAATTTACAAAAAAGTTTACGAAGAATGGGCAAAGGAATAATATGAAAGAATTCCATCCTGTTGAAAATATCAATTTTCGACTGTTGAAAGTTGGAGAGATCGCCGGAATTCATTACAAAAGCCCGTTTCCGACAGACGCGGTTGTTGTTTATGGGATAGGGGCTCCAATTCCTCCAGATAACGGACATTTACCCGATGTGCCAATAATTCTTGCGCATAATATTGATATTTTTGTTCCAGACTATATTGGATACGGTAGAAGCGATGGAATATTTACCCCAGAGAATTGCATTAAGACTTTTACGAATTTACAAAAATCATTTTCAGAAGGCTGTTCTGGTTTTTCGGGATATGAAGATAAACAAGTACCTTTGCAATACAAACGGATAATTTACATCGAAAGAAATTTTGGTGGAACCTACGTTCCAGTTTTACCGCGATTTAATGAGGACATAAAAGAACTTGCTATATTTTGTCCAGTTGTTGATAGCAAATCTTGTGGAAGTATCCCAGGAGAAGAAACGAACGAGTCGTTTTTTCGAAGCATGAAAGAAGACGGATATTATCATCTCTATAGGGGTATTCTAGATGAACGATGGACTCATAATTTAGAAAATGAAGATGATTTATCTCCGATGGATAATATCCGACATTTAAAAAACGCGCGTTTATTTATCGGGCACGGGCAGAAAGATCAAGTAGTACATTATTCAAAGTCGGTTGAATATTATAGAAGACTTCTTTCTGCGTTTTCGATAGAGAGAATCAATTCATGTTGAAACTATATCCCGAGGGAGAACATGGAAAAACAACAACGAAGCCTGCCGTCGAAGATTTTTTAAATTGGTTAAATTTATAAAAATATAACGATGGAAGTAACAAGTTTATTGGACTCACGAGAATTCGTGTTTCGACGGGAATGGTTTGAAGTAAAACAGCTTACAGATAACATTTGGGGATATGTGAACCTCATCATGTGGAGGATGTTTTGTCGTTTTATGTTCAAGGATCAAAAAGATCTATATTAATAGATTCGGGTATGGGTTTGGCAGATATTACATCCATATCACCGGGAATAAAACATGCAGAAGTTCTTCTCACACATTCTCACTGGGATCATATAGGCGGAGCAGCTGATTTTGCTAGTGTTTCAGTTTTTGATAGCCCGTTTGAAGTTGAACGGCTGAAAAAAGGATGGAGGCTGGAAGAAATGGTTGGTTTTTCCAAAGAATTTTTTTCTGCACCATTTCCTGCTGATTTTTTTCCTGAAGTGTTTGACATACCTGGAGTAAATGAATTTACTACATTCAAGGATCAAGAAAATATTGATTTGGGCAATATAACAGTTCAAGTTATACATATACCAGGACACACGCCGGGAAGCGCATGTTTCTTTATTCCTGAACTGGGGTATTTATTTACAGGTGATACTTTGTATGCTGGACCGGAATACCTTCATCTTCCCGAATCAGACTGGAAACAATATTTTTTGTCTCTACTCAAAATTAAGGAGCTAACTGTAAACAAATTAAAAATGATCTTTCCGGGTCACAATGGTTTTACGGCAAGTCAAGAGCTTTTGGACAGACATATTTTAGCTGGCTACGGATTCATACAACCAGCAAGTATAGAACAAGGAATAGATGATTTCGGATCTAATACCAAAAAATACTACGGTGATTTTTCTCTGATGATTCCAAGATAAACAATAGTTTTATTACTTTTTCTTTTTCATCTGTTGGGCAAGTCGCATCTGCAAGGTATATATCTCAATAAATCCAGCACTCGTATTCACATTGAACGGCAATCCACCGGTGTTTGTAAACGATGTGTGATCGAGACCGTTTGGCGATTTCATAGCCACAGCCTCGGCTTTTCCTTTATACAGCTTCATAGTTACTTCTCCGGTAACTTTCTCATTAACTCTTTCATTGAACGCACTAATTGCTTCCATAACGGGATCAAACCAAAAAGCTCCATAGCATAGATATGCCCACTTAATATCCATAGTCTCCTTTAACTCGTTTAATTGTCGCGTAGACACGTATTGTTCAAGATATTTATGAGCTTTGATTATGACATGTGCGGCAGGTAATTCATACACACCACCATTCTTTACTCCGACAAGCCGATCCTCAAACATATGGACAACCCCTATACCGTGTTTTCCCGCAATTTTATTCATTTTCATAATGAGAGCACCAAGCGACATCTGCTTTCCATTAATTGCAATGGGTATTCCTCTTTTAAAACTGATAGTAATATGCTCTTCTTTATCTTCAGCATTTTTTGCGAGAGTATAAGTTGTCAAAAACCGTTCGATCGGAGCGATAAGATGGGGTTCTTCTATCTCTCCTCCTTCCCATGTCATGCCCCACATATTGTCATCAGAACTATAGGGAAAATCTATATCGACAGGAACAGGAATACCGTGTTTCTTTGCATATACAATCTCTTCATTTCGATCCATATTCCATTCTCGAACAGGCGCAATAATTTTAATACCTGGGTTTAAAGCTAACATATACCCTTCAAGTCGTACTTGGTCGTTTCCTTTACCGGTTGAGCCATGTGCAATACAATCGCATCCTTCTTTCTCCGCTATTTCAACAGCCTTTTTGGCTTGGATAACCCGTCCCATAGGAGTAGATAAATGATAGTCGCCCTGATAGGATGCATTTGCTTTTATCCCCAAAGCCAATATTTCAGTAGCAAATTCTTCTTTTACATCAAGCACTATTGCTTTTTCCGCTCCGAATTTGAGAGCTTTCTTTTTAATTTGTTCCAGATTGTCGTGTTGTTGACCAACGTCAAGGGTCAACGTTACTACTTTTGCATTATATTTGTCTTGAATCCACTTAAGCATTACAGAAGTGTCAAGACCGCCCGAGTAAAGAAGTAAAACTTTTTTAATTTGTCCAAACTTTCCCTCATATGACGAAACTTTAATATATGATGTTTCATTTTTCATACGCAAAAAATGAATTTATAATGAATAACTACCCAAATTCATAATTGTATTAACGAATTAATAACCTTGGAAAATGTTTTATATTCACGAGTCCACCATTGTTTTTTTAAATTAATCAGTCGTTCAAAATTATTGAGGTTAAGATTTCCAGTTGCACCAATATGCTTTGACTCACGAATCACTTTAACAGGATCATATGAAGGGAAATGATCTAAAGTATTACCTATGGTTTTGTAAGCATCTCGAAATGGAACCTTTTTTTTAACAAGTTCGTAGACCGCATTGGTAGCATATAGTTCTGGACTACAAGCTTTTAAAAGGACTTCTTGGTTTGGTGTCAACGAAAGTAAAACTGTATTTATCACCAAAAGTGTTTGGGATACAATTTTAAAAGACTCCATAAAAGGAGCTTTTGTTTGACCAAAATCAGCATTATATCCTGATGGAAGTCCGGCCGCGATCGACGACACAATTTGTTCGTAGCCCACTATTTGGTGAGTTTTTGCCCTAACATATTCCAAAATATCTACATTTTTCTTTTGTGGCATGATACTCGATCCCGTACATAAGGATTCATCAATGGAGAAAAAATCATATTCACTGGTTGTAAAAAGTAGAACATCCTGTGCAAAACGCGACAGCGTTAGCATAATTTGTACGAGCGCTTGCATCAAACTCAGCTGAATTTTTGGCCGTGAAACCTGACAGTATAAGGAATTGTTTTGGACATTTGAAAATCCCAAAAGTCGCGAAGTTAATTCTCTATCAATTGGTAAAGATACACCATATGCAGCACCTGAACCCAATGGGGATTGATTGTTTAAAACATATGTATTTTCAAACATAAATAGATCATCAAATAAGCTTTCTGCAAAACTGGAACTCCACATGCCGAGTGATGATGGCATAGCTTTTTGCATATGGGTATATCCAGGCATAGGGACAAATTCATATTTTTTTGCAAATTCTGTAAATGTCAGGGTCGTTTTTAAAAGATTCGACGATACTTCGAATATTTTTTTCTTAGCATAGAGTCGCAAATCTACCAAAACTTGATCATTTCTGCTTCGAGCGGTGTGAATTTTTTTTCCAATATCTCCAAGTTTAGACACTAAATAGTTTTCCACCTTCGTATGTACATCTTCGTCACCAGACTCAATCTTAAATAACCCTTTTTTGTGCAAAGAAATAATCTCTACGAAATATTTTTTGAGTAATATGAATTCTTTTTTTGTTAGTATTCCAATACTCGATAACATTTGGGCATGAGCAATTGATCCATAGACATCTTCTTCAATCAGATTATTATCAAGTTCGACACCCTCAAGAAAACAATAGGAGTCAATTAGATTATTTTGAATTGTATTTTTCTTTTCCCAGAGCTTTTTCATATATATAAAAAAATTAAAACCATTAAAAAACCCCGCCTTCTTAAATGGCGGGGTGAATAATATCTTATGAGTTTACCTCATAAAAATACTACCCTCCCCAAAATTACGACGTCTCAAGGTTAAATTTGAAAATAGTATTTCCATAGCTTTAATTATATAGTTACTTATAATGATTTGCAAGTCCAAAAGTAACAATTAACTCAAGTTCTTTTGTCGCGGTGGAAAGTAGTCTTCAAACTTCGACTTTCTCAGTCCTCGATGAAGAAATAGCTAGAGAAAAATAATAGGTAAGAGGAGGATAAACATTAGAAGAAGAAGAGAAGAAGAAGACCAATTATGTATTTGGTTGCTTTTACGCATCGTTGTGCTATTCGAATAATTCTTTTCATTGTTATTTGGATATTTGCTAACTCTCATTACCAATGATATCGGTAATGAGTAATTTAATCAAGCGTAATTTGAGGCTAAATACTCGCTTTTAGCTTGTAGATTAGTAGCCTACAGCTATAGATAATAGCGGTATGGCGACGACAAAGAAAAAATTAGGAAGAAGGATCCAGAAATTCAGAAAAGGATTGGGATACACCCAAGAGGAGCTTGCCGAAAAGCTAGATATCAGCAAAACCCACATGGGTCATGTGGAGCAGGGTCGAAAATCACCCTCTTTGAAACTGATGGAACGGATTGCCAAAACCTTAAGAATTAAGTTATCAGAGTTTTTTTAACTGACAATATTTTAGATCAGAGACGGTTAGTTCAGGATTTAGTGATTAATTTTTTATCACTCTCGCTTGGATCAACCGGTGCTGCGGCTTCATAGTTTTAATAAGCCTTAAAATACGGATAACTCTCATTTAATGACTTCCGTACACCCTTAGGGTGTTCAGCCTGGTGTCTTATCGAAAATAATATTTCTAATCATAATTTTTTACAATTTATTTCAATTTATTCGATAACGCTAACTTTATCTTCTGCCATAAAATAAGAATG
>JAJYIG010000078.1 GCA_021790215.1 bacterium
CTTCTTTGAGCCTTTGATTCTACTAAATATGAAGTGAGCCCGGGCGTAATGATCCATATAAGCGACTTAACCAATGTCGCATATGTATCTTAACTTAAACAGTGACTCCTCTTTTCCTGCCATCTAGCCGTAGTAAAGAAACACCGAATATGTTATTGCGTGGGCATAAGCTTCCATAGTACAATTTAAGTTCGCCGACTATTTTAACCCTGATGAGGGGTTATTTGGCGTCTTTGAAGGAATGTACAAAACATTAAGAACTTTTTTCAGATTTATTACTCGTAAAAAACTGGTCTACACGCTGGTTGTTGCCGGCGTGGTTGTAACAAGCGGCCTGCAAAGCTTTACACCCTACATCTTTAAATTGTTTGTGGACAAAATCCCATCTCTGAACAACGAAAACCTGATCCGGATTCTTCTCCTTTATATAGTCGTAAATGTCGGAGCTCTTGTTACCGACGTAACCAGTAGCTACCTTGGAGATGTGGTCTTACTCGACGCCGCCCGCGACGCCCGGAAAGAAATATTCAAGCATGTTCAAAACCTTGATTTCACTTTCCACTCAGGAAAAAGTACAGGCAGTTTAATCTCCGCATTTAAACGCGGAGATGGAGCGTTTTTCGATATGTTCCAGTCAATTCATTTTAACTTTCTGGGTGTCCTTGTAACCACGGTCGTGATGGTTTACTTTTTTACCAAGATTAATATCCTGATTGCCATCGTCATGGTAATTTCCCTGACGCTTACCCTCATTGCAACAAGATTCCTAATTAAAAACAATGTAGTAAAAAGAAACGTCTTCAATAAAGAAGAAGATAATGTCTCAGCAATAATTACCGACAACATGATTAATTATGAAACCGTCAAGCTTTTTGCCAAAGAGAAATGGGAAGAAAAACGGCTTGCAAACTCGTTCATTAATTGGACCAAAACCCTCTGGGGCTATGCCAACTCCTTCAGAATGATTGATATCGCAATCGGCACGATTACAAACCTCAGTATTTTTGCAACACTTTTCCTGACGCTTTATTTTACGGTTAATTATAAGCTTAGCATCGGCGATTTTGTCCTGGTGGTGGGTTTTATTGGAATCTTCTTTCCCAAAATCTGGAACTTGGTTTGGAGTACGCGAAACATAGCTAAAAATTATGCAGATATTGAAAAATACTTCGGATTATTGGACGAAAAAGTGGAGGTACTGGATCCTGTTAAACCTATCAAAATTGACCATGTTTTTGGTGAGATAAATTTTAAAAATATTCACTTTACCTATAACGGCCGCACAAAAAATGCAATTAACGGAGTTAACTTGAAAATTGAGCAAGGAGAATCTATTGCTCTTGTGGGACGAAGCGGGTCGGGTAAAACAACTTTAGCAAAACTTTTGATGAGATTTTACGATCTTGATTCAGGGGAAATTGATATTGACGGAATAAACATTAAAGATTTTACAAAATCCACTCTTAGAGGCTTTGTGGGAGTCGTCCCGCAGGAGCCGATACTTTTTAATAACACAATCGCCTACAATATCGGCTACGGAAAGGATAGTCCAAAACCAAGCGATATCAAGACGGCTGCAAAACTCGCCAACATTGATGAATTTATCAAAGGATTGAAAGAAAAATACAATACAGAGGTCGGAGAACGAGGTGTAAAGCTTTCCGGAGGCCAAAAGCAAAGACTGGCAATAGCCAGAATGATCCTAAGCGATCCCGATATTGTTATTTTTGATGAGGCAACAAGCCAACTCGATTCCGAGAGCGAAAAACTAATCCAGGATGCCTTCTGGGAGGCAAGGCGCGGCAAGACTACCATTATTATTGCCCACAGGCTTTCAACTGTAATGAAGGCTGATAGAATTGTCGTTTTGGAAAAAGGAAAAATTGTAGAAACAGGAACCCATAAAAGTTTATTGGAAAAGAGGGACAGTCTTTACTCAAAATTCTGGAATTTACAGATAAAATTGGGGTAAATATAGTTAAATCACTAATTCCTAATTACTTATTTCTAATTTATTAATTAGTAATTATGTAGTTTTATTCTTCCTTAGCTTGCATTCCGAGAAGCCACAACACCGCTTCTTTTTTGTATCTTCTATCTCCTCTTGAATTTATACGGATTGCAGGAAGTTTTCCCCTTTTTCCCCAGCGCTTGATAGTTAAGGGTGAGACTCTCAAAATTTCAGCTACCTCACGGACAGTAAGAAGATCGGGAAGATTTTCCAACTTTATTTTTTTCTTACCTTGATTTTGATCGTCCATAACTTAAATTTGTTTAAGATATATAAAATTCATCTTTAGAGATTCTTTGAATCGCTAAAATCTATTGACAGAATTTTATATTTAATAACTAAAGATGATAGTCTCTTTTATATTTTGAGATGTTCTGTCACACTCACCTGCTCAACACTTAACTTTCTTAGTCAGAAGATATCAAAGTGCCACAGGTGTGTCAAGACCCATTTGGGGCGTAGATCCTGATTAAACAGAGTCCTTCGAGCAAAGTCGAATGAAGCAAGTGTTATTTAACAAAATTATTTACCAAATGAAGGGAATCAGAGCCTTAACGTGTTTTTTATATTTAGGGTACTCCCGAGGAAAAGTTTTAGCCATTAGCTCATCCTCCTTTTTCATTCTCATAACAAAGACTACCGTTAGGATAATAATGATCAAGAAAATCGTAATCGATTGAAGCACTATCAAGGATCCGAGCTCCGTCAGAAAAAACCCAAGATAGATCGGATGCCTGATTATTCCGTAAATCCCGGTTGTTATCAGCTCATGACCCTTTTTAAGCTCAACCCTGCCACTCCAGTTACCCGCTAGCGTCCTCCTGGCCAAAACTGCAATAGTTACGCCGCCTGCCGTTAGAATACTTCCGACTATTCCCAAAATAAACGGCGTATTTTGCATTTCCCCGAGCCCGATGTGGCAGCCAATCAAGGTAACCTCACAGGGAGAAACAAGATTGAACTTTCTTAGAACTCCAATAAC
>JAJYIG010000019.1 GCA_021790215.1 bacterium
GATTGTTCCGGAGGTGGGGGTCAAAAGGGTGGTCAGCATCTTTATAGATGTGGTTTTTCCGGCACCGTTAGGTCCTAAAAACGCAAATATTTCTCCCTCCTTCACCTCGAAAGATATTTTCTCAACTGCGGTAAAATTTCCGAATTCTTTAATTAGGTCTGTAACTTTGATAATTGGTTCGTTTTTTGACACAACAGTAATAATAGTCCAGATGCACCACTTTCTTCAAGGTGCTCTGCATTCAGTTATTTTTAAGCATCTGAAGTATAATATAAAACAGATAAATTCAGTCTTGCGAGGCAAGACTTCATTGTGCATTATTATGAAAATCTTGGTAATTGAGGATGAACATAAAATTGCGAATTCGCTTAAAAAAGGGTTTGAGCAGGAGTCGTATGCTACTGATGTTGCTTATGACGGAGAGGAAGGCTATGACCTTGCCTCTTCTGAGGAGTATGATGTCATAGTTCTTGACCTAATGCTTCCTAAGGTGGACGGTATGACGATTTGCAAGAAACTAAGAGATACCGGGAAACAAACCCCCATAATGATGCTTACGGCCAGAGGTGAACTTTCCGATAAAGTCGAGGGGTTAAATTCCGGCGCAGATGATTACCTGGTTAAACCATTTGCATTTGAAGAACTTCTAGCGAGGGTGAGGGCGCTTGGGCGTAGACCGCATGAGACCAAACGCTCTGATTTAAAGGTTGACGGACTGATATTGGACACAAATACATTCGATGTTAAAAAAGACGGAAAAAGCATTGAACTTTCCAGGAAGGAATATGCACTTTTGGAATATTTGATGAGAAATTCCGGACGTGTCGTCTCCAAAGAAAATATTATCGCTCATGTGTGGGACTATGATGCCGATATCTTGCCCAATACCGTGGAGGTTTTCATAGGATATCTTAGGGCGAAGGTAGGCGGAGATTTAATTAAAACCGTGAGAGGATTTGGGTATAGGATAGGGTAGAATCCTGCCTTCTAATTTTTATATATGTTTGAGAAAGCCCGTATAAGGTTAACTACATGGTATTTGCTAATTATTATGGGAGTAAGCGTCTCTTTCTCCCTGGGGATATATTTTGAGGTAAATCAGGAGTTGGGACGTATCGACACTTTTCAAAGGGCTAGAATTCAACGAATAATTGATGGAATACCTGTTCCTCCCGTAACCCTTCCGCAAGATGTTGATGCTATAGCCGAGGCAAGGGCCAGGATAATTCTTATTTTAGCTGCCGTTAATGTTCTTATCTTATTGGCATCGGGTGCTGGAGGATACTTTTTAGCAGGTCAGACCTTGGATCCTATTGCCCAGATGATGAAAGAGCAAAAGGAATTTGTAAGTAACGCTTCTCATGAATTAAGAACTCCTATTACTTCATTAAAGACTGAAATTGAAGTAGCTTTGAGAGACAAGAAGATGACCGTGACGGAAGCGAGAGATCTTTTTCAGAGTAATCTTGAAGACGTGAATAATATGCAGAAATTATCAAACTATTTGCTTGAACTTCATAAGTATGAAGATTCAGAACAAAACTTTGTCCGTAAGAAAGTAGATTTGGTAACTACTGTTGCAAAAGCAATTGATAAAATTTCTACTATTGCTAAGAATGCTAATGTTTTGATCATTTCAAAATTCAAACCGGCTACGGTATTGGGTGATGAAGGATCTTTAATTGAGCTGGCGACAATTCTTATTGATAATGCTATTAAATATGGCAAAGGGGGCAGAAAAATAATTGTCAGAGTTGACCGTGTTGGAAAAAATTCTGTATTTTCTGTTCAGGATTTTGGTGTTGGGATAGCTCCGGCCGACATTCCCCATATTTTTGATAGATTTTACAGAGCAGAAGCCTCCAGGAGTAAAGAAAAGATTGAGGGTTATGGCTTAGGCCTTTCTATTGCAAAATCCATCGTGGATCAGCATGGCGGAATAATTAGCGTCAAAAGCAAAGAAGGTAAGGGTTCAACATTTACTGTGACAATTTAGTGTACAACATCTCAAGGCTGTGAAGCACTTTTGGTTTATGGTGGGCCAAACTTATTCTTCTGCTTTCCGCACCGAACTCTTTTCTTAGTTTTTTATCCTTTGCCAGAAGATTCATTTTGATAGCCAGCGATTTGAAATCATAAGTCCCGACCAAAAATCCATTCTTTGTGTCATGGCAGAGTTCAGGCAAAGCGCCGGCATCGGCTGCCAAAATTGGAAGCCCGACAGCTACTGCCTGAAGAGTAACGATACTCTGTCCTTCATAAGGAGACATTATAGAAAATACGTCGGCTTTGTGGTAGAAATCTACTATTTCCGAATCCTTGATGAAATTTATCCAGGATATTTTTTGGTTAACGCCAATCTTCTCGCTTAGTTTCTTCATCTGTCCGAGCTTTTTCCCTTTACCTACAATTAGAAGCATTACCTCTGGGCTTGTGTAAGGCATTGCTTTAACCAGAGTTTCAACATTTTTGTCTCCATCAATCCGTCCCAGATAAAAAAACAACACCGACTTTTCGGGAATTCCAAGTTTTCTTCGTGCTTCTGGATTTTTTGCGGTGGGGCTGAACTTTATTGTGTCAACTCCGTTTGAAATCACATGGATAGGCTTTCTGATCTTGAGTCTTTTCAAAAAATCTGCGAAAAAATGCGAGGGGGTCATAATGGCATTGTATTGGTTGTAAATTATCTTTATATAGATATTAAAAAGGGGAGTCAGCACTTTTTCAAATCTTCCCCAAATTACTCGGTCAACCTGTTCGGGAATAAAGTGGAGTGCACCGATCACTGGAATGTGATTCATTTTAGCTGCGATAAGTGCACTTACTCCTGTTATACCCGGTTCCTGGATATGGACAACATCGAATTTTTCCTTTTTCATGAGATTGTTAATTGTCAGAAATCCAAATGGGGGTATGGCGAACGTGTTTTGGTTGTAGGTAGTGAAAGGTATGGAAGGGACAGTAATTACCTTAAGATTGTTTAGCGGTTGTAGTTCCCCTTTTGCTATTTGTTTGGGACATACGATAGTTACTTTGTGTCCTTGTGAAATCATATATTTTGCGATAGAGTCCGTTGAGACCGAAACTCCTGTTATGTATGGAAGATACGTTTCCGTAACTAGAAGAATGTTCACAAAATAAATTATATCAGTATTCAAGATTTGCAAACAATCACATGGAGAGATATATTGCACATTCAGCATTATTTCAGGGAGGAAGGATGATAATTGCGCAAAAGGAAGAAAGATGCAGCTATGGAAGACAAGAAAAAGAAAAAAAATACAGGGAAAGTGGGTAGGTTTTGGGGATGGATTCGGGCTGATAAAAAACGGACCATCGGTGCAATTCTTGTTGTAGTTCTTATCCTGGGAATTGGTTATTGGAGGATAAAAGGAGGGACAAGCTCTACATCCAAGTATCAAACTGCCTCTGTAATTAGAGGCACTATTGTTTCTACGGTTTCTGCTTCGGGGAGAGCCCTGACTACCAGTATTTTTGATATAAATACGGCGGCTTCAGGAACTGTGAATAAGGTTTATGTTAAGGATGGCGATAAAGTTTATGCCGGAGAGGCAATTGCCCAGCTTACTTTGGACACAGTCGGGCAGCAGCAATACAATACTGAATTGGTAAGTTATCTTGCCGCTGAAAATTCGGTCACTACTGCACAAACAAGTTACTACACACTTCAGGCTGCAATGTATTCTGCCAACCAAAAATTTATCAATGATGCTGTTGCCAGAGGTTTAGCTACTGACGACCCAACATATATTCAGGAAAATGATGCCTGGCTTGCTTCTGAGGCGAATTTTACTGCGCAGGCAACATCTTTGGAACAGGCGAAAGCCTCGTTAACGAACGCATCCCTTAATTTGCAGCAAAGTTCAGCAGTGGTTACCACTCCGTACGCGGGAACCATTTCAAATATAACTCTTGTTCCCGGAATGGTTCTTTCAAGTTCTACCAGTAACAGTAGCAGCAGCAGCTCTTCTACCACAAGTTCTTCTTCTCAGAGAGTCGCGACTATTGTTAATCAGTCAACTCCGATTGTGAATGTAACCTTAAGCGAGATTGATGTACCTAAAGTAAAGGTTGGCCAAAAGGCAACCGTTACGTTTGATAGCATTTCCGGCGAAACCTTTACGGGCGAAGTTGCTACAATTGACCGGATTGGATCAGTTTCCAGTAACGTAACAAGTTACGGAGTTAACATTAAGCTTGATACTACTTCTGACAAGATTTTACCGAACATGGCGGCAACTGCAAACATAATCATTAGCACTGCTGCCGATATCTTGGAGGTTCCCTCTACGGCATTAGTTACCTCAAACGGGGAAACTCTGGCGAAGACTTTGCAAAACGGGAAAGAAGTTGATGTGGCAGTTACTACCGGAATTTCCGATGATACAAATACCGAAATAATCTCCGGTCTTACTGAGGGCGAAACAGTGATAATTGGAAATGCATCTTCGACGACCTCCTCTAGTAAAAATACTTCTGTCTTTGGCGGCGGATTTGGCGGAGGGACAAGAGTATTTAGCGGGAGAGGAGGATAACTTCAATGATATCCGTTTCTCATATTTCCAAGATATATAAAACGGGAGATGTCGAGACAGTTGCTTTGGATGATATCTCTTTTGAAATTAAAAAGGGTGAGTTTGTGGCGATAATGGGTCCATCTGGATCCGGTAAATCAACCCTGATGCATATTCTTGGAGCTCTCGATCGGCCAACTTCCGGAACTTATATCCTCGACGGAGAAAACGTAGAAAACCTGAGTGATGATGAACTTGCAGAAATAAGGAATAGAAAAATCGGATTTGTTTTTCAGGCGTTTAACCTTTTGCCAAGGACGAGCGCTGTGAAGAATGTGATTCTCCCAATGGCTTATGGAGGTATTGAAAAAGAGAGACGTAATGAAGTCGCCGAAAAATATCTGAAGATGGTTGGTTTGGGAGACAGGATGAATCACACGCCGTCACAACTTTCCGGAGGGCAGATGCAAAGGGTTGCAATAGCCAGAAGCCTTGTAATGGATCCGGCAATAATTCTTGCGGATGAGCCTACAGGAAATATTGCCAGTAATCAGGCTGCGGAAATTATGGCTATTTTCCAGAAGCTGAATGATGATGGCCGTACCGTTATTATGATTACTCATGAGCCAGATATTGCGGAACATGCCAAAAGAATAATTCACATCCTGGACGGCAAAATAAATAGTGATAGCAACGGTCATAAACAAAGGGTAGTCAAAAGTAAAGCTATTTCTAAATAATTAGTTATAGAATCCTTAAGATTATGGATTTTTCAGAACTTGTACAGGAAGCAATTTCGACATTAACGGTTAATAAACTTAGGACCGGACTTGCCGTATTGGGGATTATAATCGGAATAGGGAGTGTTATTGCCCTTATCTCTCTCGGGCAATCTTCGCAGGCTTCAGTTTCTAATCAAATTGAATCTCTTGGGGCGAATCTTTTGACAGTTATGCCGGGTTCCCAAAGAGGAGGTTTTGTTCAGGGTGGGCAGGGAAGTGCAACCACCTTAACTCTTTCCGATGCCAACGCGGTTTCCACCTCACCCACGGTTACCGATGTCAATCTTGTTTCACCTGAATACGAAAAAAGGGCACAGATAACAGCCGGGGGTCAAAACACTAACGCATCTGTTATAGGAGCAACTCCTGTATACTCAGCCGTTCATAATGTTTCTGTAGCGATGGGAGTATTTATTTCACAGCAGGATGTAAATGCCGATTCACGGGTGGCGGTTATTGGTCCGACAGTAGTCACTGATTTATTTCCTAATGTATCAAATCCTGTGGGCCAATCGATCAGGATCTCCGGTCAGGCGTTTAAGATAATTGGCGTTACAGTTAGTAAAGGCGGAGGTTTAGGAAGCGTGGACAGTGCCGTTATAGTTCCGCTTTCAACAGCGCAGGAAGTTCTTTTCGGAGTCACTAATTTTAGCTTGTCCTCAATCTCAGTACAGGCAAAAAGTTCCAAAGTTATGACAGAGGCGGAAAACCAGATAGGATATCTGCTTCTTAATAGGCACAATATAGCTGACCCGTCTCAGGCTGATTTTACCATTCTTTCCCAGAGCGATATTTTGGGAGCAGTTACCCAGGTAACCGGTACTTTTACGGCTCTTCTTTCCGGAATTGCGGCAATCTCACTCCTTGTGGGAGGAATCGGAATTATGAATATCATGTTAGTCACAGTTACAGAAAGAACGCGCGAAATAGGGCTTAGAAAGGCTTTGGGGGCCAAGAAAAAGACCATTGTCTCTCAATTCCTGGTTGAGGCAATAATTTTAACCTTCACTGGAGGAATTGCCGGAATGCTATTTGGAGTTGCAGTCTCACTGATTATTTCCAAAGTAATTAATTTGCCGTTTACCATTTCACCCGGATCGGTTATCTTGGCGATAGCAGTATCAGGGGCAATCGGAATTCTTTTCGGTTGGTATCCAGCCCGCAAAGCTGCAAACCTGCAACCCATAGAAGCGTTACGCTACGAATAACCAAATGAGGTCGACATATTCTCGGTGAGATGTGCTTTTAAGTATTCTCTCAGCTATAATACCCTATCATATGTATGATGAAAAGCACAAAAGTGATCGTTCCGATAATTCTGGTTTTGGTAGGTCTCGGGGCAGGTTTTTTTGGCGGCTATCAATATAGAAACTATCTTTTAAGAAGGGCAGCCGGTATAACAGGTGCAAACGGCAATTTCCAGAGGTTTACTAGAAATGGAAAAGGTGGAGTTGCTAACTTTCGTGGGGGAGTAGTAATGGGCAGTATTTTTTCCATAAGCGGCAACATTATAACTGTTAAGCTGGCTGACGGAAGTTCTAAGAATATCCTTTTGTCCGGATCCACCACATATTCAAACACAGCTCCTGCACAAGCATCTGATTTGAAAGTTGGGTCAAATGTAGCGGTTTTTGGTACTACCAATTCTGACGGCAGTGTCACTGCTAGCAATGTTCAAATTAATCCTGAACAGTTTCAGAGGGGTCAGCAGCAGCCTGCGTCTCCGGCAGTCACTCCATAATCAGTTAGCTCTATATGTAGGAGCTAGATTAAATCCTTTAAAGTCTCAGCTAATTTTCAATAGTTTTTCATAATATAAACTGTAATGAAGAAATTTCTGCTATCCACAAGCGTAATCGTAGTTTTTGCTATTTACGCGGTTCATCAGCGCTCCGAGGCGGAAGTATCCTCGCAGGTTATTGTAGCTAGAAAAACTAGTCAGCCGGGAAGCGCTTCGACTACGGCTCCGGCAACCTCTACTCCTGCGGATCCTCAGGCAACCCAAACCTCTCAGACTCCTCAGATGATGATGACACCGATGCCAATATCACAGGGCTATAAAGACGGAACTTATACAGGTGACGTTGCAGATGCATTTTACGGAAATGTTCAGGTTCAGATAACAATTTCAGGCGGGAAGATCACCGATGTAACCTTTCTTCAATACCCGAATGATAGAAGTACGTCTCAGATGATTAATTCTCAGGCGATGCCGCTTTTGCAGCAGGAGGCAATTCAGGTACAATCGGCACAAATTGATGGAGTAAGTGGGGCAACAGAGACTACCAGGGCATTTATTGAATCATTAGGTGTGGCATTACAAAAGGCATCATGAAGATGGTGAGATTAATAATGGGTATGCCAATTACCATAGAGGTAAAAGGTGATGGGCAAGAGGCAAAAGTTAAGAAAGACATCGAAGATGTTTTTGACTATTTTGCCTATGTTGATGAAAATTACAGCCCTTTTAAAAACGAAAGTCAGGTAGGAAAACTAAATAGGGGAGAAAAGATAACTGCCGAAATGAAAAAAATTCTTAGACTTTCGGAGGAAACAAAAAAAGATACGAACGGATATTTTGATATAAGAAGGCCGGATGGGAGTATTGATCCTTCAGGACTTGTAAAAGGTTGGGCCATTAAAAACGCATCAGATATATTGAGAAAATTGGGTTACAAAAAATTTTTCATCGACGCCGGCGGAGATGCTGAGATTTCTACAGGAAATCGATCTGTTGATGCCGGTTGGAAATGGGGAATAAGAAACCCCTTTAATACCCGTGAGATTGTAAAAGTTTTAAGTCTTTCGAATTGTGGCATTGCGACTTCCGGCAACTACGAGCGGGGGAATCATATCTATAATCCCAAAACGGGAGTTAGTGGAGAAACGGATATTGTCAGCATGACTGTCATTGGTTCGAATGTGTATGAAGCTGACAGATTCGCTACAGCTGCCTATGCAATGGGGACAACCGGGATTGAATTTATAGAATCCAGACAAGAACTCGAAGGGTACATGATTGATAAAAGGGGTATAGCAACCGCCACAAGCGGATTTAGGAAATATGAAATTAATTGACGATTTTCTCAATGGGATAACAATGTATAAGCTGGTTTTGTATTTTTTGATACTTCTTGCCGGTGTGGGACTTATCTATAGTTTTTTTAAGGTTTTGCCTTTCGATCCGATTTCCTATATTTTTTCATTTGTCTTTCTTGTTTTTGTGGCGGGAGTTGCCAACTTTATCTTTGCTAAAACTTTTGAAGCTCCGATTAATGCCGAATCCTGGATCATTTCAGCCCTGATTCTCGGCCTAATTATTACACCACCCACATCACTTCAGGGTGCATTTTTTTTGGGATGGGCCGCGGTTTTAATGGTCTCAACCAAATTTATTTTGGCGATCGCAAAGAAACATATCTTTAATCCTGTTGCTGCTTCTGTCGTTCTCACATCTATATTTATCGGTCAATCGGCCAGCTGGTGGGTGGGAACTGTTTCGATGCTTCCTATTATCACAATTGGCGGATTTTTAGTTGTTAGGAAGATAAGGCGTTGGGATCTTGTTTTAAGTTTTTTAATTGCGGCTCTTATTACTGTAAAACTTGGGGATTGGGGAAGGTCTATTACTGAAACCCCGCTCATATTCTTCTCGGTAATTATGATCACGGAACCTTTAACTACACCTCCCACAAGGATTTTAAGAATTTTATATGGGGTGCTTATTGGACTTCTTCTATATTTCAAAACCCCGGAAATAGCAATTGTTATCGGCAATATATTCTCCTATATATTCAGCCCAAAATATAAATTAATTCTCAAACTTCGCCAGAAAATAAGATTAACTCCCGATACCTACGATTTTGTTTTTGCGACGGATGGACCTATTAACTTTAGGCCGGGACAATATATGGAATGGACATTTGAACATTCGAATCCTGATTCGCGTGGAAATAGACGTTATTTTACTTTGGCCTCATCCCCGACAGAACCGGAGGTAAGGTTAGGGATAAAATTTGGAAACCCGATGAGTTCATATAAATATAATTTATTGCCGATGAAAACAGGCGACAAGATCGCGGCAGGGCAATTGGTTGGGGATTTTACCCTTCCCAAGGATCCCGGCAAGAAGCTTGTTTTTGTAGCTGGAGGTATCGGAATAACTCCCTTTAGAAGCATGCTTAAATATTTAATTGATATCGGTCAAAGAAGGAATATTGTGGTTATTTACACGGCTAAAAATGAATATGATTTTGTTTATGGCGATATTCTGCGGCTGGCTCAGGCAAAATTGGGAATAAGAGTAATCTATAATTCCAGCGATAAAAACGGACATCTTGGGTCGGAAGAATTGGCTGGGTTAATACCTGATTTTAGGGATAGAACATTTTATCTTTCTGGTTCACATTCAATGGTAGAAGGTTTTGAAACTATTCTGGGTAGTATGGGGGTTTCTCGGAGGAGGATAGTTGAAGATTATTTCCCGGGCTTTGTATAATAACAAGATATGGACGAAGATTCTAAAGAAATTAAAGCGGAAGATATAAAGGTAGAAACGGAGGGTGGTGCTTCGAAAACCTTACGGAAAGGTTCCAATCCATTAATTATTGTGGGAATCCTTGTTATAGTTGGTCTGATCGGCCTTTACGCTATGAGGATCAAGAATCGGACATTGTCCAGTCAACCTTCGACACAAGTTAAAGGACAGCAAGGCGCTCAGGCTGCAGCTACAAATGGCCCAGTTAAAGAATTCACAGTTGATGGTAGTAATTTTACTTTTAATCCAAATACAATCAATGTAAATAAAGGAGACACACTCAAGATAACATTTAAGGACGATGACGGCACGCACAATTTAGTGATAGATGGTTACAACGTTTCTACCAGCACAATTCATACGGGAGATTCGGCTACTGTGCAATTTGTTGCTGACAAAACGGGAACTTTCGCCTACTACTGCTCGGTTGACTCGCATCGCGAGAAGGGAATGGTTGGAAAATTAATAGTTCAGTAAATTAGACCGGAGTGTAATAATTTTGTGAGAGAAAAATATTTTGATTGGATAAAAATATTAGGATTTATCGGGGTCTTTCTTGCGCTATATCTTCTTTGGGAACAATTTTTTCATCCTGCATTCCAGCCTTGCAATATCAGCTCCACTGTTAATTGTAATGCCACGATTACAGGACCTTTAGCAAAGACATTGGGTGTACCTACTCCTTTAATTGGTCTGGCCGGCTATCTAATAATTTTATTTGCTGCTTTTAAAAAGAAGGCGGGACTTGTGATGGGAATGGCTTTTTTTGGGCTGAGCTTTTGCCTTTATATTGCATTCAGGGAATTAATCCAGCTAAGAGTCATTTGTCCGGTTTGTGTTGCGTGTCAACTCGATATGATTTCTGTCTTTATATTCGGAGTTCTTCTTAACATTCATCACAAAGATCTTCAGACTGCTCCTTAAGCATTTTTTAAGAGTAAAGTGATATTCTAATAATCAGAAAGGGGGCAATGCAAATGAGCAGGCTCACTTTTAAAGGAAGTGAAAGCCTAAAATAGCTAAGGAAAATTTATCTTTCTCAAATCAATAATACAAACCTTTAACAAGCACAATCTTAATCATAAAAACTTTTCGGTTGATGCTCTTAAAATAGGTAACTAAGTTGGGAATAGATATAAATCCGAAGCTGAAAAAGGCACTAATACGTAAAAATAACCGCCACTCCCGCTTTCAAGCGGGGGTGGTTTTTTTGATTGGTAGTACAATGGATAGATATTATGCTTAGCGGTCTATCTTCGTCCAAAGCCAAAGAGTTGCTAACTCAGTACGGACTAAACGTAATTCCGGAAAAACACACACCCGCAGTTATAAAGCTACTTAAGAATTTGATTTCTCCTATCGGAATAATGCTGCTTCTTGCTTCGGGACTTTCTTTCTATCAGGGGAAGATATTCGACGGGTGCTTTATTCTTGCTCTCTTGGCAGTCAATGTTGGTGTAACTTTCTGGCAGGAGGCAAAAGCCGATAATGCGATTAAGAAATTAAATGAAAGTCTGGTGGTCGAGACCAACGTTTTAAGGGATGGTAAGTGGATAAAAATTGATTCGAGATATGTTGTTCCTGGGGATATTGTCAAACTTACTTCGGGAGATGTTATACCGGCTGATGCGAAGACAGTTACTGTCAATAATGCCTCGGTAAATGAGTCAATGCTAACGGGAGAATCTTTGCCCAAAGATAAGAAGGAAGGGGAGATTGTTTATTCAGGATCGTTTCTGGTTTCCGGTGTGCTTTTTGTGGAGGTAACCGCGACCGGTGCAGGAACTTATTTTGGTAAGACCATAAGTTCCGTTGATAAAGTTAGGAAAAGAAGTCTTTTGGAAAAAGATGTTATCGGAATTACAAAATTCCTTTCAGTTCTAAGTATTATTGCCGTTATTGTCTTGACGACGTTCTTCGTTTTGAGGAAAAATCCCATAAATGAAATATTGCAGCTTGATTTGACTCTTCTTATCGCAGGGATTCCGATAAGTCTTCCTACAGTAATGACTCTTATTATTGAATTCGGGGTGATTGCCATGGCAGCAAAAAATGTGGTAGTTAGGAGATTATCCTCACTGGAAGATCTTTCTAATGTTAATTATCTTTTGACGGACAAAACGGGAACAATTACACAAAATAAGATTGAAGTTTCCCAAGCAGTTTCCTATGGAGCTTTTAAGGAGGAAGATGCGGTAAGGTATGCCTACATCGTAGCTTCGAATGACGATAATAATACTGTAAATCAGGCAATTATTAAAAAAGCAGAAGCAGAGAGAATAGATAAAGACAGCTTCAAGGTAGTAGGTTTTGAGGCCTTTGATGTTGACAAAAAAAGGAGCTTTTCTGAAATTTCTGAAAATGGCAAGGATATAAAAATTTATATAGGCGCTCCGCAGGCAATCATAAAGCTTTGCAAGGAAGGAGTAACCACAAAAAGGAAGTTTAATGAGGATGTTGAGAGTCTGGCCCAGCGGGGTTTCAAGTCCCTGGCCGTTTCCGTCAATGGCAGACTGGCAGGACTTCTTGGATTTTCGGATACCCTGCGGCCGGAGGCAAAAGGTGTAATTCAATTTTTGAGAGATAATGGAATTGGTGTTTCGGTGGTTACGGGGGATAACCACGCAATTACGGCGGAAATTATTAAAGGCGCCGGAATTCCGGGTGGTATAGTTACCAAGGATGAAATAGAAAAACATGGATGGGACAAATTTACCAAAGACACATTTACCTCAACCTCTGCCTTTGCAGAAGTTTTACCTGACGATAAGCTAAATCTGGTTCGTATCGCTAAAAAGTATTACGTTGTTGCATCAAATGGGGATGGAGTTAATGATCTTCCGGCAGTTAAAGAAGCAAACGTAGGTTTTGCTGTAGCAAACGCGGTGAGCGCTCTGAAGGCTTCTGCTGACATAGTGTTGCTCTCCAACGGCATTTCGGTAATTAAAGATGCAATTATCGAAGGACGGAAGATTTTCAGTAGGCTTAACACATATGCAATGTATAGGATCTCGGAAAGCGAAAGACTTATTATTACGGTTGCAGTCCTCGGACTTATCTATAAAGTTTATCCTTTGACACCCCTCCAACTTATTATTCTGGCTCTTCTTAATGACATTCCCATAATTTCTCTTGCATCCGACAAGGTTAAGTTGGCCACAAGTCCCTCCAAAATTAAAATGAAAGAAAGGTTTTTGGGAAGCTCGCTTTATGGGTTGGTTGGTATTGCCAACAGTCTAATTCTCTTTTTCCTGATGGTAAGTGTACTACATCTTCCTTGGGCGATCATCCAAACAATATTTTTTCTGAAGCTTACAGTTTCCGGACACATGCTTATCTACGTGGCTCATACCGAAGGAAGATGGTACAAGTTTTTGCCGAGTAGGGAAATATTATGGGCAACTTCAATTACTCAGGCGGTTGCTTCCACATTTGCCCTGACTGGGCTTTTTATGTCCTCTCCGATTTCCATTGGATGGGTTATTTTTGTATGGCTATGGTCATTTCTCTTTATGCAGATAGCGGAAGTTACCAAGATGTTACGCGCGCGTGGTGGTAAATCCACTGCCGAAGTTTCCATTACAGGATAGTTTTATTTGGCTTTATAATAAACCCCACGGGTAGTGCCGAGTTTTTGGACAAATCCGTCTCTGCAGAGTTTCATCAGATCATATCTTAGAGTTCTTGGGTTAACCTTGACAAACCTTCTTCTTATGCTATCAAAATTTATGAGTTTATGATCCTTAATGATTTCCAGAATTTCGGCGCGCCGGGGCAAAAGTGACTCAAAACTTTCTACTTTTCTTCTGTCAAGAATTAATTTCTTGGATTCCTCGGCTGCTTCCGAAAGAACCTCAAGCATGAATTCGATATAGTTTGTGACATCGCGCTCCGGTTCTTCCAGCATTTTGTAATAAGTCTCCCGCCTTTTATCGATCTTCTCCTCAAAGGGAAGAATTCCTTTGAAGCCGTAGCCTTCCCGCGTAAGAACCAAAAGCATGAGAAGTCTGCCGACTCTTCCGGAACCATCCGTAAAAGGATGGATTTTTTCAAACACGAAATGGGAGAGGATAGCCTTAACAGGGACAAAAGTTTCTTTTTCTCCATTTGAATATTTAAGAAGTCTTTCTATTAAATTCGGGATGAGCGTTGGAGGTGGGGCGTGGTAAACCACGGTTCCGGCTGTTGTAAAAATTCCTTCGTGCTTCTTCCTGAATTTTCCAAGTTCTTCAACTTCAATTCCTTTCATGGCAAGGGAATGCAAAGTTAAGATATCGTTTACCGAAATTGCTCTCCTTCCTCTTTCCTGAATCCAGTTTATTGCACGGAGAATGTTACTTATCTCCGCCCTTTTCTGATCTTTTGAGGAAAGTCTCGGGTATTCGTCCAATAGGGTAGTATTTCCTTCAATTCTTGCCGAAAACAGGGAACTTCTTAGTGTTGAACGGCGTCTGATGTTAATTTCAACCTCCGGAGGAATAGAAATATTTTCAACAACTTCCTTTCTTGCCTCAATTACGGAAAGTGATTTTGATATGCCTGGAGTCAAAAAATATTTAGGAGGAATTAACATGTTACCTAATATTACCAGATACTTCCGAATATTGCCAAATACTGTTTTAGAGTCAAATACTTCTGGTGTTAGACGCTCTGACGTGATTATACTTATTTTGTATGACAGACATAGCCGCTACCGAGCTACCTGTTTATGGAATGCCGGATTCAGGAACTCATAAATATATAAACAGAGAACGCAGTGGTTTGCCTGAATCTTACACGCTTCTTATAAAGAGATTTGTAGAAGATGAGGCTAAAGAAAACGGAGGAATATTTGTAGACGTTGCCGGAGGAACAGGAGAACTCTCCAGGAAAATTGAGGATGAAACCGGCATAAAATCAATTTCTGTGGATTATTCACCCATGGGCATGAAGGACGTTCGATTACCGGGTGTTGTTGGTGATGCTCAAAGATTGCCAATTCCGAGTCACGTTGCCGGTGTTGTGCATATTAAAGA
>JAJYIG010000079.1 GCA_021790215.1 bacterium
TTAATTCTTTCCAACATAACGATATTTTACCATAATGCGCCTTGTTACAGCCTAAATTCAAAACCCGGTCACAAGGACCGGCTTGAATTTGCAGCCCTGGATGGAACGCATTCGAACTTTTTGTGCTTAAAATCAGCTTTATTTGACAGAAACAGGGGGTTTGGAGTAAACTACTAACAATTGAATAAAATCTTCGATCCGGAGGGTTGGAACCGGGGAGATGCGCAAAAATATGCGCCGGAGGCGAAACCGTAAAAAGGCAAGCAACGAGTGTCGAATTTCGGAGCTCGTCATGAACAAGGTTAGCTTGTTCCTTTGACTTGTATCCCCGCGATGGGGATTTTTTAATGGAATAAACTAACGAAGCAAGGTGGTACCGCCGTCTTACCGGCCCTTGCAGATTTCTCACTCGTGTTGTGGGAAGTTTGCAAGGGCTTTTTTTGTTGGGTAGATCGTTTAATGGCAGGACTTGCGCCTCCAGAGCGCAATGTGTCAGTTCGATTCTGGCTCTACCCACCTATGAAAAATAAGCACCAGGTTAATATTGTCAAAAACCTTTTCCCAGAAGGGTTAGTTTGTAGTGTATTCCCATCCAGAAGGTATCTGAACCAAGTGTTAAACAGTTCGCCTGAACCAGTGAAAATACTTTATGGTGAAACCTATGATAGTTTCGGGATAACTGTTGACTCCCTGAAATATTATTTTTCCCTGGCGATCTTAGTCAAAGGATTGAAAAAACAAGGAATTGCTTCAAAGGCGACAGTGTTAATTGCTGATCGGGCGGCGACAATGAATCCGTCAGTAAAAGATAGGGATTCTTTAATGGCTGAAGGTCAAAGGCGAAAAGAATACTTCCAGAGGCTTACTTTGATATATCACCTTCCAGTCGAGTTTGTTTTAATGAGCAACTACGCAGCCCAAACTAACCTTGAGGTAAAATGTTTGGAGGTTCAACGCTTGATTGAGAAGTCCCCTAAAGCAGCGAGATTGGTTGAGAAAACGGTTTTAATCAATAAGATAAAACAGGAAAGGAGTGCCAATTTCCGTTATGCCGCTGAAGCAATCGCTGTTTCAAATGGGTTTGATATTAAAATTGGGCCACCACGGGAAATTTATTATGACAAAGTTTCCACATTAATAGGAAAACCATATTGTGGTATCTATCTTAAACCTACCTTTCCTCTTGGGCAAAACTTTCTTTTCTATTTACAAAATCCAGAGATAGAGAAATTTGGGCTTACTCCTTACAAAGCCGGGAGTAACAAGTTGCAAGATTATCGAGTTATTTTGGGCAAAACCACTCCAGAGGAAGTTAGTACTTTGGTTGAAAAAACAGAAATATTTCCAAGTGAAGAAGCCGCTAGTCCCACCAAGGATTTGCTCTCGATTGGACAAATGGCGCAAGTTTTATTAGGCGAAAGACCTGAAAGGAATGAGGACATTAAGAAAGAGGCTGTCAGCTCATTCAGACGTTTCATTTATGAACCGTTGGCGAAAGGGGGTTTGTATGAACAAAGAATATAAAGAAAAAGTTGCCTTAAAAAATAAGTTGGCAAAGTACTATCTAGGTCAGGCTAAAAAGAACGGACTTTCTGATACAAAGCTACTTAAGAAGTACTTGCCACTCGAACTTCGCAATCGGTTTTTAGACCGAGGAATTATTATTGCTCATTTAGACTTTGAGAGGGTTGCGGATGCAATTGCGAACCATAAACCTTATGCTATTGTGTCTGGGGCCAATCCGTCATCGGCGCTTCATCTTGGCCACAAAGCTGTTTTTGATTTGGTTTCAGAATATGCCAAATATGGAGGCCAGGTTTTTATACCCCTGACCAACGATGAAAGTTATGTGGACGGGAAGGTTAATAGTTTAGAAGAAGGAAATAAAAATGCCCACGAGAAGATAATTCCATTACTTCCGAGGTTTGGTTTGGAGAAATCTGTGGTTTTTACAGATAGTGATTACCCGGAAATATATGTTATGGCGATGGAGATTGCGGGTATGCTGGATTGTGAAGCGGTACGAATGGCTTTTGGAGACAAAGCTGTTAAAAATGTCGGTCAAATGTTTTATCGAGGAGGAGTTCAGATAGCTCAGATTCTTTTGCCCCAAATCCCAAAATACGGTGGACCAAAACCAACATTAGTTCCGGTAGGTATAGATCAGCATCCATATGTTCTGTTGGCCAGAGATATTGCTAAAAGAATGGGTCTTGTTCCGCCTTCGGAGTTGGTAATTAAATTGCAGTCAAGCTTAAAAGATCCCGAAGAAAAGATGTCGAAATCAAAACAGGGGACCGCAATATTTTTAGATGATTCTAAGGATGTGATAAAGAAAAAAATTAATGCCGCGTATACCGGTTCAGTTTCAAAATTAGAGGATCATCGGAATTTGGGTGGCGTTCCAGAAATTGATGCAGCCTTTAACTTATTGCTATTTCACCACCCTGACGACAAGCTTATGGCAACTATTCATGCAGACTATCGAAAAGGGAGATTAACGGGAGGAGACGTTAAGAGAATAGCTACCGATTTTATCGTTGATTGCCTTATCCCTTCAGTCTGAAGTTCTTCCAATTTCTGTCTTGCCGAGTCCGGTGAATTTTCTGCAAGCGGGATATTCTGGCGACGATTGGTTCGAACCTAATTTTAGAGGGTCAAAAATTGCGTTGTAAAGCCAAAGAGCCGTATTACTTCCTAGAAGAGATTATAAAAGTTGAGCCGACGGCTTCCGCAGAGTTCGAACCTGAGAAGCAGGGCGTATCAACAGCCCATATGGAAACTTTGTGGGCTGAAAATCCATCCGTGCAGGGGCGGGAGGAATCGGACCTCCGCTGCTGGTTTTGGAGACCGGCGGCCTACCACTAACCGACGCCCCTATGTTTTCGCAGGCTAATTATATCAAGAATTCCGGATTTTGGGCGTTTTCGGAGA
>JAJYIG010000080.1 GCA_021790215.1 bacterium
CGCTTATCATGGAAGAAAGCTTAAAAAGAGAGATTTGAGAAGTCTTTGGATTGCCCGTATTAACGCTGGAGTGAGAGATGAAGGAGTTAGTTACTCAAAGTTTATTGCCGGACTTAAAAAAGAGAAAATTGATATCGACAGAAAAATTTTGGCTGAAATTGCAGTTTCTGATCCGGAAGCCTTCAAAAAAGTTGTCAAAGAAGCCGGCTTTAGCTTTACCCCCGAAAAGTAACGGAGGTATTGCATATTTTTGTTAAACCTCCGAAAGGAGGTTTTTTGATTTTGTCAGACAAAATCATCCGCCACTAATTGCTCTTCGAGCCATATTCGAATAGAATTGAAAAAGGCAAGAAGTAAAATAAGGGGATATACAAATAACATGCAGGAAGAAATAATTAGTATAAAAAACGAGGCAATTGCCCAAATAACTGCAGCATCGGAAATTTCCGAATTGGAAAATATCCGCATCGCTTACCTGGGAAGAAACGGAAAACTCACGACACTCATAAAAAGAATAAAAGAAGTTCCACAGAATCAAAGAGTTCAGTTTGGCTCTACTCTTAACGATGCCAAAAAAACAGTTGAATCACTAATCTCCTCTCAAAAAAATTCACTTCAAAATTCAGTAAGGGAATGGTTTGATCCAACAATTCCCGGAATTAAACCAAAAATAGGGCATATTCACCTTATTACAGCAACTATCGATAAAATCTCTGAGGTTTTCGGAAGAATAGGTTTTGAAAGAATGCGTTACCCGGAAGTTGAGTGGGATTTCTTTGCCTTCGAGGCACTTAACATGCCTGTAGCCCATCCAGCAAGAGACGAATGGGAAACTTTTTTTGTAGATGTTCCGGAAAATGCTAAATATGGCAAGATTGTTCTGACTCCCCACACAAGTAATGGCCAGGTTCGGGAAATGCTCAGGGTAAAAGATCCTCCCATACGAATGGTTAATATAGCCAAATGCTACAGGAGACAATCCGACATAAGTCACAGTCAGATGTTTCACCAATTCGAAGGGCTTGTTGTTGATAAAAACATTTCTGTGGTTAACCTCAAAGGAACTCTTGATTACTTTGCACAATCATTCTTCGGAAAGGACAGAAAGACAAGACTTAGGCCTTATCATTTTCAGTTCACAGAACCTTCTTTCGAAATCGACATTAGCTGCGGTGTATGTAAAGGGAAAGGTTGCAAGGTTTGCAAAGCCGGATGGCTTGAGCTTGGCGGAGCCGGCATGGTTCACCCAAACGTGTTGAAAGCCGGGGGAATTGATCCCAAGAAATATTCGGGGTTTGCTTTTGGCTGGGGAGTGGAAAGGGTTTTGATGATGAGGTCAGGATTAAATGTTCCGGATCTTAGAGTGCTATATAGTCCCGATTTACGTTTTCTAACACAGTTTTAATTTATTATGGATATTATTATCTTAGATAGCTGGCTGAGAGATTTTCTGAAAACCAATGCTTCTGTGGAAAAAATTGCCGAAAGTTTGGCTCTTTGCGGACCATCCGTTGAAAAAATCGAAAAACTGGGTAAAGATTTCGTCTACAAAATCGAGGTAACTACCAATAGAATCGATACCGCTTCTGTCTATGGGATTGCCAGAGAGGGTTCAGCAATCCTTCCCAGATTTGGAATTAAAGCGTCGCTTAAAAACATCAAGTCAGACTTAAACGAACATGCTTTTGTAAAGGAAGTTCCGTATCTCAAAGCGACAGTTGATACAAAGCTATGCCAAAGATTTTCTGCCGTCTTAATCAAAAACGTAAAAATCGGAGATTCGCCTTCCTGGATGAAAGAAAGGCTGGAATCGGCGGGGGTTAGATCTATAAATAATGTGGTTGATATCAGTAATTACATCATGCTTGAATTGGGGCAGCCCGTGCACACTTTTGATTACGGTAAAATTAAAGGCGCCAAAATGATTCTTAGGGCAAGTAAGAAAGATGAGAAAATTGAGACTCTGGACGGAAAACAATTTACTTTGCCGGGAGAGGATATCGTAATTGAGGATGGTGAGGGAAGACTTATAGACCTGGCTGGAGTTATGGGTGGAAATCTCAGTGCAGTAGATAAAGATACAAAAAACGTGCTTGTCTTTGTCCAAACCTACAACCCGGTAAACATAAGAAAAACATCAATGGCTTTGGCCCAAAGAACCATGGCGGCAACAATTTTTGAGAAAGGAACAGACACAGAGCTTGTGACCCCCGCCATCTTAAAGGCAATTAGGCTTTTCCGGGAAAATTGCAAGGGAATTCCCGAGAAAAATATCCTTAACATTTATCCTTCACCCTACAAAACCAAAATCGTAAAAACAAACATTGAATTCATTGAAAAAAGATTGGGAGTTCCCATAACCAAAAGGGAAATTACAAGCTATTTGACGGCTCTCGAATTTGAACCGCGCTGGGCGGGAAATCAGCTGATCGTATCAGTTCCTTCTTTTAGAGCAAGGGACATCAAAGAAGAAGAAGACGTTTTGGAAGAAATTGCCAGAATTTACGGTTATCACAATTTGCCGAGTAAATTAATGGATGGAGCAATCCCAGATCGTCCGGTTAACCCCGAATTCAAATTCGAAGAAAATGTTAAAAATTACTTAAGCGGTTGGGGCGGAGTCGAAGTTTATACGTTATCTCTTGTTCCCAAATCCTTCACCGATTTTAAATCTCTAAAGCTTAAAAACCCTCTGGGAATTGACACAGAGTATTTAAGAACTTCCTTAATGCCATCCCTCGCTTCTGCGGCTATCCAAAATGCAAAAATTTTTGATAGCTTTCATCTTTTCGAAGTTGCCAATATCTACATTCCCCGTTCAAATAATTTACCTGAGGAAAAAATGACCATCGCCGGGATCTTTTCCG
>JAJYIG010000020.1 GCA_021790215.1 bacterium
CTCTGGCCAACCCTGGGAAACACTAATTTTACGATTACTGCTTCCCGCAGTTCCTTCTGAAGAAATAAGTTGTCCCTGAGAGGGAAGAACTCCCCCTCCAACCGATACCCCAAGCTGCTGGGCAGTATCAGAATTATAAAACATTCTTATCTTTGCCATTACCAATCCGTTAGAATTGACGGAAGGAGAAAAGGTTGAGAAATTAATCTTCTTTGAGAAAGGATAAGAAACCCCCGAAATTGTGCAAGGTCCATTATCTGCTGCAAAATTATCATTATTTCTATTAGATGAGTAGGGGTCAAATGCCGCGCGGGCAATCTTTATTGTGGAAAGATCACCCGGTGTTGATTCGTAGTAAATACTAACTTCAATCGCCGGGGTAGTATTCAAACTTGAAGAATAGCTAGGATTTCCCCAACAAACCTGGAGCGAACTTCCAGTAAAGGATTGCGATAGACTCCCGTCAGGGTTATGTTTCATAAACCAGACTATTCCAGAGTCTCCTTCAGCAATAGGTTCCGAAAAAGTAAAACTTGTTGCTCCTTCGGCATAATTAGTCACGCTGGCTGTATAGGAAGCGTTCCCAATATCAGTAGTAGTGCCGGAACCTATTACTAAAGCTTTTTCCACACCCGCCTCGGCTGCAGAAAATGCTCTTACCGATTCATCAGAAGCTGTAGAGATGTTAACATCCGTAACCGTACGGGAAAGGATAAACAGGACTATTGTTAAGACAACTGCCAGGGAAAGAAGAACCAAAACAAGTGCCTGCCCCGATTCATACGCAGCTTTTATCCTGCCTTTTCTTTTCATCTATTTAGTTTACCACAATTTTCCTAAATCAAGTCAATAATTTCTCAGATAAATTTGCGTGGAAGCCGAGACTGCAGAACCTAATACTCCGGAGGCGTCTGTATTTTGAACAGTTATATCAATATCCACCTGCGGAGGATTGCTCCCAATAGAAGGAATACAAGTAAAACTACAGGAATTTATTTTTATGTTTGAGTTTGTCAACTTTGTCAACACTGAAGCAGACTCCGAAGCGATGTAGGATCCAACTGAACCCGTATTAACACAGGAAAAATACGAAGAGCTGCCATTCTGGTCTATATAACTGATACTGGTCGAACCTACACCGGTACAGCTGGAGTTAGGAATAGAATTAGCGTTTCTTATTTGCCTTTCTATAACTCCCAAGGAGTAATCCAAATTCTCTCTGGCAGAAACCATCGATTCGCTTTTTTGGGAACCTTGTAACGTCAAAATTACAGATCTAGTAACTATCATTCCCAAAACTGCAAAGATTGTAATAACAATCAATATTTCCATAAGACTGAACCCTTGGTTAATTTTGTCGTTTGACATCTTTATCGCTGCCTCCAGTCTGTAAAATTTGTTGCGCTTGTGATTTCGTGAAAACCCTGTGCGTCAGACCAACTAACTACCACATCCGCCTCAACCACGGTCTTACCACTTTGCGTAGTGGTCGTCAAAATTGTATAACGCGTAAAAGTGGTATTTTCCACTAATGCTGCACATTTGCCTGGAGTTGAGATACTACTAACAAGTGTGCCTAATGCCAAAGTTGATAAACAATAGCCAGAACCCGATATGGCTGTGTTATTTGAGGCATCGGTAAAAAAAACGTCCGTATTATTATCTCTCTGACCCCTTAGCCACTCAGTAGCTTCCTGAGCATAATTTGCAGCCAAAGCTTTATTTTTGGAATAAGTAGAGTTCCTGATCGAAAGAGTTGCCAATGAAACCAAAGCGATAATAATTATTGCACTAACTGCAATTGCCACGACAAGCTCAAAAAGTGATTGTCCCCGTTCGCCATTTGTAATTTGAAATTCATAATTAGTAATTTTCACTGTATTTGTCCTCCTATAGTGACTGTAACAGTTGCCGAATTAGTTGTATTTTGCTGTGTCAAGGTTATAGTTGTCGAAGCGGGAACGTTAGATGCAGGAATATTGGTTCCCTGACCCAGAGTCTTAAACATGATCGGATTGACGGTTGGGGTAGAAATAATAATACCAGAAGGGAGAACAACATCTTTAACAAGAATCGGGGACACCCCACAATTTGCCAGAAGCTTATACTCAGATGCGGAAACTACCTGAAAACTATAACCATTTAGATCAGCTGAACAAGCACTAGGTTTCTCGCCTGAAAGCGCATCTCCTTGGGCAAGCCTCAAATCCCCTTGGACACTTTGAACAGCACCTTGCAAAGCCTGGCGCCGAGAAAAATCTCTAAAACTCACAAACCCAAAACCAAAGAGAAGACCAAGAACAGTCAAGGCTACAAGAATCTCAATCAATGTATAGCCGCTTTTCCAGTTGGTAATTTGTAGTTTGGAATTCGACATTTTGCATTTGCAATTTAACACTTATCACGGATTAGTAACTTTATGGTTGCACGAAGACGACGTTCCACATGTACCACATCCCGTTGTATTCTCGGCCGGACTAGGTGCATTTTCCAAAGAAGTACAAAGAGCATATGTAGTGCCGTTCGACGAATAAGAGTAGCTTCTAACTGGATTCTGAGGATCAGTGGGAACAGTTGAGATATAGGTGTTAGTGTTCAGGCAGGTACCCGTTGAACTGGTACCTTTTAATGGAGATGCAAGGCTTGTGCCTACGGGGTAGGCACCGCAGTCAGCCTTATATATCTCCAAACCGCTTCTTATAAGTTCCAAGTCTGCCTTACGGGTTGCATCACGGGAAGATTGTCTTGCTCCCTGAAGTCCCAAAACGGAAAGTCCAATCAAAATTCCAATGATCGAAATTACAACCAAAAGCTCAATCAGAGTAAATCCGGATCTAATCAAGGTAAAACCTTTATCGTAATTTGAAATCTTTATCATGGGCAATTAGCTATACTGGGAACACTTGACGATGTAACCGTTGTCCCGTTTGAACATACAATCCAATAATTACTGGAGCTTTCTAAATACGCATAAAGTTCATATTTTGTTGCTGTTTTACCGGTTGTCCCATCACTTTGATAGTAATATCCATAAGGCGATGTGCCGCTTTTGGGATCAACAGGACATGTAATGGTTAAGTTAAGGTCAGATGCTCCGCAAAGCGTGTCTGCTGTGGTAGCACTAGTGTGAGCAGGATAGAAACCCCCATTGCTGGCACTCGTATTTGCAAACTGTTCCAGTAAAGTTTGGTATTGTTTAAGATCTGATTTCCTTTCCGCATCCCGGCCTTGTTTTTGAGCAGTAGAAAAAGAAACCAAGACAATTGATGCCAAAATTCCAATGATCGAAATTACAACCAAGAGCTCAATCAAAGTAAATCCTTTTTTAATATTTTTTATCATTGTGTCACTTGAAATACCATCCCACTGGAACATGTACCTTTCCAGTTGGTCTTTGTGCTAACTACACCATTCGGGTCGCTGGCATTTTCCAAACACGCATCAATTTCATAAGAATCAGTATTTATTTGCATATACTCATAACTTTGGGTGGACAACGGATCTTTTGGAAGTTGAGGCATATATGTAGTAGTTGACCCTCCGCTTGCTGTAACCGTCCAAGGAGACCCCCAATTACACACCGTAAAGTTGGGAGGACCACTACAGCCCAGAATATCGTAGGAGGCATCATTCTTTGGATAAGATCCGTAATCATTATAAAAAAGCCTTAACGCTGTCTGAAGATTTTTGACATCTGATTTCCTTTCCGCATCCCTGCCCCTACTTCTTGCAGAATTGAGATTCGCCATAAGCAAAGTCGCCAATATTCCGATAATCGAAATTACAACCAGTAACTCTATTAAGGTGAAGCCTCTTTTGAAATCTGAAATTCTTATCATTGGCAGCTTATTTACTATACTACATAAACAACACGGCTTTCCACTACTCAGTTGGTGTTGTGTTCGCGCTTGTTATTGAAAAATTGCATCCTTGAGCACTGGCACTGCAGGAATAACTATATGGAGTCGCAGACCTTTGAGGATCTTGAGTGTTTTCCAGATATGCGAAAAGTTGAAATTTTTGATTGTTTGAACCAGGAACAATTCGATAGTAGTAATTATAGTTTTGGGAAGGATCCTTTGGAAGAACTACAAAATATATAGTTTTACTATCGGTAAATTCGCTCGTCCCCCAAGTACAGCTACTCCCAGTTCCTTTAGTGGGATCGTAGGGACAACCTAGAATCACTCCTGCGGAATCCGGGGGGTACTGCCCGTAATCTGCATAAAAAAGTTCTAAAGCGCTTGCTATCTGTTTAAGATCGGACTTTCTTGCCGCATCTCTACCTCTCATCTGGGCACTTGTAAATGCTACCAATCCGATAGAGGCTAGGATTCCTAAGATCGTTATTACAACAAGAAGCTCAACAAGCGTAAACGCGCGATTTAAATTATTAATCTTGTTTCTGTATTGCATATTTATTGGCTAAGATGTACGCCCTTACATTTTGCATCTTTTGGAAACTGCTGGCAATAGAGTTGTAAGTCGTACTCCTCGATGGTTATATATGGAGGAACATTCACAACCCGCTCCACGTTACAATTTCTTTCTCCGCAGGAAACACCTCTATCAGCGACTTTCTGATCATATCCCGGCTCATCTTTGTCCTCAAATGAGACCAAAAGTTGATATCTCTGACCATCCGATAAATAAGTATAATGTATTCCGGAAGCACCTTGGGGGTCTTCCGGGATTCTATCTAGATAAATTTTACTTCCACCTTTTTCTATATCGGTTAGTGGATCGATACCCCACTGGCAAGGAACCAGCTTAATCACCAAATTGCCTTTTTTATCGTATTCTTTGGGTCCATTTTTATCCTGGCATGCAATCATCCGTCCGTCAGAAGTTGATTGAGGAAAGTAACCAGCATCTGAACGATAGCTATCAAGCGCTTTCTGAAGAGTTAACAAATCATCGCTTCTTACCTGATCCCTGTACCTGACAATACTGGAGGCAAAATTGGGAATTGAGATGGCGATAAGAATTAAAACAATAATAACGACAGATATTATTTCTGTTTTAGAAAATTTCCAAAAACTTTTTGAAACATTACTCATATATCTTTAATTACACGCATTCGTAGGCGAGCACTGCTGCTGGCAGGAACTGAGAGTTCCGTACGTCACCTTACAAGAACTTGGACCTGCAACATGCACACACGTTCCGTTTACGCAACCAAAATAATTAGAATTGGAATAAGAAACATCCGGTGGTGCATTCGCAGATCCACTGACATAATTATAAATATCGCCGGGGCCAATACCTGGAAGTATTGAAGAATCTGAGGTGTTTTGCAAAATAGTATAAAACTTGTACCAGGTGGGGCAGGTATTGTTATCAACAACGTAAACATAAGACTGATTCGTCGTAGGATCGCAGGGAATTTTATTTAAATATGGCTGTAGTCCTGCTCCGGGATTGCAGCCAATAATAGTCGGTGGGGGATAGCAATTGTGATCTTTCTCATATTCTTCAGCTGCCACTTTAATTCTATTAATATCGGATTTGCGGGTAGCATCATCGCCCTTACGAATTTGAGGAATAAAACTCATAATAGCTAATATTGCCAGCATGGCAAGAAGCGTTATAACAATTAACATCTCTACAAGAGTAAACCCAGTATCGTGTTTATTTTCTCTGACCATAACAATACAATTAAAAGCGCCAACACCAAAAACGGACCGAAGGCAATTTTGCTTTTAAGCTTCGCCTTTCTTACTAAAATAAGTATGCTTCCGGTTAAACCACCTGTCAAGAATGCCAAAAGCAACCAGGGAACAGCCAGCCCCAAACCCGCAGTTACACCTCCAAGTAATGCAAATTTAACATCACCAAGTCCCATTCCACGGCCACGCGTAACCAAATAAATAATAAGGAGAAATATAGAACACACAAATCCGGCTAATAAATTACTAAAAATTGCCTGGGATCCGGTAATAATAGAATAGAGGAACCATATCGCAATTCCCAAGAAAACAAAAAAATCGGGTATAACCTGATTTTCCAAATCAATTACAAAAATACAAACAAGAATACAATAGGTAATTAGATAATAGATCATTGTTAAATAATCGGGATAAAAATTGAAAAAAATAAATATAAATCCAAAACCCACGGAAAGTTCAATCAAAGGATAACGGACCGAGATTGGTTTTTTGCAACTTCTGCATCTTCCGCCAAGGATGATAAAGGATAATAGGGGAATGTTGTCGTACCAGGATATCTTATGGCGGCAGACGGGGCACATACTCCGCCCTTTAGCAATGGAAATCCCGCGCGGGTAGCGCCAGGTAAAAGCGGTGATAAAAGAACCAAAAATTAAACCCAGGGTAAAAAGAAGAATACCAAATAGCATTATTAATTGTAGCATCTGTAAGGAGGGATGAAACAACAAACACTGATCAAACTAAATGAACTATTCATGAAGAACCTTACTCCGGTACACACTCTGCACATGAAGGAAGTAATCCTGAAGCTGGTGACCACGCTGTATCATTAGGACTTGTGCAGGTAGTACTTTTAACTGGAGTACCGCTCGCAGTAAAACCTCCAGTTGCAGACAAGTCCATCATTTTACAAGCCGATGTACTTGTCGCTGAGCAACTATTTATCAGATTCTGACGATTTGCACTTGATTTAGGAACCCAACATACATAGACTCCGGAAGATGCTCCTGTGGCCTTCCCAATATATAGCATGTCTCCTGCGCCAACACCAGTTCCAATCCACGATTTACTCAAGAACGATGTTTCCAACTCATATGAAGATATAAGCGGGGCAGGAGACGCAGTCGTTGTTTGGCAGCTAGCACCCGCTGCCGCACAAAGACCAACTGAAATGTCGGCGGCATTGACCCATCCAAACGCCTTATCAGCGGTAGGATATTCTGTAGAGTTCAAGGTTGTCCATGGAAACTGATTCTGAGAGGCATAATACCTTTGAACAGCAGACACCAACTCGCTTGCATCGCTCTTATACCCGGCGTCCCTTGCTTTATTTGCTTGTTCAATGGGATTAATGGCTGCAATAACTATTGTTGCAATAACTCCAAGAAGTGCAATAACTATAAGAAGTTCTACTAGTGTGAAACCTTGGGCAAGTACTTTTTTCATTTAAGTTATCGAATCTATAATCATTATTAACTCCCTAAAAATCCTTGTCAAGTGGCGATTTAGGGGTAATATAAACGAGTTGGTACAGATTTCATATAATGAAATACATGTACCAGTTAAACCAGATCCCGTCTGAGGCTCAGATAAAGAAAACTATCAGGTGGTGTGTTTTTGGGACTACGCTTCACTGTCCAGATTGCCTTTCAAGATCAGTTTGTGTGTATGGAAAAAGATATAGATGCAAATCTTGTAAAGGAAAGTTTTCCCTGTTCAGTCACACTTGGCTTTCCAACTTAAAACTTCCACTCCAAACTTTTTGGTTAGTTTTGTGGTGTTTTGTAGCCCAAGTACCAGTTAAACAAAGCTCAAAGCTTTCAAGACTTAGTATAACAACAATTAGGCACTGGTTTGATGTTTTTAGAAGTAAGCTTCCTGAAGATCAAAACATACTTGAGCACTTGGTTCAGCTGGATGAAGCATATTTTGGAGGTAAAGAGGTAAGAACACTTTTTCTTGGAAAAGAAATTGGAACCAAAAAACTGGCATATAGGATTCTTAAAAGAAACCCTGCTAGGGAAGATGCCTGGAACTTCTTGGAAAGCTACATAAGGCCAAATACAACATTAAATACTGATGGTGGAAGTATCTACCACAAGATTGATAATTGGTGGCCTGTAAACCACAACAGGGATATACATAAAAAGTTTGAGTTTGAACACACTAGTGAAATTGAAGGTATGTTTGGAGTCTTGCGAACGTTTGTTAGAAGGATGTATCATCATGTAACGCGTGACAAGTTACAAAGTGTAGTGCTAGAATTTTGTACCAGATTTTCACACCCTGAAATGTTTGAAAATCCCCAATCTTTCCTGCAAATCACACTACATCTAATACCAACTCGTTGTTAATACCCAAATTCATGGATGGATTGAACCTGATATATAGTCTTACTTAGGTGCTTGTCGGGAGCTATTACTCGTGAAGATTCCTATAGTGTCCTTTCTTCCATTCGGCAAGGAACACCCCGATTGCTATTACAACCAAGCCAGCAAGAAAAAACGTGGTTACCTTTTCCTTAAGCCAGAAAATGGAAAGCGGTGTACCAAAAATTGGATAAAGGTATGCTATTAGGTTCACCTCGCCAATCTCAATGCTTTTTTCAGCCTTATGCCAAAGGAAGTAAGCCAGTGTTCCAGAAAGGATTGCCATATAAAAAACCCCGACTTGGAAGCCAAAAGGTACAGAAGTAATAACTTTGAAATTGGAATCCAAAAGTTCTCGGGCGGCAAATGGGACTAAGGTTATAAATCCCACGATAAATGAAACATTAGTTGCAAAAAGAGGGTCAACTTTGTTTCTGAGTACGATTTTGGCAAAGACGGCTGTTGCTACGGTCACGATTACAGAGGCAAGAACAAGAAGATTTCCGAAAAAACTGGTTTTGCCGTTTCCTAATGAAGGTCCGATAATTGTTATTATTGTTCCTGTTAATGCAATAAGAATTCCGACACTTTCTCTTTTTGTTACCTTTTCATTCAGAAAAAGTACTCCAGCAACAGCAACAAGAATTGGTGTTATTGAAGAAATTAAATTGGCGTCAATCGACGTTGTATTGTTTGTTCCTAGAAAAAGAAGCCCCAGCGATACTGTGGAAATGAGAAACCCGTTAAATAAAGTTAGAAGAAGAGTTTTGCGGTCTTTAGGTGGCTTAAAACCCACAAACAGAAAGAATATTATTGCAATGACGGTTGAAATAAAAAACCTGTAAGTAAGGAAGATAAGAGGGGAGAACCCCCCGAGTGTGTATTTGATTATAACTACCGCGACCCCCCAAATAATTGCTACTATAAGTAGCTCGATATAGGCTTTGAGGCGGTGGGCGCTCATTCTTTAATTATCAATTAGCAATTAATTATTTGCAATGAGTTCGACAATTCTGTCGATTCCGAAGCTGAACCCTACTGCAGGAATAGCACGGCCGGCAAACATTCCGATGAGATTATCATAACGCCCTCCGGCTCCAATAGTGAGTTTTTCCTCTTTGTTTAATTTCAGCTCATATACCGTTGAAGTGTAATAATCTAAACCTCGTGCTAAATAGGGATTAAAAGCGAAGTCTCTGTTTTCTTTGAAACCGTATTTTTCAAGCTCAGTAAAGATTTGAGAAAGCCTTTCTGTTTTTGGTTCAGCCGAAAGTTTATCAAAAATATCCTGTCCTACCATCTTTTTTACTGCTTCTTCCCCAATTTTATCTATTTTATCGATAGTTCTGACCTGATCTTGAGTAACGCCTAATTTATCAAAAATTTTTCTATCGTTAATTTGAATATATGATTCATTAAGGTTTATGGCCAGCGCACTTTCGAGAGCTGTTGCGATTACTTTTGCATCTTCTTTGTAGTCATCAGAGCCGACCGTATCAAAATCAAACTGTGTGAATTCTCTTGACCTTCCTCTTTGTGGATTTTCTCCCCTAAAAACCTGTCCTATCTGATATCTGGAAAAAGTGGGCTTCAAAAGTCCAAGATTATTAGCTACAAATCGTGCCAGGGGAACGGTTAAATCGTATCTAAGTGCCAACTTTCTTCCGCCCTTATCCGTTAGCTGGTAAACGAGTTTTTCTTCTTCTCCGTATTTGCCGAGAAGTGTTTCAGCAAACTCAACTGTCGGGGTTTCAAGAGGCACGAAACCGTATTTTTCCAGGACAGGGACAATAGCTGCAAACATCTTCCTGCGTTTTGCAGCTTCTTCCGGGAGTATATCCCCAAATCCTTTCGGTGTGACCGGACCTTTCTGCATAATGATATGTTAGCTGTTTTAAAGGAAAAAAACCAGGAATATCGTAAATATTAAGGTGTTGGGGTAGGGGAAACGGGAGCAATATCAAAGACTGACCTTGGAATAACTTCTCCAGCCGTTGTATTTGTCACGTAAATTATTTCATCACCTATGTTCAGATTAGACAATTTAGCATTCTTACTTTTTCCATTGTTGACGATTTCTATATCTGTATTTTTGTCTGGTTGAAGTGTGGCCTTGCTCCCGTCTGAGACGTTTATAACTGTCAGGGAACCTTTTGTTATATTGGCAATCTTGGCCAAAGAATAGGCAACTTTGGGCTCAGTTGTTGAATCTGAAATTAAGATTCTTCGCGCAGAAAGAACATGACTTTCATCAACATAACCCATGGCTATAATGAAGTCGCCGATTGCGATGTCCGTTAGTTTAAGAGACTTTGTCAAATTTCCTCGTGTGTCTATAACAGCAATTCCGCTACCCGCAGTTGAAATTTGTTGGATTTCGCTGTCGAGAGATTTTATTTCGATAGTTGAATCCGCAATGTCTGTAACTGAACCTAAATATGTTTTAGGATGGTTGGAAGCCTGTGCCAGCCTTTGGGCCACGTTTTGATTAATTTGTGATTCACCAGAGGCACTTGAGGCAGCTGCTGGAGTTCCTGCTGAATTTTCCTGGAAGACTGAGGAATAGACTATCAAAACCTTTGCTTGTGCTTGATTTCCTTGCGGGCCAAAAGTAGTTACCTGAATTTGATTGGTTCCGGGAGTAAGGTCGACATTCTGGCTAAATGTTCCATCGTTACCACTTTGTAAAACGTAATCAACCGATTCACCCGAAACCACAATCCAGGATAGAGGTTTCGTTATTCCGGAAACTGTTTCCGGCGAGGATATAACGACATCATCGTTTTGAGGTTGATTCAAAGTTACCTCAAACTCGGAAGGGGAAGATGGAGTAGGGCTTACACTGGGTGGAAGGGGCGTATCTTTTGATATGGAAGAATTAATTCTCCAAACTCCAAACGCAATAACGAGTCCGAATAGAATTCCAATTCCTGCCACCCAGACGATTTCTTTTCTCATGAGTTAGAAATATAGTTTAATAATAGGATCTTGTCAATTTAGGATTTAGAAATTACAATGCTTTATACGCATGGATATTGTATATTTAGGACACTCAAGTTTCAAGATACGCACAAAGTCAGCCACAGTTATAACTGATCCATTTGATTCAAGTATGGTTGGTTTGAAGTATCCGACAGTTGAAGGAGACATCGTTTCAGTATCCCACTCTCACGCGGATCATAATGCAGTTTCAAAAGTAACGGGAGCTAAAAAGATTATCGAAGGACCGGGAGAATATGAGGTGATGGGGGTTTCAGTTATTGGTTATCCTTCCTTTCATGATAACGAATCGGGTGCGGCCCGCGGTAAAAACACAATTTATGTTTTTGAAGCTGAAGGACTACGGATTGCACATCTTGGGGATTTGGGGCATGTCTTAAGTGATGATTTGGTAAATCAAATGGGGGGAATTGATGTACTAATGATTCCTGTAGGAGGTTTTTATACAATTGGACCAAAAGAAGCTGCGGATGTTGTTT
Source organism: bacterium (assembly GCA_021790215.1). Taxonomy (GTDB): domain Bacteria; phylum Patescibacteriota; class Microgenomatia; order UBA8517; family UBA8517; genus JAJYIG01. The sequence continues at coordinate 11,518 of JAJYIG010000020.1, forward strand.
CCAAAATCGATCCTTATTTTATTTTACCGATGCATTACAAGGTTCCGGGTTTATCTCCTCAGATTTCGGAGAAGCTTGAACCTGTAGATAGTTTTATCAAAGAAACAGGTATGCCCACAGAAAATATGCCGAAGTTTTCAATAAAACACGAAGAGATAATCGAGGATCAAGGATCAAAAGTTATTGTTTTGGATGTAAAGCAATAATTTGTGGGATTTTAGTGGTACTTCTTTACAAACTGCCCCAAGATAGTATAAGTGTCAATTAAGATGGTGACTACACAATCCGGCATTAGGGTTCCTCCTCACTCACAGGAGGCAGAAGAAAGTGTTCTTGGGGCGATGCTTATTGATAAGGATGCTGTTATTGCGGTTGCGGAATTTTTACTTCCGGAAGATTTTTATGACGAGCGTCTCAGAGAAGTATATGAAGCTTGTCTAGATTTGTATCAGAATCGTGAGCCCATCGATGTGCTAACTGTTGCCGAGAGATTGAAAAAAAGAAAGAGTCTGAAAAATGTCGGCGGGTCATCATTTCTGGCTGATCTTGCCAATAAAGTTCCCACTGCAGCGCATGTCGAGCACTACGGCAGGATTGTTAAAGATACGGCAACCAAGAGATCCTTAATGTCAGCTGCTGCAAGACTTGTGGATGTATCAATGGACGAAGCTTTAGCGGCTGATGAGGTCCTGGATAGAGCTGAAGGTGAAATTTTTTCTCTAAGTCAGAAGTCATTGAGTAAAGCTTTCACTTCAGTAAGAGATACTTTGGCGGAGAGTTTTGATAGAATTGACGAACTTCACAAAAGCGGTGAGGGAATGAGGGGGGTTCCTACTGGCTTTCCCGATCTTGACAATGCATTGGCCGGAATGCAGAAATCAAATTTGATAGTTCTTGCGGCAAGGCCGGGTGTCGGTAAAACATCCTTAGCCATGAATATAGCTCAGTATGTTGCACTCCAGGTTAAAAGACCTGTTGGATTTTTCTCGCTTGAAATGAGCAGGGAGGAACTTGTTGATAGACTCCTGGTGGCCCAGGCGGATATAGATGCCTGGAAATTAAAAACAGGTAAACTTTCGGAGGATGATTTTACTAAATTGAGTAATGCGATGGGCGAACTTGCCGAAGCCCCGCTTTTTATTGATGATACTCCGGCCTTATCAATTCTTGAGATGCGTACCAAAGCAAGGCGTTTGCAAGTAGAAAACGGGTTGGACTTTTTGATTGTTGATTATTTGCAGCTTGCCCGTTCCAGGAACCTTGAAAATAGGGTTCAGGAAGTTTCGGAGATTTCGCAGGGGCTTAAAAACCTGGCCAGGGAGCTTAAAATACCTGTTTTGGCCCTTTCCCAGCTATCGCGTGCGGTTGAAACCAGAGGAGGTAAAAAACCGCAGTTGGCCGATCTTAGAGAGTCGGGGAGTATTGAACAAGATGCAGATGTAGTTATGTTTTTATGGCGTGAGGATGATGAAAACAATGAGAATATTATGCTTGATATAGCAAAGCACAGAAATGGCCCTTTGAAATCAATTCCACTCCACTTCAGAGGAGACAGAATCAGATTTTACAGCCGTGACACTAAACATTAATCGGTGATCTAATAAGATTGTCTTGACCGATCTTTTAACACGATTTATATTAAATTATGTCTTTAACTAACGATGATCTTAAGAATATTAAGTCCTTAATTAAAATAACGATAGATGAGGATGAAACCTTAGTTAGGAAAGATGACCTAAAACACCTTCCTACCAAGAATGAGTTTTATGACCAAATGGATGAGATTATGGGAGAGTTGAAAGCTATCAGAGAAGAGCAAACCGTTCAAAGCTTTCGGTTGACTAATCATGAAGATAGGGTCGGTGTAATTGAAAAAAAACTTCAAATTAAACCTCAAACTGTGTAATCAGAGCATGAGTGTGATTTCCTAAATCTAAATGGTAAAATATGACTGTTCTTATGCCGAGGTGGCGGAATGGCAGACGCGTAGGTCTCAAAAACCTATGGGGCTTTAAACCTCGTGAGGGTTCGACTCCCTCCCTCGGCACTTTTTACCCTTTGAAGATTAGCCAGGTTGCGGCAATAACTGTGACCGTTTGGGTTAACAAACCCCAAAAAGGTGCTGCGTCGTTTTGAAGCGCGCGATGAGTAGAAATCCATTTTTTAATAATTTCTCCCTTTGTTTTTAAAAAGAAATGAGGAGCCTCAATAATATCGGGCAGAACCGAGGCAAAACAGGCTAAAAGAATTGTGACAGAGTGAGTATAGTCGGGAGCGGCTCTAAACGCGAAGAAACTTCCGATTAATAGTGCTATCACGGTGTCCGCAACCACAATTTCCGTACTTTTTCTGGTGGGATGACCAAACTCTCTCATTTCTTTATTTAGGTGTGGGTTCCAATGGGGGATTTTGTCCAAAAGGAAATGGCTTGCGAACGCAAGTGGAATTGCGATAAACGGATTTGGAATTTTAGTGGCAATTAAAGCCCCTACTGCCACATGAGGCGTTTCGAGCATGATGAGAATAATGTTATATAATAAGTCCATGTTAGTCAATATTGCTGTGAGTATAGT
>JAJYIG010000021.1 GCA_021790215.1 bacterium
GAGCTGTTGAAATAAGCTTAAAGGAGTAACCTGAAGAAAAACTGAAACACCCGCATCCGGGCATAAGTAAAATTAAGGTGCTCGCCAAAATCTTTGCCGTCGCGGATGGAAAGAATGAAGTGGCCGGTAAACGGTCCGCCGACGACAATGACAATGTCTTTGCTGCCGGCCTTAACCAAAGTCTGAATCGGCCAATAAACCATGGGGGTCGTAAACGGAAGGATTTATCTTGTTGCTGGAGTAAGCCGGATTACAGCACAACCAAGTTTCCTGTTCTCTGTAATAGAATTGCGGCTGTTTTCGTGCTAAAATTGCTCGGAGAAATTTTTTTTATGTCTTGAGAAACGAGAAGGATAAGGGCTTATATAAGGGGGTTTCCCAATAAAAGAACTAATCCCCGAAAAACAGAGGACCTTACAAGTTAATTTATTTTGAAGAATTACCCAAATAGAGTAGAAGCGCGAAAAAGAGGAAAACTGAAAACACTCTTTCCCCTGTAGCTCAATCGGCAGAGCGCCTCGCTGTTAACGAGGATGTTGTAGGTTCGAGTCCTACCGGGGGAGCCAGAGTTGACGATGGGCCAGATCGAAGATCTGATCAAATGGTTTTTGGGCTTCATAACGGACCGTTTGCCCTTCTAACCTCAAGTTCTGATGTGTCAACTTTAAAAGAAGCCGTTTTTGCTCCGGTTCAGAACTTTCGAAAAGTTCTGCGGCTCTTGAGGCGAGGTTTAGCAGGTAAAAAGCCGTCAAATAGTAATTCTCGTCAGAGTTAGTCAAATTGGCTAGTTTGGCTTCTATGGCCTTTTGGTCTTCCCGGTATTTACTGTACTTTTCGTCATAAAAACCCTCTGTAATCCACCTCGTTTAGCCATTTATTAATGTTGTCCTCAAATTCCTTCAGCAGAGCTGGCTGTTCATATCCATCTTTTTTACTTTCGGTGTCGTATTTATACCAAGTTGATCTTTTAAGCAGAAATCCCTGAAGTAGATAAGCGTCGAGGCGGCCAATAAGGTCATCTAAATCCAGCGAACTTGATATTGAAGTGTTAGTATTCATTACTTTTTCTCAAATACGTTTTGGCCTATTTTACTACCACCAAAAGAACCGCTCAATTGAGCGGTTCATAATGGGCCATAACTCCTCTATTTCTTTGGTGGCGTTATAAATCCAGCGTGTCTGTCCGTGTCTGATGCTCGAACCTCACCTAGATTCGTCCAACCGGCATTAGTAAGAGCCTCGGTTAATTTTCCGCCACTCTTATCATACTGATCTTTGTATTGACCAATGAGAGAAAGTTTCCCGTCTCTTTCGCCATAAACCCAATTACCACTCCATTCCCTTGCTCCATAAGTATGGTCTAGGTCGTTAGCTCGTTCATCAAACATCATCGTATTAGCGGCCGCTCGCCAGTCATCTTCACCACGAACGTTCGTAGTGGTGAAATTGACCATATATCTTCCTTCCGGGCCGGCATTTGATACTCGGACATTTCCAACTATTTGTACGTGTTCGCCGTATTCTGGATCATCGTCATGATATTGCTTCATTTCCTCCAGACCCCGTTTGTACGCTTCTACAGCTAGTTTAGCTCTCTCGACAATTGCTGGTTCAAGTGGCTTTTTCTCGGCGTGACGCCCGCTTAACCATTCCAAACCAGTGCTTCTTTCAAAATCACTATCTTGAAGTGAGGACATGGGAGTAAGTCTGGTAGCTTCTCTCTCATCGTCCCTAATCCCCATTTCTTCACGAGTCAAGGCGCCCGCTATTTCGGCAACTCCATCATTTTGAGCCATTATTATCACCTCCAACCATCCGAATATATAAAATTTAGCACAATTTTGAGCTAGTCGGAATAGGGAGCAAATAGTTGAAGATATGCTGGCTGGAATAATTCTATATCTGGAACCTCAATTTTTTGGTTGACGAATGCGTCCTTCAGGGGGAGCCAGGTCTTTTTAGCCTCGAATTTTGGTGACCCTCAGTGGGTGTTCGGACTTTTGACTTTTCTATTTTTTTCTGTCACTCTTGACCTATGATTGGGAAAAGGGGGAATACTCTAGTTGTGTTAGTCGGAGTCATGGGGGTTTTGTTTGTAGTTGCTACTGCAGCAGGATGCTTCTATTGGCAAAATCAACAAAATAAAGAGGAAGCAGGAATTTCACTCGCGAGACATGAAGTTGTCCCTAATGAAATTCCGAACCAAACTAAACCGGTCAACGAAATATCTTCACCCACTAAGACTCTGTCACCCGAAGTTTGTTCTTTTGCAGAATTTCATTTTCAGCTAAATTGTCTGCCCGGTGTAAAGACTTCGATTGGAAAGGTTGCTTACGAAAACACAGCCTCTATTAGTTACTATGGTAAAAATCAAAGTCCGAATAATCCCGGGTTTGTAGATGGATTTGTGATTAGTGTAATTTACAAACCCCTAGGGCTATCAGATCTTAAAGCTGTAGCAGATAAAGACCGTTTGGCTCAATATGGCGGAGATAAATTTAACTTAACGTCGGTAAATATCGGTAATACCAGCGGTTATCAATATTATTCAACTGATAACAATCCAGCCAACTTAAGCTCTAACCGAGCAATTTTTCTAGAAAACGGAGACAAATCTTATAACAAGTTATATATAGAAATAGAAGGATCTGATAAACAAACTTACCAAAAAACTGTTGATCAGATATTAGCTTCTTTTAAAACCCTTCCTTAGTTCGAGCGTAAAGGTTCCGAATCGAGTCAACTGCCCGGAGTCCAAGAGGACAAAACATTAAAGTTTAACGAGGTTCTTTATAAATGTATGGCCTAACAAATAACCTAAGTCCAGACAAAGCAAAAAAAAATTGAAGATTATTGGCATAAGATGACTGAAATATCTGCTTTTCTTGATGATTGTCGGGTTGAACTTCAAAATGAAACTGTCGGTAAAATACTAAACAAAAAAGTTCCTAGGCGTAAATCTGATGCTGGGTATAAAATCCTAACGAAAAACGGTTATATAATAAGCAAATAATAATTGATGAAAAAGACAACATTTGGAACAGATATGAAACCAATTTTTGCCTTACTTCCAACTGACGAAGTAATCCAAAAGATATACCAAATTAGAGGTGAGTTAATTAAGAAAGGTTGGGGCGCTGAAAGCGAAAGGACGCAGGTATTGCCACATCTTAGTGTTTCTTATCTGGTGGAAACTAACGACGACGCCTTAATTGAAAACATAAAGGAAGATTTAGCAAGCACCTTTACTGAACTTGTGCCTGTAACCCTTGATGTTGTTAGGACAAGAACTTGGAGTAACAAAGTATCCCTTATGTTTGATAACAAGCCAGTAAGAGAGCTCGTATCAGAGTTGGAAGCTTTATTAAGCAAATATGGTCTTTCCGATAGTCAAAATTACTTAAACCAACTAAATAAATCAGAAGCAGAATTGGGTGAAAAAACTTGTACTTCCTTTGAAGAAGCATTGGGAGACCACATCAAAATAGCCAGAAATATCAAAGACGAACACTTAAATGAAGCAGCCGCTTATATTTCCGAGTTCCTACCAAAGAAATTTACCTTCAACAAGCTCGTTTTTATTGATTCTGGTTGCACTGAAAAAGATATACTTTTGCAATTAACAAGTGGGCTAAACGCTTAAAAATTGGTATTGTGCCTGTTGGTTGAACTGAGAAGTAAAGACTTTGAGGTCGTTTAAGGTAAAATCAAACTCTAACTTGTGGTTGCAGAATAAGTCCTTTAGGGGGAGCCCAATATACGAAGTTCGGACTTTTGATATACTTCTGCTGTGAAGAAAGCCTTATTTACTCTATCTAAAACCCAACTTGGGGATTTAATTATTGAGATAGCTTTTTGGGAAATTGAGTAAAATTATTCCTGTTAAAAAAGTTAAAGAAACAGACAAAGTAATTGCTTTTTTGGCACCCAAAACCATTTTGGGAACAACATATTTTAATTGTTCCCAAAAAAGCCATTAAAGATCTAGTTTCATTAAAACGAGAAGATTTTATATATTTGGACGAAATATACAAAGTTGCCCAAGAAATTATTATTGAACTTAATTGGGAAGATGATTATTTTCTGCTAACTAATGGTGGAAAAAGACAAGAAGTAAATCAACTACATTTTCATTTGGGAAAGGGGGAGAAGTTGTAATGAATCAAGCAACTAGCGCCGGTGGAATATTTGTTCAAAAACGAGGAGACGAGCGCTATCTTTTGTTGGTTAAATATCCAAATAATGGAGATTTAGGATTTCTTAAGGGTCATGTTGAACCAGGTGAAACAATTGAACAAACAGCCGTTAGAGAAGTAAGAGAGGAAACTGGTTTAAAAAGTTTTAAGATTGTAAAGAAAATCGGAGAATTAATTAGAGAAGCTACAGAAGATAGTGGCGAGATTGTTTTAAAAACTATTCATATGTTTTTAATGACTTCAGATAATTTCGATCATGGAAAGGCCGAAGAAGAATATGGTTGGTTTAAGTATAACGAGGCCATAAACATGATGGCGTTTAAAGAAGAAGCGGAATTTTTAATAAAAAACAAAGGCAAAATTATTTTTTAAATTTGTGCACAAAAAAGTGTCGAAAATCATCCACACCAGCGAGCCGGGGATGCTTTTTGAACTGATTTCGTAATTGAGGCATAGAGAAGGCTTGCTGCAGCAAAAAAAAGAGCGCCTGAAGCTGACAAAAGGAAAGAAAGTTACCAAATCTACGCGATTGTAGCTGGTCTGTTTCTTCCTTGGTTTGTCAACTCAACAAGCGCTCTGTACAGCTAATAAATCCCGAACAAACAACCTACAGAATTTCTCCGATTGGTGGCATTACTGGTAATTTTGCCAGCCGATTAGTGAACCACCACGGTCACTGTGCCGTTCCCATTGTTGGTAAAGCTCACTGTGCGGTTACCAATAGCGTGACCGTTGACCGACGATACGCTGCCAATGACTGACGTACCAGAGTAGACTAAGCCTACCCAGGCAAAAACCTCATGACCTGAGAAGTCTGCGGCGATCTGCGCTGGGGTCAGTGTTTCACCAACGTGTGGTCCAGAGGTCATCCAGAACTCGCCTCCAGATTGCTGAAAGCCGTAGCTGAAATTGGCACCGTGGTACTGACCAGGCGTGTAGGCATCCGAGCCGTCGCCGATCCAAATGTTGGTTGCCATTGAACCGGAAGTATTGGCAGTGATGCCAGTAAAGTTGTCTGCCAGCCCGAGATCCACAACAACGCCAGCATCCGCGTAACCATAATCGGTAAACGTAGTGTTAAGCGCCCCGGTGTTCTTTTGGAGTTCCCAGTACCAGGTCCCGCCATTAGCACCACCGAAATTCCCATTGTCAAACTCGTAGGACAGCGTGTTTGTGTCCGTGAATCCGTTGCCTGCAAATGCTAATCCAGCGGACGTTCCCGCAATTGCCGAGAGCACGAGCACGAGAACTAAAAGAACGCAAAACTTCTTCACTTTTTCCTCCGTGGAAAGAATCTGAATCTGATTTTTGACTCGTTTCGGCTGCTACCGAAAGACTTTTAGCCTTGTTACCTCCGGTCGTTTGGATTTCTTCAGTGACGAAGCGTGTGATGTTTAGAAGATCACGACCGAAAAAGAGAGAAGTTTTCTCTGCTTATCGGACGTGACCTTCTTAATTTTGCTTGTTCGTTTATTAACTTATAAATGTACTAATAGTATGAAAGTGCTTTAAAACGATCATCTATTATAGGTTATTATAACAGGTATTAGTAGTTTGGTCAAGAAACTCGACTGTTGGTTATGTTAAGAGGATTCTTCTAATCTCCTTTGCTGCCGCAGTGCCGAAATCGTCATCCTTTCTGGCCTCAAATTCACTAACCAGTCTTGAGCCCAAAAAGTCCAAACTTCGTTCATTGCCCTGAGCCGGTACGGATACCGGGACCTCAGGCGTCTCCGGCCGGTTTGCCGCTACTCCGCCCAGTATCCCGGTATCCAATGATTCTCGGGGCCGGTCTGTTAGTTATTTTTAGAAAAGTTATCAGCTATTCTTTTTTGGCTGTCAATTTGTTACCTTAGAAATAGGTAGGTTATGTTTCTCTACTCGTACCTGTCAATACCGACACTGCTGTTATTTTTTACTGCTTTTTTGCTGGTGGCGTTTCTTCTTGTACGAATGCGCCAGAGTAGTAAATCCGGACCTAAACTTACAGCCGTGGTACCCGGAATTTCCGAAAAAACTTCCGGTAGGAGGAATCTATTTCTGGGAGTTATTATAACCGTAGCACTACTGGGCGGACTGGCCGGTGGGGTGGTTCTGGTCCGGCAGCAACAGGAGATTAGAAGCCGGGCCTCAATTATTTGTGGCGAGTGCAATACAAATTCCGACTGCGACTCTGGATATCGTTGTAATGCGAACCAGTGCTGTGTGTCTGCCGGCCCGGCTCCAGCTCCCACTCCGCCACCGCCCAGCCCGCCTCCACCGGCGCTGAAAGGCTGTTATGCCTGTCAAAATTACCGCTGTGTTCAGGTACGTTCCGGAGGCTGTGACCCCGGAGCGGCATGTGATCCTAATAATTCCGCCGCCACCTGTGGTACGCCGCCACCCACTCCGCCTCCTTCTCCCCCTCCGCCGCCGGCCCCTACCTGTTCGGGTAATGGGGCAGCTTGTCAAAATGATGACACCTGTTGTTCTAAGGTTTGTTCTTATGCTACCTGTCGGGGAACCAACTCGACAACAGGGTGCGGAGGGTTTGATGAGCCGACATGCTGGACACACCAGAACTGTCATTGGGATGCAAATCTGGGATCCTGTCAGGGAGGAGCGCTTCCGCCGGGAAGTAGCACCGGCTGCCAGATCAGCTGCAGCGCCGGAGAAGGGGGAGTCAGCGTAATAGCTAAGTCGGGTAATTGTGCCGGGGCAACCGTCAGTGTGACCTGGTTTGCCAGCCGTTGCGGAGGGACCTCCGGATTGTGCGGTGGCACCTCACGCGGGGGAAGTGGCGGTCTGCCGTTCCACGGAGGCATGAGCGGAAGCGGTTGTTCCTGGCAAGCCGATGTGACCGCCAATGTAGCCGGGGGAGGATCCTGTGGTAATAGTGCCAGCGGAGTTAGCAGTAACTGCACCACCACGCCGCCTTCCACGCCGCCACCCACTCCGCCTCCTTCTCCCCCTCCGCCGACCTCTTTGGAAAATGCTTCTTGCCAGATGGTAACTGCGGATAAACCGCTCAGTTCCCTGACCATCGGCCAGCCGGTGACTTTTACGGGATACGGCTGGGTCAGCTCCGGGACAGACAAAATTGATGAGATAGAGTTTTTGATTACCAAAGACGGGGCAACGGCTTTGGACAATATTGTTCCGGCAGTCCGGGCCCCGGAAAAAGATACCGGCTCAGAATTGTTTTATAAAACCAGTCAGATCTATACACCGGACGGGCCAGGTAATTACAGTGTACAAATTAGGGTGCATTGGCAGAACAAAAATATATGGATGGATTAAAAAACCGGCGGCCGATGATTTTAGGTATTCTGATGGCAGTTTTTGCCCTCGTATTGGGAACTGTGGCCATTCTTACCGCCTGGAGAATGTCCCCGTTTAAACCGGTCGCTCCCACGGTTCCCCAGGTAACACCTCGGGCGGCGGTTCCCACTCCGGCCTGTAACTTGTCTTTTACCCTGACTGCGCCGCAGGCACTTAAATGCGGTACTCTGAAATTGGTACCGGGAAGTACGTCTGTTTCTTCACCCGGGGAAACCAGAATTCTTACCGCTACCGCGTCCGGCGGAACCGCTCCGCTGACTTACTCCTGGACCCAGACCTCCTCCGGTAATAATAAAGGTACTTTGTCGGGTACCGGCGGAGGGACAGTAACCTGGACAGCGCCTCAGACTTTAACCGACGGACAAACCTGGACGATTTCTGCTAAGGTGACCGATGCAAAGGCTAACAGCGATACCGGGAATTGTAATATCACCTTGACTTACCATGCTGCCCCGCAGACTCTAAAGTGCGTTTCTTTAACCATGTCACCCTCACAGGGTACAATTACTTCCGGCGGTGAAACAAGAAGTTTATCGGTTACGTCTTCCGGAGGGATACCTCCTGTAGGATTCTCCTGGAATACAGCGACTAACGGGACTAACAGCGGGCAGCTTTCTGCAGAAACAGGAACCTCGGTTACCTGGACAGCTCCGGCAGTTTTACCCTCTGTTTCTCAGAATTGGACAATTACAGCCACAGCCAGCGACTCAGCCGGAGCTACTAATGTCGGCAGCTGCACTACCAATTTATCCTACACTTACACGCCGGCTACAGTTTCAGCCACTCATAAGACCTGCCAAAATAACTCCTGCGTTACGGTGGCAGGAGCAGGAACGAATAGCTGCAATACGGATACCGATTGCCAAACCACTCCTCAGTCTTCTAATCCGACTCACAAAGAATGTCAAAACAATGCCTGTGTACTGGTCGCCGGAGCCGGTACGGATACCTGTACCTCAGACGTCTCCTGCCGGTCGGCCGCTACTCCGCCGGCAATACCACAAACCGGGACGGGGATGGAATCACTGGGAATCGCTGCCGGAGGAGTACTGGCCCTGCTTTTAGGTTTATTAGCCCTTTAATTACTGGTTCATCTGACTTTTTATATCGTCGCATTCTCCCGCCTCTCTGGTCAAATATTTGACTATACTTTATTCAATTAGTTCCGAAACTTGTCCCAGCAAGCGAGCAAAATTTTCTAGGTACGAAAACTATCCTTATAACTACACACCCCCACCAGGACTCGAACTTCTGATAGAATCTACGTATGTCTATAAGAAAAGCTGCCCGTGGGGATTCTCCACAACTAAAAGAAGTCAAACCCGGATTAGAGGATGGAAGAATTAACGATCGATTAAAAGCTCAAGAAAATGGTAAAGCAGAGTTTTTAATTATCGAAAGTGACAATCAAATTGTCAGTTTCGTTTACTTAAAATATTTTGGCAAAGTAACCCACCCGGACTATCCTGATATGGAAGATCTCTTCACTAAAGAAAGCGAGAGGGGTAAGGGTTATGGAACTGCTCTAATTAAAGAATGCGAGAAACTATCTCATGTAAAAGGTTTTAAAAAGATTGGCTTGGCAGTTAATCCAACTGAAAACCTACACGCAAAACAATTATATGAGCACTTAGGCTATAGACATGACGGCAAACAATCATATGTTGATGGAGTTTACAATGGAGTTGAAGATCGATGTATTGACTTAGAAAAATCTCTGGTTTAGACCAGTAAAGTTCTAAAATCATCCCAATAAGCGAGCAAAAAGTTTTTTATTATTACCCCATGTTTCTTCCTTTACTAAAACAATAAGACTTCTCTCTAGTTATGCTAAACTGATTTAAGGCAAGGAGTCTATGGAAGAGGAAACCGGAACCTCTGCTGATAAGACAGAGGATGTTAAAAGTGAGGCAAAACAGGTAAGGACGCCTTTTCTTAAGCGATTTTGGTGGATTTTCCCAATAATATTTTTGATTTTTAGCGGCGTCGGGATCGCCGCTCTTCTTGGGACTCAACACGATAGAGGAAGAGACATAAAGACGTTAAGTAAAAAGGTTGGGGAATTTGGCTGGCCCGATCCAACGGCAAAATATATTACCGCTGTTCCTGTTGATCTTAGCCAAATCCAAAGTATTTCGAAATACCGTAGCTGTGCAGGCCATAACAGGGACGGCTATGATTTTGACCGTGTTCTGGAACTCGACCGCTCCATGAAGCATTATTTTTATCCCATTCCCCGGTTTCAGGGAACGATGGATAAAGTTAAATTGTTCGCGCCCTTCGACGGCACAATAATCCAAATCAGCTGGGAAAAGGACAAGAATATTCCACAGAGACCGCACCATGGAAACGGTATAGATTTTGGAACGGATAAAGATCCCAATGTCAAATTCAATTTCGGACATATATATTTCGCCAGAGATTTTAAAGTCGGCGACAAGGTTAAAGCCGGCGAACTTATCGGTTATGCGGCCCTGGAAAGCAAAATAAACGATTTTGATATTGATCTGGGAGCCAGGCAATTTTATGGCAGGGATAAAGACGTGAAGGAGGTTTTAGGAAGCGCTTTTGACCATATGACGGATAATGTTCTGGCTGAATTTGCAAAATACGGGATCACTCCCGATAATACCAAGTTCACCAAAGAATACCGCGACGCCAATCCGTGCCATTTTGATAATCCTGATTTATATATATCCGCTAAATATAAAACAGAAAATGATCCGACCGGGCGGCTAGGACCGGATTGGGTTCAGCTGAGACATTAAATGAACGTAAACCTTCAGACTTCTCCAATAAATAAATCGAAAAAAACATTTATTAAACGCTTTTAGTGGCTAATTTTAGTAACAGTCATCCTGCTGGCGGGGGTGGTTGTTGTCTTGAATATGGTCGAGCAGAGGAAAAGTCAAGAAAGTGAATTTCCCGGTTTGGAAAATGAACGGCGGATAACCCTGTCGTTACCTTTTTCCCGAGACAACGAGCCCTTTTCCATAATGCCTTACGGGGAAACAGTAAACCACCCGGGCAAGATTGGCCATCCGGGGTTGGATTTTTTCTGGAAAAAGCGTGTTTCCTTGTTGTCTAGCGCGGACGGTAGGGTGCAGAGTATAACAACCGATAACAAATTGGGGATTGGCACCTGGACCGTGGTCGTAGTTAATGGTTATTACCAAATGGTCTACGGGAATATGGGAGATTATAACCAAAATCTTAAGATAGGCAGTGTGGTAAAAAGGGGAGATTTAATCGGTTATCCGATGAATAAAGCCGACATTGGCTTGGGTAAAGATTTTGCATTTCACTGGGGTTTCGGATATACCCACGATAACGAATTGATGCTGTGCCCCTATACATATTTCGATAGTGATTCAAGAGTAAGGTTGGATAAAATCTGGGCCAATTCGACCGGTTACCAGGATAAAGCTAAGTTTCCTAAAATCTGCAATGGGGTTTTCGACGGTTTGGATTCAATAAAAGATTATTATCAGGTCCGAGCGCAAGTAGAAAAATAAGACTTGCCTCTCTGAATATAGAATCAGTCAACTCCTTTTGTATCGATCTTTGTCAGGGCTAAATATCCTACTAAAACGACAATCATAGCGGTTAAAACTAAACTTGTTAGCCCGGTGCCATAACCCAATCCTCCTAAATCTGGAGTCCGGCCAAACCAATCGGCAAAAGAGGCCCCCAGGGGCCGGGTGACAATGTAAGCTAACCAAAAGGTTAAAGTTTCATTCGCATGCAAAAATTTTCTAACTAAAAGCGGTAACAGGAAAAGAAGGATAAATAACATCCCCGAAGATAAATAACCCCAACCCAAGGTAATCGCGGTCATGTCTCCCAGGGCTGTTCCTAAGGCGAAGGTCGTCATCACGGTGGCCCAATAAAATAGTTCCCGTCCGGGATTATTAATGGTGTGAATGGACAGACTGTGTTCCACCCGATACCAAATATTAAAAATGATTATTAGGCAAACGGCAAAAAATATTGTAGAGATTAAGTAAGGTACACCCAGGACGATATGGACGACATCAGCTGCCATAGTGCCGAATATGGCTACCATCACTACGGCCAACCAGTAGATCCAAGCGATGTATTTTCTGACCCGGAACTCCAATAGGAGGGAAATTCCTAACCCCGCCGCCCCCAACAAAACAGCTATCACCGGATTAATGGTATGTACTAAATAATCAGAAACCGACTCTCCTAAAGCCGTGGTCAAAAGTTTAATAATCCAAAAAAGGGCAATAATCTCCGGGACCTTCCGGGCCAGTTTCAAAGAAAGGTTTTTTCCCAAATAGGTTTTTAATTCTGCCAAATCCATAGTCGTTTACTTAAGCCAAAGGCTACCCAGGTCATACTGACGGCGATAACAACTGAGTCAATGATATCCAATGGTTGGTGGACGGACGCCAAGACCCGAGCAAGGCCAATTAGCAAAGCCAGGATAAAAAGTAAGACTCCCCACCTCCGGTTAAAAACAAAAATAACCGAAGCAATACTTGCGGTTAAAAGCGTGTGGTCAGAAGGAAAACCGTTATCGGCCGCATGAGCGAACAAAGGTTGAATATGCTCCGTAACGAAAGGCCTGGGGTTATAGATAAAAATAGCTGCTATTTTAGCCAGAAGGAAAGACAGAATGAAAGCAATCAAAGTTAGGACTATTAACCTTTTTCTCGTTTGGCCGCCGGCTTTTGCCAGGAAAACTACCAAAGTTAGAACGCTAATCAGAAAGAAATATTTAGAAGTAATAATAATCAGAAAATTAGCCATCTGCTAAATATAGCACACGGTTTAGTCAACCGTTCAAAGCCTTGAGGTTTGGAGCTTCACCCGACTCCTTTTATCGAATGTTTCCCGTCTCCCCAAACCATCAAGGTATAGGCTTTTAGAAGAAGGAGATGACATTAACAAAATATTCAGTCCGATAAAAATTTACACTTAAGCAGTAAGTGCTCAGTTTCGGGTTGTAGTGCAGGGCTGGTATATAAGTATTGCGATTAAACACAAACACAAAAAGTTCGACCTTCGTCAACTGCCCGGAATTGAGATGTCCAATCTTCATCTGATAGAGCTGAAAAATCTACAATTCTACGTGGCTAACCATCATTGGGGCAAAAGGAACACCTAAGGCTTTCAATGCTGCTATTCTGTGCCTTCCATCTCTTCCAATAAAATATTCTCCATTTACCTCCTCAACATAAATCGGTGTATCGCGTCCAGCAATATCCATTGTTCCGTTAGTAAATTTATCAGCTATTTCCTTAATTCTATCTAGACCTCTGCCTTCTGAAGTGGATACTATTGACCAGTCAGTAATGCCCGGCCCACCGACGACTTTATCGAGATCAACAAACTCGGCGACTTTTGGACCATGTTTGGCAAGTCTCGTGTCCGGTTCCGGTTTAACCGGCATATCTGCAAGAACCCTTTTTAATTCATCGTCGGAACTGAACTTCCTTTTGACGAGGTCTTTTATGGGAAACGTAGCTGTTGGGGTAGTTCTTTCTGAAGCCGTGTCGTCAATTTGAGTATCCGGTCTACTAGCTGCCAGCCAACCTAGTGCATCAGTGTAGATATATTTGAAGTTTTTTCCATATATATGGTCGGTAAAGGGAATGTTTTTTGTAAATTCATCTAAGCTTG
Organism: bacterium; assembly: GCA_021790215.1. Classification (GTDB taxonomy): domain Bacteria; phylum Patescibacteriota; class Microgenomatia; order UBA8517; family UBA8517; genus JAJYIG01. Next base: position 13,167 of record JAJYIG010000021.1, read on the forward strand.
CTTGAAAACTGGCGGGAGGCATTTTTGTTGAAAGCAACTCAAGGAACTGTTGCAACTCAGTTCTTTGTTGTTCGGTCGGCTCCGCTTGCCCATAATCAACCCTCGGCAAATTTATCTCGTGATCCAACTTGGTAGCCGTAGGGTAGTCTGGTAGTAAATTAATTGCCCTGGTAGCAATCTCTGAGGCAGCTTCATCCGGAGTTTTTGTGATTAACCCCGAATCATTTTCATCTAATTGTTTAATGAATTCCTGTCTGGACATTACGGGAAATCTCCTGGCGACAAGACTAACCACGTCAGAGGCAAAGTCTCTAACTGCCGGGTCTAAATCGGTTATATAAGTTGCAACCGGCTCTTGACCGACAGTTTTTGCAGCTAAAAGCAATCCCACCTGTTTTTTATCTTTATCAAATACGGTTGCGACTGTCACTTCGGCTGCCGTATCATTAGACCAAACAAAATAATCCGGTTCAATTTCCCAAGGATGTTCTGGATTAGTGTCGATAGCTCTAGCGTGTTTCTGAAATGTTGTTGATCGGAAAAAGTTTCGTGGGTCGGTTTCTTTTAATCTTTGCTCCAATGATTGTGAGGTCTCTTGTTTTGAGGTAGTACCTGACGATTTTATCGTTTGTATCTCAGATTTGGCCCCCGGATCGACTTCCGTAATTTTAATTTCATCCATGAGTTCATTTTACACTCTCGGCTCTTAAGAGCAATAATTCCAAATGTCCTCCATTGCCCCGAGCCGATATTGGGAACAAGATAGTCCCATATTTTAGCTATAACCAGATTGACGAAAAATTTGCCGGACGATAATATACATTATGAGGAGCGGTTTAATAACTCTTATAGAACGTAGTTATAAAGCC
>JAJYIG010000022.1 GCA_021790215.1 bacterium
ATTATCATTTAATACATCAGTAGTATTTAAGTTGGGCAGTGTTATCACCTCTTTCCTAATAATTGAGGCTAGCACTGCCTATTTTTATTTGCAAATATTAACTACTGGAGTTTTGAAACGGGTTCATCATATGCAGCAAAACTGTCGGTAAGCTATACCGCCCATAAAATAGTTGCAGTTAAAGCTTCGGCCATAAATAGTATTGCAGGTTGGGGGACATCTGCCACACTTAATACTTCAAGTAATACCAATCAATATGGAGTTATTGTGCCGAGGACATCCGGTGCTATGTATGCGGTTTGGGAAGATGGCACAACAATTGAAGGCAAGAACTTTAACGGAACTTCCTGGGACGCTTCTCCTACCACAATTAATTCGAGCGGATTAAGTGGTCTTGCCAACAACATGTCGGCAGTTGCAGATTCTTCCGGAAATGTGCATCTAACTTATGTGGATTCATCTGGTTACGTTCGATATCAGGAATTTACGACTTCATGGCAGACGGCAGTGTCACTTGATACAAACGCTTCAAATGCCTATACGTCTATTTCTTTGGATACCTCAACTGGTGATCTTTATGCAGTCTGGATTAGAGGCAATAACATTTATTATAAGAAAGGCGTTTCCCCTTATGCATCAGCGAATTGGGATGTAGCGGCAACTGACTGGAAAAGTACCGGAACAAATACCTGGGTAACTACAAACTATTCGGGAAGCGGAAGAATCTTTGCAGAATGGACAGTCGGCGTAGGATCTCCTTATTCAATTAGTTTTGGAATCATTGCAGTTCCGGAAAATCTTCTCATATTCTTCCTATTTATGCCTTTTCTACCACTTCTTATTAAAGAACGGAAACGAAGGAAGAATTTGGCAGTTTTGATAAATGGGAAAGATGAAGAAGGAAATAAATTACCAGTTGCAATGATTCGTGAAAAAAAGGATGATAATAATCATTGCGGGTAGGAATTAGAAAAATGGAGAATGTACCCAAAGAATCCGACACAATAGCTTCAAAAAAGGCAGTTCGTTTGGCAGAGAAGATAGGCAGGACCCACGTAATGATAGATATGTCCAAAGCCTGGTGGGCGGATGGTCCTGTTGAGATATTGGGACTTCTGGGAGTTCTTGCCATAAATTTCATTTTGATTTACCCCATGATAGGGAAGCCTTCCGAGTCGCTCAATTTCTCAGGACCAGTTTTGCCCATTCTAGCCAAAGCAGTATCTTTAACCGGAGCTCCGTTCGTTTATTCAATTGAGCTTGTAAATATTATTTTTTTCCTGGCCTTTCCCTTAACATTCTATTTTTTTGTAAAGATGGTTAGCGGACGTAGATTTTCCGCTTTTTTGGCGGTTCTTATTGCGACACTCCCTTTTTATCTATTTGCAAAAACCAGATTTCAAACGGGGGTAATTGGGAGCGAGTCGCCTTACATTGCCAGTTTAACGGTTTTACCGTTGGCTCTTTCCGCACTTCTTAATTTTCTGAGAGTTGGAGGAATTAAAAATTTATTTATTGCATCATTATCGGTTGCGTTTCTTTCTCTCATTTCGCCTTTTGGCACTTTCATTTACATAATAACTTCAGTTATCACTACATTTTCCGAGGTTTTACTGGGAGAGGGGAGATTAAAAATTCTTAGGCTTATCACAGTCTATATTTTCGGAACAAGTCTTAGTTCTTTTTGGTACAACCCAAGCTTTGTTTATTGGATAATCGCCGGTCCGATGGGGGAAGGTGTCCGATTTATGATTCAAAAACTAATTCCACTTTTTCTTTTTATAGTGCCGATTTTGGCGTCTTTGGGATATCTTCTTTTTGATAGAAAACCCGCACTTCAACCACTTTTCCTGGCGCTTTTTTATACGCTAGCCTTTTTGATTCTGGTTTTTACCGGAAAAGGTTTTGCCCCGAGTAGTCCCGAGCGCTATACGGCTATATTCGGAATCTCTTTATCTTTTCTATTGGGAATTGTTGTATTGAATCTCGTGGAGTATTCAAAAAGTCATTTTCCGAAAATATTCTTTGCGGCCGGCGCAAAAGAAGCCGTATTGATAATAATTTCGGTATCAATTGCTGCATTGATTATTGTCTGGCGGAGCGCCATACTTCCAGGGCAGTCTAACGTTTTGGGCCTTTGGACGAATATTGAAAAAGGAGATGTCTGGATTGCAAGAGACCAATTTGGCGGAAATGCAACATCACTGCCCGGGTATTTAATTACTGCCATTGGGGGAGGAACCCTGGTTTACCTTTCGCGTAAATCTAGAGTTTCATAACAAAAATGGAAGCTTTAATTACAGGAGGAACAGGATTCATCGGTACAAATCTTTCTTTATCTCTTGCAAAAAAAGGTTGGAAGGTCAGAATTTTTGACAACCTAAGTAGAGGTGGAACAAACCGCAATATAGATTTCCTCAAAAGAAATGTCAACGGGAAGAAACTAAAGATTGTAATAGGAGATATCCGGGACTTTCCAAAACTTAAAGATAATATAGGAGTTGATGTTATCTTTCACTTGGCTGCTCAGGTAGCAGTTACTAATTCAGTGTTAAACCCCCGCGAGGATTTTGAAGTGAATGCTTTGGGATCTTTGAATGTGCTTGAAGCAGCAAGGGCTGCCCGCCATAAGCCCGTTGTTGTTTATTCCTCAACAAATAAAGTTTATGGAAATTTGAATGGGGTCAAAATTGGTAAAGGAGTAAAAGAAAATCAGCCATTAGACCTTTATTCTCCATACGGTTGTTCAAAGGGAGCTGCTGACCAATATGCCCGGGATTATTACCGTATTTATAACTTGCCGACTGTCGTTTTCCGGCAATCCTGCATTTACGGGCCACACCAGATGGGAGTTGAAGACCAGGGTTGGGTGGCGCATTTTGCCAAAAAGGTTTTAAATTCAGAGCCTATTACAATTTTTGGTACAGGAAAGCAGGTGCGGGATTTACTTTATGTTGATGATTTAGTGGAGGCCTACCTTACGGCAGTCAAGGAAGTTAAGAAATCTCAGGGACAGGTTTTTAATATCGGGGGAGGGATCGCTAATAGTATTGGTATAGTTGATGCGATTAGGTGGTTGGAAAAGGAATTGAATGTTAAAGCGAATTTGAAATATGCAAAGGTCCGCCCCGGGGATCAAAAAATTTTTATTTCCGATAATTCAAAACTGAAAAAGGTTCTTGGTTTTGAAATAAAAACATCCTACAATGACGGGTTACGAAAACTCTTATTATGGCTTCAAGAAGAAAAACAAAGATAGCGATTTTCCACAGCGGCTTCATCTATTCAGGAGGAGGGGAAAGAATCGTCCTGAAAGAGGCAATGGGACTTATGAAAAGGGGATATGAAGTCTCGGTTTTTGCTCCGACAGTTGATAAAAAAAAGTGCTACCCGGATTATTTGGATAAGGTTAAGGTTCATACATTTTTGCCGTCTTTCGTGGACAGGCTTCCATATAGAAATGCCATGAGGATGGTTGTCTCGAGTGTCTTAGCTCCCATCATTGCGGTTGGTTTCAGAGATGTAGATATTTTTGTGGGAGAGAATCAGCCCGGAGCCTGGATTGCTTTTTGTGTAAGCAAAGTTTTAAGGAAGCCCTACATAGTTTATTTGAATCAGCCGAATAGGGTCATTTATCCCAGACCTGTTGATATCAAGTATGGATGGTACACCACAAACAAAGACTATCACTTTCTTTACAAACTTTTGCATTTGATAAGGCCGGTATTGGGATTTTTGGATAGATATTCGATAGCCTCTGCAGATAGGATTCTGGTTAACGGAGGATATATAGGAGACATAATTGAGAATGTATATTCGGTGAGAGTAATTGATGCACCTGCCGGAGCTGAACCGCGGGGAAAGGGGGATAAAGTTTATAACGGAAGTATCAGAATTGCCGGTAAAAATATTAAAAAGCCTTATGCGCTTATAACCAATAGACATGATCCACAGAAGCGTTTTGATTATGTTATCCGGGCAATTGCAATACTTTTGGAGAAGCACCAGAAAGTCAATTTAGTTATTCCAGGTCCTTTTACTGAACATACAAAAAGTCTCATAAGATTGGCAAAAGATCTGAATATCGAACAAAATATTTACTTTACAAAAGCCATCTCGGAGAGGAGTCTTCAGAGGCTTTACCGAAACGCTTGCGTTTATTGTTACCCCTCCCCGCAGGAAGATTTTGGACTTGGGCCATTGGAAGCAGGCGCCTGGTCTGTTCCTACGGTTGCTTGGAACCATGCAGGACCGACTGTGACGGTAGAAAATGGAGTAACCGGACTCTTAGCGGAACCTTATAAAATTTCGGATTATGCGGAAAAAATGCTGATGCTTTTTAGAGACAAAAAATTGAGAGGAAAAATGGGGAAGGCAGCTTTTGAAAGGACCAAAAATCAGTTTTCCTGGGAGAAACACCTGGATATTTTGGAAAAGAGTATTGATGTGGTTTTATGACCCTGATTTTCTCAACTTTCTTCTTCATTTCTGATATAGTGAAATGTATCCATGTTCGAGAAATTTATTAATAAAATTCTGCATGACAGCGAATACGAGAAGTCAGATTCTCCGCATGAGCTCCCGGTTACTAGAAAACCTATGAGTAGACTCACAAAAGTTGAGATCTTATCTTCGATCTTTGTTCTTCTTTTGGCTGTAATTCCCAGACTATATTTCCTGTTTTGTGTCGGAGATCCGCAAAATGCAGGGGTTGGGTGGTATGGCGATACCTATCATCATTGGCAAATTGCTTATTTAACTAAAACCGTTGGTCTTTCGCATGGATTTTTGAGGCTTTGGGATCTTAAGGGGATGGAATATTTTTGGGGACTTGCTCATCCTCTTACGGTAGCTGCTTTGATGGCAATAACGGGCTCGACAGATATTCTTGTTCCAAGGCTTTTGAGCCTTTTTGCGGGAAGTTTGAGCATAGTATTTCTGTACCTTATTGCCAAAAGATATTGGGGCAATTCCGTCGCCTGGGTTGCTGCAATTTTTGGGGCCTTAAACCCTGTAAGCATTTTTAATGATGCCTCCGGTATGCAAGAGCCTTTCGGAATGGTATTTTTCTTTGCCGGACTTTATTTCTGGCCTGAAAGACCTTGGCTTTTTGGAATACTTCTAGCTATCGCATCCATGACTCGTGCTGAATTTTGGCTCTTTTCGGTGGGGCTTCTCATTGCCCTTACTTTTTTTGTAAAAGAAAGAGTCGATAGAAAGAGTTTGGCAGTTGTGTCGTATTCGGCAGTGATGCTTTTGTATATGAAGTATCTTCTGGACCGAACAGGTAATGCCATTTATCCTATCTGGTGGAATTTTCTGGGCAATGCTGCAGGGCAGTGGCAGGCAAATATTCCTATTACGTCGCTTCAGCGAATGGTGCAACCAATCTGGATTGCAATGTTTGTCATCTCCCTTGCTGGAATCATTTATGTCATTTGGAAGAAGCCGAAAGGGAAACTTCTACATTTCTTAGGTTTGGGGAATTTTCTTTTCTTGGGAGCCTTTGTCGGGATGACCGATTATATCAAAAGTTACGTTAATTATTTCTGGGTGGTAAGGATTTTCAGTCTCCCTTATTTATACCTAGGAGCTTTAATCGGAATTTTTCTTTTTGTGGTTATTCCAAAAAGAGTGAGGATTTTTAACAAATTGAAACTCGGGTGGGTCTTTGTGATCCTCATACTTTTGGCGAGCCAGTTTGCCTGGAAAGTAATCTGGTCATACTACCAGCCCACAGAAAAAACCTGGGATGATGAGATTCAGTTGGCGGATGATGTTGCCAAAGTTTATAAGGGGGGAACTGTTTTAATTCATGAAGGAGATCCTACCATGACGTATGCCTTGGTGAAATATGCAGGAATTACCGGGGAAAATATCGAAGGACAGATGTATGATCCCTTCCAATACAAACCTTTTACCTCATATTCGGATCCTTTTGTGAATTGGTCAAAGGATAGAACTATAATTATAGACTGGCTGAAAAAGGACAATATTAAGCTTTTAATTTTCCTTAGTAACAGACAAAGGTATATAGAACTTGTTCAGAAAGAACCTGGCGTTTTTAAATATGTTGAGGATCTTCCTTTTGGATTGAAATTATATGAAGTCACCATTTAATTACGAAAGTAAGCCCTCCGGTGTGGGAACTGTTAAAACCCTGCCCTGGTACATTCCTGCTATAAAATTAAAGTGGGGACTTAGGGCAATAAAAAACATTCCCAAAGGGGGAAAGGTTTTGGAGATAGGTTGCGGTGGGGGAGCAATGACACGGGGAATCAAGTTTTACAGACCTGATTTGGAAGTTTATGGACTGGATTTTAGTGAGAATTCTTTGAAATATGCGAGGAAAAATCCCGGCGGAGTAAATTTTATTCAAGGGGACATTTTTAATATGCCTTTTAAGTCAAACTCTTTTGATGCAGTAGTCTGTTTTGATGTTTTGGAGCATCTTGAGAATTTGCCCAAAGCTCTTGGGGAGGTTAGGCGCATTCTAAAGCCGGGGGGGATTTTCCACGCAGCATTTCCCTATGAGGGAAGTTTTTGGAATATTGAAGGCTGGCTAACTCACTTGGGCTGGAAATCAAAAGTCATTTATTGCGGACATGTTGTTAATTTTAAGGTAGGTCAGCCGGAAAAGATCCTTGAAAAAGCGAAGTTTAAGAAAACTGAGCGTAGATTTTCAGGGTATCTCCTATATCAATTATTTGATGCTGTCTATTTTACAATCATTCTTTTAAGGGGTAAGAATTTTCCGTATCAGGTGGAGGGTTATGTTTCATCATCAGATTCGCTAGGTGCAAAATCTCTCAAGGTTGTTAAGGAGATGGTGGCCGGTTTGTTTTATGCTGAATCTTTACTCTTATTTTTCTTGCCCGGTTTACACGGGCATCTGACATATAATAAATAGTTGGATGAAGAAAATCACTGAAATTATAATTCACGTACTTTATGGAGTATTCGCCTTCGTAGTGATATTTTTATTTGTTTACTTCTTCGGGCACAGCACGTTGCAGGCGATCGTAAAGGGAGATGCAGAGCTGGCATTATCCTATGCTACCTGGATTGATCATTTCTTTCCCAAAATTCCTTTTTGGTATCCCTTATCAGGTGCGGGGGAATCGATTGTTTTGGGATATCACCTACTTTCTATTTATGTAGTGGTAGCATTCAGACATTTAGCAGGAATAAGTCTTGATAAATCATTTATTTTGTTTCAATTCATACCCTTAGTGCTTGCTCCAATTGCAATATATTTATATTCTTCACTTCGGTTGAAGAATCAAACGATTGGTCTTATTGCAGCTGTTTTCTATACACTTATGCCTCTTTCGTGGACATGGATTACTGATTGGGGATTTTATGCTGAAAGCTTCTCTCTGCCTTTTTTTACAATCGGATTTTTATGTTTTGACTGGTATCTGGATGAGTATTTTAGTGATTCTTCTTCAAGAAAAACAAAAATAGGTCTCCTTCTTTTTGCCACTTTTTTTACACTGACGGTAATGTCCCATGCAGCGACAGGTGTTGCCCTTATTTTTTCATCCGCGGCGTTTGGAATAATTTACTCAATTTTTAAGAAAGAGTCGGGTTTGCAAAGTGTAAGAAAGGGAATAACTGCGATATTTTTAGGGGTAATATTTGCGTTGGTATTGTCATCGTTTTTCCTTCTTCCCTTTATCAGGTATTCAGCGATAGCAAATAAGGAGGGATTAAATAACGTAAATCCCCAGCTTTTGGTTCCAAATCCGCCGAAAATGTTTTTTCAAATTACACCAATAGAGTCTGGCGGTTACGAAAGCGATAGTTCTTATATTTACCACAATATGTCGATACCCATACTCATTTGGGCGTTGGCAGTACTTGGCGCGGTAGTTGCTATTCTTAAAAGCCGTAAAGTATTTGCATTATTTCTTGTGGCTACGATAGGCACCATCCTTATTGTGTACCCGGGGGTGGATGCTTTTGTAATTAATAACTTGCCATCTTTAGCAGTTATCTTTGATAAAAGGAGCTGGGTAGCTCCTATTTCTACCCTTACTCCTATTGTTGCTGCATATTTTTTGTATGAGGTTGCAAATGCTATATATTTTCCAATACTTTTAGCTGCAAAGAAAATTAGGAAGGGAATTGTAAGTTATTCAATTTTGAAGGGCCATGATTTATTAGTTTCCGGTACGGCAATCATCCTTGCGGCTGTGGCGGGGTACTTATTTAGGAACGTTTCTATTGCAGACCAGTATAAAGGTATTTTAGTAAACTACGGGCCGAATTCTTATACGGATGTTTATAACATTTGGAGAGTGCCATTTAACACATGTGGAAGTTACATTACCTTTTCAGGAAAAGAAGTAGAAAGCTGTATACCCTGTGGTAATCTGAATATCTCAAAGAAAGATTTGCAATCCTGCAAGTCTTTTTCTGAAGAAATACATTTGTCAAATTGGCCGCGGGTGTCAATCCCATCTGCCGTGCCGCAGGATACGACTGAGGCGAAGATGTATGGGCAGTTGCCGCAATCGAGCAATGGCCTTTACCGTATAGACATTTCTCCAAACCTTGGTGGATTGTCGAAAGATATGGGGCTTTATAGTAATGCTTCGCAGGTAAATAGTTACACATACCAACTCTCATTGATTCATTCAATGTGGGGATATATGCAGAGTGTAATGTATTTTACGAGCATCAATAATCAACCTTCTGTAGTAAATGAGCTTGCGCGACTATTTGGAATAAATAAAGTATTTTTGTTTGACAAATCGGATGTTTACCAAAAATATCAGGAAGCAGGCTGGAAAAACACATTTGGTACGGGTTCGGGTAGTACGTCTAATAACTGGGAAGTCTGGGATAATCCCAACCCAACCCAGCTGGCGTCTTTGCTGGTTGAGCCAAGAGTCCTTGTTATAGGGAATTCCAAACTTGGAGTTTATGATAACATCTTCCGTTTGAGTATTCAGGGAGCATTGCCGTTTGAAAAAGGCATCCTTTTTGAAGGTACTAAAAATATAGATGATTACACTCCTAGTGAGCTGAAACAATTTAATCTTATTGTCTTGGATGGATACTCTTACGCAAATAAATCTAACGCTTTTAGTATCTTAGATAGCTATGTAAGATCCGGGGGATCTTTATATATTGATACCGGTTGGCAGTATGTTGACGAGGATTATCAGATTCAGGGAGCACCCGGATTTTTTCCCGCAGGAAGTCTTAAGTGGACAGATATTGGTAAGGCATCTGCGTTTTCTGTGGTGGCTACAGACATCGCTGGGAATGTTGATGCCGGTAAAATTTCTCCTCTTATATGGAGTGGTGTGCCCTGGGGAATTTCTTCTGTAGGATCTTTGTCTAACCTAAGATCCTGGGCCAAACCGGTTCTAGTTTCCGGTAATACCCCGCTTATTACTGCAGGACAGTATGGCCGAGGCAAGGTTGTTTGGTCAGGTTTTAATCTTGTAGCACATATCTTGGCCAATAAAAATGATGAGGAAATAAAGCTTTTGGGAGATTTATGGAATTATTTACTTCCGACAGGTTCTTCGGAAGGGGTGCCATTAAATATCTCAAGGGATAACCCTGATATAGTCAAAATTCAATCTAAAGGTAGTACTGACCAAAGCGCTACCCTTTATTTCAGGGAATCCATGTACCCGGATTGGAGTGCAAAACTTCTTAGCCAAGGCATGGAGTCTGATTTGAAAATTTATTCTGCGGGATCTGGTTTTATGGGCATGCTTCTTCCTAGAGTTTCGAATGGTGATCAGGTTATTTTATCGTTCAAGCCCGGATTTGATGTTACTTTTGGTAAAATATTGTCCATATTGGCTCTTATTGTTTTATTGATTCAATTCACGCCTCTCGGAGCCAGTTTGTCTCGTGCAGTAAAAAACAAAGACGGAATTTCATCGGGTCTGAAGAATAAGATGAAAAAAATTGTCAATTCTGAGGAGAAAGATTACTAGTTTCTGCCCTCCAAATAGTTGCCAGAAAGTGATATTGTATGGCGAAAGCATGAATAAAAGACTAAAAGTTGCAGTCTTTCATTTCGGATTCTTCTATTCCGGCGGAGGAGAAAAATTGGTTTTGGAAGAGGCAATGAGTTTTAGAAAAGCCGGATGGAAAGTAGATCTATTTGCCCCTATCGTCGAAAAGGATAAATGCTTTCCGGACCTAATTGATAAGGTTAATGTCGCACCGATTATGCCGATGCTTCCATCTTGGTTCCCGAGACGAGATACTATTCAGGTGTTTATGACTTGTATTTTTTTTCCCATCTTTATGCCGAGATATAGGCATTACGATGTTGTGCTGGGAACTAATCAACCGGGTATTTATTTTGGGTTTTTACTTAATAAAGTTTATAAAATTCCATATGTCGCATATGTGGCCCAACCTTTAAGACTTTTACATCCCAGGAAGGTTGATGAAGAAACAGGACTTTATCTTAGGTATAGGATGAAGTTCACACCATTTATCTTGAAATATTTCAGGGACGCGATTGATTTTTTGGACCGTCAAAGTTTGAAAAATGCGGGAAAGATTTTAGCCAATGGGGAGAATTCTGCGGAAAAAATTTTCAGGACTTACGGAATCAGGGCATCTTTATGTCCGGCAGGAGCATATCCTATCAAAAAGGTGGTACCTTTTTCCAAGCGACTGAAGAATCCTTACATACTTCTTACAAACCGTCATTTTCCCCAAAAGAGGTTCGAGTATGCGATTTCAGCACTGTCGCTAATTACCAAAAGACATCCCGATATAAAACTCGTGATAACCGGTGAGAAGACTACATATACACAGTTTTTGGAAGAACTGGTAATCCAATTGTCACTTAGAGATATGGTTGTCTTTAAAGGTTTTGTTTCTGAAAAAGAATGCAGGAAACTTTATGAGAATGCTTTAGTCTATGTTTATACGGCACCGGAGGAAGATTTCGGTATGGGGGTTATTGAGGCAATGGCTTGCGGAACTCCGGTTGTTGCATGGAACAACGGTGGCCCAAAATTTATTCTTAATGGAGAGCTTAAGAGATATCTGGCAAGACCGTTCAGTGTTTCTGATTTTGCCCAAAAGATAATCAATATAATAGATGGTAAGTCTTACCGGAAAATATCCGGGCAATGCTGGAAGCTTGTTAAAGACAAATATTGTTATTCTTCTCATAATGGGCTTATTTATGAAGATCTGTTATCAGTGTCAAATAAAATAAGTCGGTCGGGGAATGACCGACAGAATGCCATTGACCGATAGATTTTATGTTGCTATCCTTTTTCCAGACAACAATGAATTATATAGGAAAGATATTCCGACATTGGGTTGATTCTACTTCACCGAAGCGTCATTTTACCCTTCATATCATTATTGTGACAGTCCTCCTTGTCGGTGGAATGATAATCTATTTTGTAGAAGGTATCTCGACCCAGAATGCACTTTCTGAACAGATGCTTCATAGGGAGCAGGTAATTGCGGTTTCGGGGGCAACTTCCATAGGTGACTTTTTGAACGGTTCAGGAAGAACCTTAAGTGTATTTGCTGCAAAAGAAGCCCCTAATGTCTCTAACGCTTCAGTTTTAAACAAAGATATGGCAGGTCTCCTGAATACTTGGAGTTCAGTACCGATTGTGGCCATAACTTATGTCGACAAGGGTGGAATTATAAAGAATGATGTTAACCGATTGGGTGCCCCCGAATTGGGGGTAAATGTTTCGGATAGGACATATTTCCAGTGGCTGCAATCTGCCAATTCCGGAAGCTACTACGTTGGTTCTCCAATAATTTCGCGTTTAGGACAGACGAAGGGAACCTACATAGTGCCTCTGGCAGCCTCAGTATTCAAAAATGGCGAGTTCAATGGTACATTTGTGGCAGTTATATCTCTGGACTCATTGGTTGAAAAGTATTCTACCCCGCTTAAGATATCCGATCAGACCGAAGTTGCACTTTTAAATACGAGAGGGGACTTTATTTCTTCCTCGATACCTAATTTGGAAGGAGAAAATTATATGAAGATTATTTACGGTGTTAATTTTCCTGACAAAAACAAGGTTTTGGAAGAGTTGACTAAAGAGTTTAATGGCCCTAACACAGAGGGTAAACTTGATTTGAGCTTTCCCGACATCTCCTCAAACGGAAAGATAAAAAGATTTCTCCTTGCCTATTCAGTTATAAGAGTCGATAAGGAGAAAAGTTGGACTGTAGTAATAGTGACTCCGGCAACTGATGCCTATCTTTTTGCAGGGCCTTTTTATAAAGATCAAATCGTATTCTTTACTTATCTTGTAGCAGTGATCACGCTTCTATCTATTGCAGGAGTTACTTCGTATAGAATTCAGGAAAGGAGATACCGCCGGGATGTTAAGCGCGGCCAAAAATAGACAATGAAGCAGAGTTCTGAGTCTCAAAAAATACCTAGAGAGAGTAGGAGATCTTTTGGAGAAGATGCATTGCGGCTAATCCTACGGGTAATACTTTCTTTAGCCCTTCTTGTAGGGGGTTTGCATCTTCTTGCTTTAAGAATTGTCAGCTGGGATGTAATTTTGGGCATTCCTATGGTTATAATCTCATTGGTTTTTATTATCTACACCTACGATGATGTCTTAACCAAACACTTGGGAGATGGAGAGGATGATTATGAAGATGAGAATGAAAATGACAATCACAATCACAAGCCTCACAATAGAGATTCAGAGAATAACGGCTGAAATGGGTAGCTTTCAAGGAGTCTCCTCTTAAGCTATTCAAGAATTAGTTTTTCGGTCAACTCAAATTGTGCTTCACGATCAAGATCGCTTGCTTCTACGAAATGTTTGTATGTGTTATAACCCTTAAGAAAATCGCTACTTGCTTGGTTAAAAAATGAGAGTATGAATTGAGGTTTAACCCACGGAATAGTTCTCAGCCCCAAATAAACGCCATATGAAGAATGGGCGTTAGCCAAGTTATTAGAATATTCCCCAGGGTTTCTGTGAATATATCTGCTGAGGTAGAGGAGATAATTATCATTTTCTATTATGCAGGCTTTGTATGCCGCCTGAAATAGTTTGCCGACTCGGTTATATCTTTTATTGAAATATGTAGAGTATCTTGTAGCCAATGATCGCATAAAGCCTTCCATGGCATTTGGTTCAATCTGCTTTATCAAAAGGTGAAAATGGTTGGGCATCAAACAATAAGCAAAAAGTTCGATGCTTTTCTCATAATTTTTTAATAGAGTAGGTAGACCTTTAAAGGAGTCTCCTCTTAAGCTAAATGTTTTTAATAAATCTACTCGATCGGGTGGAGGGGATAGATATTCTTTAAGATATCTTACAAGGGTCTTGACTATATAACGGCATGTTAGAATAGTTAAAAATGCCTATATCAAGACCAAAAGAGTTATTAAGGAATCGGATCCGAATTTCTAAGAAGAAATTCAGCCTTATAGTTAAATGTTTTTC
>JAJYIG010000023.1 GCA_021790215.1 bacterium
AAGTAGGAATTAACGGTTTTGGAAGAATAGGAAGAATTGCTTTTAGGATTGGAATTTTAAAACATTCCGACGAACTTACTTTCTCCGCAATTAATACCTCAGGAAGCATGGATACGGCCGGTTGGGCGCAACTAACCAACTACGACACGATGTACCGGAAATTCGAGTATCAGGTGGTGAGTGAGGAATTAAAAAAGCCGGAGGAGGCAACGGATGAGGACCCCCAAATTGGAAATTTACTGATTTCGGAGAAAAATATCAAAGTGCCTATCTTGGCCCAAAGGGATCCGGGGAAAATTCCCTGGGCCAAATACGGAGTAGACGTGGTGATTGAATCGACCGGACACTTTATTGATGAGGAAGGAGCCAAAAAACATGCTGTGGGCGGCGCCAAAAGGGTTGTAATTTCAGCGCCATCTAAAGGCGGAAACGTGGGCACGTACGTCTTGGGGGTAAACGAGATCGAAGGACAAACTCCTCAAGGGACGGTAATTTCTAATGCGAGTTGCACCACGAATAGTGTCGCTCCTGTTGCGGCTGTAATGCAGGCAAAATTTGGGATTGAGAAAGCAATGATGACTACTGTTCATAGCTATACTGACGATCAAAATCTCCAAGATGGAAGCCACCACGACCTCCGGCGTGCCAGGGCAGCTGCTATGAATATTATTCCTACAACGACAGGTGCAGCGATTTCTACAACAGAAACAATTCCAGAACTAAAAGGTTTATTTGACGGAATGAGCTTAAGGGTCCCTGTTACAACTGGATCTATTACCGACTTCACCTTTCTACTTAAGAAAAATGTGACTAAAGAAGAGGTGAATCAGGCATTTATCGATGCATCACAAAACCCCATATATAAGGGAATATTAGCAGTTTCCGATGGGGATTTGGTATCAAGCGACATCATTGGAAGAAGCGAGTCGACAATCGTCGATTTACCTTTAACGCAGGTGGTTGCGGGAAATATGGTTAAGGTTTTTGCGTGGTATGACAATGAGTGGGGGTATGCAAACCGCTTGGTTGAACAAGTTATACGCGTCGGCAGAACCCTTAGTGAGAATAGAGTACCCACAGATCCACTAACGATGTCATTCAAGAATTAAATTATCATATGAAATTCTGTTAATGGGGCTAGGGTGATTCAAAGAATCTCCAAAGTTGAATTTCATATATTTTAAATAAATTTAAATTATGGAAGAAAAAAAATATGCAGGGAAGAAAAGTATCAAGAGCATCGCTTTTTTTGGAGATGCAGATATTTCCGAGGCAGATGAAACTTATATAGCAGCATTTGATGTAGCCGAAGCTTTGGCCAAAGAAGGATATGTTGTTGTTGATGGGGGAGGTCCTGGAGTAATGGAAGCGGCGACTTCGGGGGCCACAAAAGGTGGCGGAAAAACCATTTCTGTAACATTCGATCCTGTAAATGCGCCGGGTTATGAGGGCAAGTATGTAGGGAATGTTACCGATCAGGAAATAGTAACCACAAATTATATCGATCGCATGTTCAAACTTATGGAATATGGTGATGCTTTTATAATTTTCAAAGGAGGTAGTGGCACAATGAGCGAATTTGGAACCGCTTGGGTATTGGCTAAGCTTTATTATGGACACCACAAGCCTTTTATTCTTTATGGAGAGCATTGGATTCCTATTATTGATGCAATCCGTGACAACATGAATATTGATGCCAAGGAATACAGCGTTTTTGAAATTTGTAGGACCAAAGATGAAGTTTTAAGAACGGTGCAGAAATTCGCGATGCAAATTTCCCTTCGAGACCACAGCCAGGATGGGAAAGGGGATGAATATGACAAAGCTTTTACCAAATGAGCTTCAGGCAATTTCAAAAGAAGTTCGAAAAGACATTCTGAAGATGATTTATGGGGCAGGATCGGGACATCCCGGCGGGTCGCTTTCTTCAGTTGAGATCTTGGTAAGTTTATATTTTGAAGTTTTGGGAGAAGGAGACCATTTTTTTCTTTCTAACGGCCATATTTGCCCGGCCCTTTATTCTGTAATGGCAGAAAAAGGGTTAATTGATAAAAATCTTCTTGGCTCCTATACCAAATTTGGTTCACCTTTAGAGGGTCATCCGGAAAGAACGAAACTAAAAGGAATTGAAAACACTTCGGGCCCTCTTGGGCTTGGACTTGCACAAGCTGCCGGGTATGCAGCCGGACTAAAAGTTGATTCCAAGGACGGATTTATTTATTGCATGACCAGCGATGGGGAACACGATGAGGGGAATCATTGGGAGGCAGTAAATTTTGCCGCAAAATATAAACTCTCCAATTTGATTCAAATCGTTGACAAAAATGATATTCAAATTGAGGGGACGGTAGAAGAAATAATGCCCCTTGGTAATTTGAAAGAAAAGTATGAGGCATCGGGTTGGAATGTAATTGAGATTAACGGACACAATTTTTCGGAGATTCTGGATGCAGTTGAAGGAGCAAAACAGGAACATAATAAGCTGGTCGTAATTATCGCAAATACAATTTTTGGAAAAGGCATCAGTTTTATGGAGGGAAATCCCGATTGGCATGCGAAGGCTCCTAATGAGGAGGAATTCAAAAAAGCTATGGAGGAACTTGAAAATGAATAAATCTATTCGTGACGGATTTGGCGAGGCTTTAACCGAACTTGGTGAAAAAAATAAGAATGTTGTTGTTCTTACTGCTGATTTGGCGGAAAGTACACGGGTTGACGGCTTTGCCAGGAAATTTCCTGAAAGATTTTTCCAGGTTGGCGTTGCAGAACAGGCTCTTGTAACGGTTGCGGCGGGGATGGCAGAGGAGGGGAAGATCCCTTTTACAACTTCATATGCGGTATTCTCCCCGGGAAGGACATTTGAACAGATTAAAGTTGCAGCGGCTCTTAATGATGTTCCGGTTAAAATTGTCGGAGCTCATGCAGGATTTGGCGCTTCCATGTACGGGGCTACTCATGAATCTTTGGAAGATATTGCTTTGATGCGCGTGATTCCCAACATGGTTGTTGTCGCCCCCTGTGATTATGAAGAGGCTAAAAAAGCAGTTTTTGCTATTGCTGAGAATGGAAGACCAAGTTATCTGAGACTTGAGAGACCTGAAACGCCAAGTATCACAAAACCTGAGGACAAATTTGAAATTGGGAAGGCTAATACTTTTCGCGGTGTTAAGGATCCGCAGGTGGTAATTATTGGTATCGGGTCAATTCTGAGTAAAGCCCTGGAGGCATCGGAAAAACTTTCAAAAATAGGGATTGAGGTAAATGTAATAAATCTTCATACGGTAAAACCGATTGACGAGCTTGCAATCATTAATGCCGCAAGAATTTCTGGAGCTGTTGTAACGGTTGAGGAACATCAAATAATGGGGGGGGTGGGATCGGCAGTTACCGAGGTGTTATCTAGAAATCATCCGGTGCCGATTGAGTTTATCGGAGTCAACGATTCTTTTGCAGAGTCCGGAACGCCAGAAGATATGTATAAAAAATTCAAAATGACGGCTCCAGACATTGTCGAGGCGGTTAAAAAAGTGATGCTTCGGAAGAATTCTTAACGCGATTTCGGAGTGGGAGTTACTTGAGATTGGGTTGCTTCCTTTGTGGATAATTGTGATTTCAAACCTTGATTTTCAATTATGATAAATGCCGAAAGGATGGCAAGAACAATACAAAGAAGCCAAAGCATGGCAAAAGTTTTTCTTTGAATTTCGTATTTAGATGTTTTTTTACTGGCCATTTACGTTCAATGGTAAAGCTGAACTTGAACTAACTGGGATTGTTGTTGCCTTAGGGCTTGGCGATGGTGTTATAAATTGGAAAGTGGAAAGGATTTGTTGGTAAGTGTTTATATCAGATTTGTTCAGCGATGAATTTAAATTGATGAGGAGAATAGTTCTATTATCTAGCTGCACAACAGTTTCAGTTTCATCTTGACCATTCCCGGCTTGTGTATTGTTAAATGTGTATTGGATTCCCTGCCTTCCACCTACTGAGACAGAAATCTGATTCCGTACGTTGGAATATCCAGGTGCTTTAAGACTATTTATCCAGGCACTTGGCGAAGAAATTCCTAAGACGGTGGTAAATGAAATAGTTGGAGCTGACTGTTTTTGAGTATTAGAGAGATTGTCATAGCCCTCCGGATAAAGACTAAATGAGGCTGATGAGGAAGAATTAATACTGGGTGTATATGAAGTTGGATATTTAAGTGAATAACTATATTTAGTGTTTGTATAAGTATTCCAATTTGCAGTTGGATCTGGTGTCGCTGCTGATGTTGGTGACGGGGATGCCTGTGTTTGATAGCTTGCCAACATCTGTTTAAGCTGTTGGTTTTGATTGTAGAAGAATCCAACTACTCCGAGGCAAAGGAGAATAAAGACACCAACGGCGATGGCAGTAAATGAACCGGATTTCTTTGGTTGATTGTCCGTTTGAGGGGTGGATTGTTCAGATTCCATTGGTATAGAGTTTAAAGATTCTGAATTGCCGGCAGTTGGATTAATAGGATCCATACAAAAATTGTATCACAAATTATTGCGGGCTTGCTGACGCACGAGTTCTAGAAACGATCGCAACCCCCATTAAGTAGGTTTGATAGGTAAAATTACCTCCATGGAAATTAGAATGGAGGTGAGTAAAATACCAAAATATTCAAAACTAAGTAAATCTGAAAGAATTTTGATTGCAAAGTGGAGAGATAAAGGGTTGTCTAATAAAAAGATTGCCAAACTTCTTGGCAGATCTTGCACAACTGTTGGCAGAGAACTTGGTAGAAATAAATTTAAAGGATTTGTGTATGAGCCATTACATGCTCAGGCTCTTTTTGAGAAAAGAAAACTTTTGGCTTGGGGAGCTAAAGAGCCTTTAAAAAATAGGGATATTTATTCATATGTAATAGACAAATTAAGAGAAGGTTGGAGTCCTGAGGTAATTAGCGGGAGACTTAGAGAAAGGGATCATAAAGGAGAACCACATTACCAAATTTGTTCTGAAACTATTTACCATTTTATATATTCCAAAAGGAATAAAGATAAAAAGCTTTGGCACTACTTAAGGAGAAAGCAAGGTAGGAGAAGACAAAAGGGAGGCAGAAAAGTGGCTAGAGTAAGAATTCCCGACAGAGTTTCCATCCATAATAGGCCAAGGGTGGTTGATAAAAGGATAGAGGTTGGCCACTGGGAGGGAGACTCTGTTGTTGGAAAATATAAAAAATCTGGGTTACATACTGAATATGAAAGAGTAACCAGTGTAATAAGATTTGAAAGAATGTTAGGTATAACTGCAGATGAAACTCTGAGGACTCAAATAAAAATATTTGAACCACTTCCTCCTGACTTGAGAAAATCAGACACTTTGGATAATGGCCTGGAAATGGTAAAGCATAAAACTTTAACAGACAAATTAAATATGGCAATATATTTTGCAGATCCATATTCAAGTTACCAAAGAGGTGGCAATGAAAATTCAAATCTTTGGATAAGATATTATTTTCCAAAAGGAACTGACTTTAACACCATCTCAGATCAAGAATTAAAAGATGTGGAACAAGAGCTTAACAACAGACCCAGAAAAAGGTTAAAATACAGGACACCATTGGAGGTGTTTAATAAATACCTAAAGGGTTGCACTAGTAACTAGAATACGGGAGTCTGGTCTGTCAAGAGATTTGTTGTATAATATTCATGACGTGGTAACCGTAATTATTCCGGGTTTCTCTGCAAAAAATAAAGAATGGGCGGATGAAGCAGCAAAAAGCTTAAACACAGGAGGAACCATAAGACCTCTCTATTGGGATCACTGGACCGACCCAAATGCAAAATTCAGTGCAGCAGAAAAGGCCAGATTGGTGACTGATTTGGCTGAAAATGAACAAATAAATATTGTAGCCAAATCGATCGGAACACTGGTTGCTTCTTACGCGATTTTAAAAAATCCGGTGAAAATCCGGAAGGTTATTTTTTGCGGAATTCCCTTTAATGACATTTCGGAAGAAGATAAAGAAGTGATAAAAGAGGCAATGAAAATGATTCCGTCCGTTAGCATTATTTGTTTCCAAAATGAGGAAGATCCTCACGGAGGTTTTGATCAACTGAAAATGCTGTTATCGGGTTTTGGGTCGAGTATAGAGGCAATTTCTGAACCCGCGGAAAACCACGAATATCCTTACTATCAGGAATTTAGAAGCTTTCTTCTGGGGTAAAACTATTGTTACCTTCTTTTGCTAACACAAGAAATGGATGACGAACAAATAGCGCGCACTTTCTTTCTAATATTTCTTTATGCGAGTAAAGAAATATTGAAGAGTGTTATCTAATATCGTATGACACGGAAACGGTAACGTCTATTTCCGTTTGTCCTGACTGAACGCTGGGGGTTGTAGTTGCCGGCGTGACTCCTCCCCCGACTCCCAGTTCCGCATTCATGGGAATAATGTTCGGTTGGTTTGTAGTTTCTGAAACATTAATTACTTTGCCCAGAGTTATTCCGGCTGCCTTTGCAAGTTCGTCTGCTTTATCTTTGGCCTCCGTTACGGCTGATGTCATTGCCTCCTGGGTTTTCTGCTTTTTTAGGTTGTCGCTCAGGTCAAAACTTACGTTGCCCACAACATTGGCTCCTGCCGCCGTGGCAGTTCCCAAAACACCATTTACTTTATTAAAATCCCTTACTGTTACTTCGTAATTTGTGGAAACTTCATAGCCGGTTATTTGGCGGGTTGGACTGGTGTAATCATACTGCGGGTAAATATTGTAGGAAGTTGTTTTGATATCGCTTTCCGCAATCCCCTGGTTTTTAAGTTGGTTAACCAGATTTTGTGAGCTTTTATTAACAGCATTCTGGACTGATGTCAGAGAGCTTCCCGATTGAGTTATCCCGACCGTTACTTTTGCAATATCGGGTGTTACATAAACTTTCCCTGTTCCTTCAACCACGAATGGCTCCCCTTTGGTTTGGGTGATTGTGGAAAAAGGAATGGCCGGTCCCCATTTGGCAAAAACAAAAAGAAGAATAAAAAATATAATTACTGCGGCGACTGATCCGGATTGAGATGGAATACTTTTGTTGTTTTGGTTATCCATTATGAAATATCCATAACAATATATTATCAAGTAGCAAGTGAATGAGTCAATAGCTTTGTGTTGACTATATTAGTATATATCAATATAGTTAGGATATGACACAAGTTTCGAAACTAAGATTAAGAGTTGATATTGAAAAAAGAATTTATGATTTATTGGACGAAGTTATAACTGGAATTAAGAATAAAAATGATTTCAGTGGCTTTTTGGACGAATTCCTCTCACCTATAGAGAAAACAGTTTTGGCCAAAAGACTGGCTATTGCAGTTCTCTTAGCGAAAGGAAACGAGTATAGCGAGATTAGGCAAATCTTAAGAGTTACTCCAATTACTATTTCCAAAGTAAGTTTGCGTATGAAATATGGTTCAGGCTTTTTAAAGAAAATTGCGGAAAGAGTTGCTAATTCGGATGACAACAAAGCCTTAATACAAGAATTGGTGGGAATATTTGACGTACCGATCAAAGGTGTTCCCCGGAGTGAGTATCATAAGAAAGTGCATGGTAGAAATGAAAAAATTTATCGTTTAAAGAGAGAACTTTAATTACGACTACATTAATATATATCAATGTAGTGGATGAGAAGAACCTTGTTTTCTTTATTCAAGATTATAGAGCGGACGGCAGTAAGTAGTGGTAGATTTTCATGCCGTTCCATCTTCTTCCTCTTCATCCCCGCCTTTTTCCAAAACCGCAGAGGCGGCTACAGAATCTTCTTTATCTGCAAATCTCATTAAAATTACTCCCTGGGTGGCGCGTCCCAACTCCGGAATATTTTTAAGAGGCAATTTAATTACTTGTCCCATTTTACTGGTAATTATTATCTGATCAATGTTTTGCGTGACCATACTGGCGGTTTTTAGGTCTCCGGTCTTGTCCGAAACTATGGCCGCTTTGACTCCCTTTCCTGCTCTTTTTTGTACCGGGAAAAGATGGATTGGGGTGCGTTTCCCGAGTCCTTTCTCCGCGATTGTCAGGATGTCTCTGAAGAATTTCTTTCTTTTGTCTGCAGGAATAGTTTCTTTTGCAGGGAAAACTTCCATTCCGATTATTTCGTCCTGCCCTTCCAACTTCATTCCGGTAACCCCAGTTGTTGCTCTGCCCATTGGTCTTACATTTGCCTCGGGGAATCTAATTGATTTTGCATTCATGGTCAAAAGAATTATGTGGTCATCCCCACTTGTGGGATGGACAGAAATGAGCTGATCGTCTGATCTGAGTTTTATGGCGATAAGTCCAGAGGCTCTCAAGTTTTCAAATTCGTTCAAGTTTGTCTTTTTGATTAAGCCGAGTTTTGTAGCCATTATCAAATTTTTGATTCCGGAATCTTTATCAAGAGGCAGAATTGATTTAATTTCCTCTCCCTGTTCCAGGTTTAGAAGATTTACCAAAGCCTGTCCTTTTGCCTGGCGGGATGATTCAGGAATTTCCCAAGCTTTTGTGCCAAAAACACGGCCTTTATTAGTAAAGAAGAGAATTGTGTCATGGGTTGTGGCGTTAATCAGATGCTCTATCTCGTCTTCTTCTTTAGTTGTCATTCCGATTACTCCCTTACCTCCCCTCCTTTGAGCTCTGTATGAACTTGCCGAAAGGCGTTTTATGTAACCGGTTTTTGTAACAGTGATTAAAGTTTCTTCTTTGGCTACCAAATCTTCCTCTGAAAATTCACCGATTGCGGATTTGTAGATTTTTGTTCTCCTCCCGTCTCCATACTTTTCTTTTAGTTCGGAAAGTTCTTTAACAATAATATCCAAAACTTTTTGAGGATCTTTCAAAATTGCCACAAGCTGGTCAATAAGCTTCTTAATTTCTTCATATTCCTTTTCAATCTTTTCGCGCTCGAGAGCTGCAAGACGTCTGAGCTGCATGTCCAGAATTGCAGTTGCCTGAATCTCGGAAAATCCGAAGCGTGCTATCAAATTTTTCTTGGCATCTTCCTGAGTAGCACTTTCTCTGATGGTTTTTATTACAGCATCCAGGTTATCAAGAGCGATCTTGAGCCCTTCCAAAATGTGGGCACGTTTCTTGGCTTCAGTAAGATCAAAGATTGTCCGGCGGGTCACAACTTTTTGACGGTGCTTTACATATTCAACAAGAATTTGTTTTAAGTTAAGGGTATGCGGAGTTCCATCAACCAAAGCAACAAAATTTGCCGGAAAGCTGCTTTGTAACTTGGTATGTTTGAAAAGATTATTTAGAACCGCTTTTGGTTTTGCATCACGTTTCAGGTCAACTGCGACCCTCATTCCGTCTTTGTCACTCTCGTCTCTTAAATCGGCAATGCCAACTATCTTTTTATCTTTAACTAGCTCGGCGATTTTGGCCACAAGTTCGGCCTTATTTACTTGATAAGGAATTTCAGTAATAATAATTTGGCTTTTACCTTTGGTTCCTTCCGTGATTTCCGCGATTCCCCTGACAGTAATTTTTCCACGTCCTGTTGCGTATACATCTTTGAGAGAATTGGCATTGTAAATTGCACCTCCAGTGGGAAAATCCGGTCCCGGTACAAAATTGGTCAGTTCATCAATTGTTATGTCGCTGTCGAAAGAAATTGCGGTTGGATCGACTTCTTTCTCGGTCAACGCCTTTTCTGCACCTGAGGCAACAAGATTGATTTTTTTGATTACAAAATCAGTTTGTTCTTCTTGTTTTCCTTCTTCCGAAATAACCTTGCCCTTTTTGATCATTTCGGAGATTGCATCAATTAATTCGCTTAAGTTGTGGGGAGGAATTTTGGTTGCCATTCCGACAGCAATTCCCTCAGAACCCATTAGAAGTAAGTTTGGAAGAAGCGCCGGAAGATAAACAGGTTCTTTTAGTGTTGCATCGAAAGTGTCGATAAAATCCACTGTTTCTTTTTCAATATCGGATAGAATATTATCTGCGATTTTTGCTAATTTGACTTCGGTGTAACGCATGGCAGCCGGAGGATCCCCATCAACCGATCCAAAGTTCCCTTGTCCGTGAACCAGTGGGTATCTCATTGAAAAGTCTTGGGCAAGACGTACCATAGCATCATAAACCGCCATATCCCCATGCGGATGGTATTTGCCAAGAACTTCACCAACGACTTTGGCGGACTTTGTGGTTCCGGAAGAGCTGTAATGAAGGCCCATAAGATGCATTGCGTAAAGAATCCTCCTGTGAACCGGTTTTAGGCCATCCCGCACATCCGGCAAAGCGCGGGCAACAATAACGCTCATTGCATAATCCAAGTAAGATTTTGAAAGCTCCGAGGTGATTTCTGTGGATTGAATTTTGCCTATATCGGTATTCATAATTTTCAGGACACAAAATGAGGCTTACTTAGCCTCGGATTATTCTATACTTTCCCTTATATGGAAACAAGGAGGAGATAAGCCCGACATTTCGGGATAAAGTATATAATTTAGAAGTTTATTTCCTGCTCCAGGATTTTGTCCGGAACTACTGTTATATCAATTCCGTGAAGAGTTATTTTGAGGTGAATATTTTTTACCCCGCTGTTGTAAACGCAAGTTCCCCCCGTCGAGCAACTGCCTAAAATTTGGTTGTCAACCGAGACTTCGTTTTCTCCCAAAATTTCTTTGATTCCGGTAATTCCCTGAGTTCCCTGGTCAGAATCGTAGGTAATTTCATAATTTAAGGTATCGTATGCAGGAAGACTCGCTCCGACAATCTTGAAACCTACGGAGGTTCCGTTCTTTTCAAGGTAAAAATTCAGATTTAATTGGTCACTTTCCCCTGAAAGATTTGCTCCTCCCGGCGTGCCATAGTTATTTCCATTGGCAGTTTTCCAATACTTTCCATCGTTACAACCGTCTTCTGTGCAAGTGTGCCAACTGCCAGCTAGAGTTCCGTCCCCCGGCGTGTCATTTCTTTCCATTGATTTCCTTGAGGTTTCGGTGGTGGAACCTGCGAGTGGTGTTCCGTGTGCATCATCGGCGGTGTCGATCAGGTTCCCGCTATCCGTCCAATCACCTTTATAAAGTTTTATTTGTAAATCTCCATTTCGGAGAGTGACATGGGAATCTGTGAGGTCAGGTTTAACATTAATTGCTGATTCAGCTTCTGTGAGTTTTGTAATTAAGAAGTAGCCGTTTGCGCGAATAGAACTGCCGGGAGGAATAGTTAGCATTAGTTTTTCTACATTACCGGTTCCGGAAAGATATGTCAGTTGCCATCCGGAAATATCGATTGGGGAATCTTTCATATTTCGGAGCTCGATCCATTCATCGTCAGGATCTGACTTTGACCCTGTCCACATTAGCTCATTAATTACAACATCACCCTTGCTGGACGGCTTGGGTGTTGGGGGCGGCGTTGGTTCAGTTTCCCAATAAGCAGCTGTTATGATATTTCCTGTAATTGTTGCCGAATCGGTGAAATATGCGTTGGTAGGTTGAATATTCGAGACAACCGCAAATGCACCCAAAAGAATTGCCAGTAGTTTGATTTTCATCTTCTAAAAATTTTTCTGACGAACTTTCTGTACCATCTTTCCGCTTTTATTTCCTCCTCCCCTATTTCCAGTTCAACATTTTCCGCCGGATTTAATTTTCGTTTCCTTCTTTCCCTGATTAATTTGGCTACTTCGTTTTTAATTGCCACAAGTTCAGAATAAATAATGATTGTGGCAGGAATAATTATGAGGAATATTAAGCCATCTCTGGTTTTGGCATAAGAAATGATATAACCGATATATGGAATTGTCCAAATTACCTTTCCTTTGACCAAAGAGGCCGGCGTAAGATTTGCATCTGAGGTATTGTTGGCATCTCCTTTAGTTTCGAACGAGACGCTTCCGTTTTGATCTTTTATATTGTTTATCCTATGCGTAACGGTTTCGGATTTTGTAGCATTTGCTTGGGAGAAGGTAATAATATCCCCGATATTATATTTATTTTCAGATTTAACAATAACCAAGCTCCCTACGTGTATTGCGGGTTCCATTGATCCCGAAACGACACTATAAAGTTTATATCCCTGAGGAACATTGAGATCGGTTGTCGCTGCCACTCCGGCAATGAGGACAAGGGAGATAAGTACAAACCAATAAATGCCTTTTCCAATTATATTCAAAATATATACAACATTGGTTTTGTTTTTCATTGATGCTTAGGCAGTTGCACAAGATTTTTTGGACTTCTTGTGCAACTTAACTAAACAACCAAAAATAGGATTTATTCAGTCCAACCAGAATTAATTGGTTCTGTCCCGTTTCCTATTAGGTCAAATGTAGCGGATGTACCCTGAACACCATTGCCTGCAGTACTGTCGAGCCAGGTTTCTATCTTCCACCAGGTCGAATTATTGGGATCAATATTCACAGGAGAAACGATAGAACCGACTGTACCGTTATAGTTTTTCATCCATCCATTGCTGACAATTTGAGTCCAGCTGCCACAATTGCCACCCGAATACCAATTGCACCTATAAGCGTTGAATCTTACGAGGTTGTATAAGGTTCCGTTGCCGCCAGTGTAGGCAAAGTACAATCGGTATTTCATTGTTGATGAGTCTGCATGGTTGTAGACATTAACAATGTCTGTGCCACCGGGCACGATTACACCAGGCAAAAGTCCCGAAAGTTGGAATGGCCAGTGTGCAGTTTTGGTATCTGAACGTAGGTCGAACACCAATTTGCCTGCAGCGAGAGTGTTCCCATTTTCGGTATAACTACTTGTAAAGTAAGCTTTGGTTGCACTTGCGCTTAGTGTTCCGACGACAATTACGATTAATAATGACGCTATTATTCTTTTCAAATTTTCTCACCTCCTTCCTATTTATTTTTTAAATAAGTGAAATTTTTAAGTAAAAATGAGATTTGAATAC
>JAJYIG010000024.1 GCA_021790215.1 bacterium
CCCAAGAATTTTAGAATCAGAAATATTGGTAACCACAGGTTTACCCTTGGTCAGGGTACCGGTCTTATCAAAAATGATCGTAGTAATTTTATGTGCAGTCTCCAAACTTGAGGCGTCTTTAATGAGAACCCCCCTTTCTGCACCCTTCCCGGTTCCAACCATAATCGCAGTCGGCGTGGCAAGTCCCATTGCGCAAGGGCATGCAATAATAAGTACCGCCACAAGATTTATAAAAGCGGCCAGGGGAAACCCCAAGAGGTACCAGGTAACAAATGTTGTGACAGAAAGCATTAAGACAATCGGTACAAAATATGAAGATACAAGGTCTGCCATCCGCTGAATCGGGGCACGTGAGCTCTGCGCTTCCTTTACCATTTCCACAATCCTGGAAAGCATAGTCTCACTTCCGACTTTTGTAGCTTTAAATATAAAGCTCCCGGATTTATTGATCGTCGAACCTATTACCAACGCTCCAACCGATTTATCCACAGGCATGGACTCTCCTGTAACCATAGATTCATCAATCGAGCTTGTCCCCTCGCTGATAATTCCATCAACCGATACTTTCTCTCCCGGGCGAACCCTTATTAAATCCCCTGACCTAACTTCTTCAAGTGGAATGTCAACTTCAATAAAAGATAATTTATCCTGAGCCCGCCGAAGAACACGAGCGGTTTTTGCCTGAAGGCCTAAAAGTTTTTTAATAGCATCACTGGTATGGCTTTTTGCCTTAGCCTCCAAAAATCTTCCCAGAAGTATAAGGGTAATGATAACCGCGGCAGTATCAAAATACATTCCTTTTACTATCCCAAACATTGAAGCCAGAGAATATCCATACGCTGCAGTTGTGCCGATTGCTATTAATGTATCCATGCTGGCAGCACGGTTTTTTAATCCCGACCAAGTTGCCAGATAAAATTCACGACCTGCCCAAAACTGAACCGGAGTAGCCAGAATAAGAAGCAATAATGGGTTTAGACTAAACCTAAAAATTTCCGGAAAGCTTCCCAGAAAAATAATAGAAGCCAGAACTCCTGAAACGATGACTTTTATCTTTAATTTTTGAAGTTCTTTTTCCTTTTCTTCTTCTTTAATCTCTTCGGGAGTCTTTTTACTACCTGCGTCCGTAAACACCGCCTTATAACCTGCTCCGCTCACCGCTTTTTCCAAATCGGTATCCTTGACTTTATTTTCATCTATTTCAACCGTTGCCGATTCGCTTCCGTAATTTACCGCAGATGAAATTACTCCCGGAACTTTAGAGATACTTCTTTCTATAAGTTTTGCGCAACTTGCGCAGTGCATTCCAACTATTGGAAATGATTTTCTAGTAGTCATATTATTCAACTATTATTTTTCCGTGGAACATATTCATTCCACAATGAATCGGATATACACCCCTTTCTTTCGGTGTTATTTCAATTTCTACTTTCTTATTTAGAGGCAAATATTTTTTGGTTTTAAAGTCCGGTATAACAACCTCCTCCAAACAACTATTCGTGTCCGTTCTATTAAAAATTAATTTTGTAGTTTTTCCGTTTTTAATTTTTATATTTTCCGGTTTGTATCCCCCATTAACAAGTATATTTATCTCTCCTCGACTTTCCGAAGCTTCAGCGTAGGAGGGTTTCTTTCCAAAGAAAAACCAATAAATTAAACCTATTAACCCTAACCCAACTATTGCTACAAAAATCTTGTCTGGTGTCATTTTTTCTGAAGTATTTCCATTATTTCCTTAGTTGCCCTGTCAGCTTCTCCTCTCTTCATGGAATCTGCAACACAGGTTTTAAGATGATTTTCCAATATAACCTCATCAACTTTTTTTAATGCGGCCTGAACAGCCATAGATTGATGAACAACGTCAATGCAGTATTCATCTTTTCTGACCATGTCAAGAACTTTATCCAAATGTCCCCTAGCAATCTGGAGTCTATGAATTATGTTTTCTTTTGGTGCTTGCATTTTATTTTTTTGTTGGTAACATTATTTTATATCCCCCCGGGGGGGATTGTCAAGCAATGAATACTTTTTGGATTCCTTTTATAACTGGCCTAACAACCGGTGGGGTTTCCTGCTTTGCAGTCCAAGGAGGACTTCTCACATCGGCTCTTGCCACCGAAGAAGAAATCAATGTCAGTAAAAGCTTAAGGACACGGGCTCTTGCAGTCTTTTTAATCGCAAAACTAACTGCATACACCTTACTCGGATTTTTACTGGGCGTTATCGGTTCAAAACTGATTATCACCCCAAGGCTACAGGGCTGGTTCCAAATAGTAATCGGCGTTTACATGTTAATCACGGCTGCCAACCTTCTTAACCTCCATCCATTTTTCAAAATTTTTGTGATTAGACCTCCAAAATTTGTTTTTAAACTTTTAAGAAACCAAACCAAAGTTAAGTCATTCTTCACACCTATTGTTTTAGGTGCAATGACGATTCTTATCCCCTGCGGAGTGACTCAAGCTATGATGCTTCTTGCAATTTCTTCCTCAAATCCCCTAACCGCAACTACTATTCTTTTTGCTTTTATTTTGGGAACTATTCCCGTATTTTTTGCCATCGGCCTTGCCGCCAACGAGCTATTCAAACACAAGGCTTTTGTTATCGTCGCGGCTTTAGTTGTAACGGTGATGGGAATTATCTCAATAAATAGCGGTCAAGTACTAAGGGGTAGTGTGCAAACTTTACAAAATTACTGGATTGTAATGTTCGGCCAATCAGAAACTGCAAAGCTGGGAAATATAGTTAATATTGCGGTTACAAGTTCGGGCTATAAGGCTGATGTGAATACTGTAAAAGTCGGGGTTCCTGTCAAGCTGATTCTTACCACCAATAATGTAACTTCCTGCGCCAGGGCATTTACTATTCCCTCCATCAACTATTTCAAACTCCTGCCGATTAGCGGAACCGAGACTGTTGAATTTACCCCAACGAAGATAGGAAGATTAACTTATACTTGCAGTATGGGAATGTATAGCGGCTATCTTAATGTAATCGAATGAGTAAACAAACTTACAAAGTTTCCGGAATGCACTGTGTAAGCTGTGCCACAATGATTGAACTTGACCTGGAGGATGCCGGAATTAAGGCAAAATGCTCATATACCAAAGAGACTCTGGAGATCGAAGGAAGTCCTGAAAAAAATAAAATTATTGAAATAGTTAAGAAATCAGGCTACAGTATCAAATAAGTAGATATGTGTCCAATTTGCACAGTCACAGTAATTGCAGGACTCGGAATTTCCAGACTTTTGGGGATCGACGATGTAGTGACATCGATTTGGATTGGAGCTTTTATTCTTTCTTTTTCATTCGCACTGGTGGAATGGATCAAAAAACGCTGGCCAAAATTAAAAATCGAAACCTGGACTTTACCGATCATAGTCACCACTTATCTTTTGGTTATTATCCCCCTAAAACTTGATGGTTCAATCGGAATCTACCGCAACACTCTCTGGGGTATTGATAAAATAACCATCGGAATAATCATCGGGTCCATAGTATTTTTAATTGGAATCTGGGCAGATAAAAAGGAGAGGAAAATCAAAGGAAAACAGCTGTTCAAATTCCAAAAAGTTGTTTTACCTGTAACAGGACTTATAATTAGCTCGCTTGTATTTTATTTTGTAACAAAATGATTAAAACATATAAGGATTTACTAAAGAAAGTTGAGAATTCCAAAATTGACCAAAATCTAGACCTTTCTTCCGGTGAAGATCTTTCGATAGGAATTATGAATTTGATTTCTATCGAAGAGCACCTTTTCTACACTTCCCAAAAAACAAAGAACAAAAAATACATCGATCTTCTTAATGAGGTCCGTCTAATGAGAACGTCCTTAATGAGAGAAATTATAAAAGAATACGAGGGTGAGGTTTGGTGCATTTCAAAACATCTTCTATCCGCCTCCATGAGACTGATGGAAGTCGGAACCAAGGAGTTGAAAATGGCTGAGCAGAAGCAAAGTCCCAAGCTTCGTCGAAAGGCCAACGATCTTTTCAAAAAATCATACAGCCTCTATTCCCTATTCTGGGGACTAAACCTATCAGAAAAAACAAATTCCAAATCACAAATCACAAACAAAATTCAATTTATAAATGATAAAAATGACAAAACTTCTTCTGAATCAGTTTTTTCCAAACTGGGAGATATCGTTCAAAAAGCCCTAGATTGTTGCAGAGAATGACAGAATTTTACATCTTTCGCCACGGAGACACGATTGAATCCTCCAAACTATCCATTAGGTTCCTCGGGCATAAAGGCAGTTCTTTTGATTTACCAATCCTCCCAAAAGGTATTCCTGCCCTAAAAAGAATTGGAGAATATCTAAAAAAAGTTTCTACAGATATTAATTTCTGCTCTCCTTATATCCGCTGCGTTAACTCAGCCAAGATTGCAGGTGAAGCCGCAGGGAAAAAATTCCAGGTTGATGAAAGAATCCGCGAATTGGAAAAAAATGGAGAAAGCTTCAATAGCTTTCGTAAAAGAGTGGCAGACTTTCTTAATGAAATTAATGAGCATGGTTATACGGCAATCTCAATTTGCACCCATGGGGCAGTAATCAGCGCGTTAAAACACTTGACTCGAGGCGACAAATTCAGATTTTTCCAGGTAATGGAATATCCTGCTCCGGGAAACTTAGTAATTATTAAAAACGGAAAAGTGGAAACTAAAAACTTTAATAGAAGTTAAACTCTCCCTCTTAGCATCATCGCATCAATTATCCTCTTGAGACTGAGATAATTAGCCGCACGTCTATAGGAGATTCTCTTTTCTTTCTTGATCTTATCAATATCCATAAATGCCTTAGTAATGATATTTTTAAGCTCTTCGTTAACCTTTTCCTTCGTCCAATAATAACCGTTAAGATTCTGCACCCACTCAAAATAGCTGACGGTTACCCCTCCGGAGTTACTCAAAATGTCAGGAATAACATCGATTCCTTTCTCAAATAGATAGGTATCTGCCTCAGTTGTTGTCGGGCCGTTAGCCATCTCAAGAACAACTTCCGCTGAGATTTTTTCCATATTATCTTTAGTGATGGCATTTTCCAGGGCCGCCGGTACCAAGAAAGTAACCGGAAGCTCGAGCAGTTCGGAGTTTGTAATCAGTTTGGTTCCGGACTTTAGGGGATAATTCTTGAATGACCCTCCCTTATCCTTAAACTCACCCAAAGCTTTTATATCAAGTCCTTTTGGATTGTAAATTCCGCTTGAGGAATCGGATACAGCCACTACCTTGAAACCGAGTTCGGATGCAATTGTTGCAAAATAATAACCGACATTCCCAAATCCTTGAACCGCAATTGTAATTTTGGAATTTGGTCCTTGGAATTTAGAATTTCGTTTTAGATAGGCATCTAAAACGTATACCCCTCCCTGCCCCGTTGCCTCAGTCCGACCCAAAGATCCGCCAAGTTCTAATGGCTTTCCCGTAAAAGTTGCAGGAGATTCCATCCCGATCTTTTTCTCATACGCCTCAAGCATCCAAGACATAATCTGACCATCGGTATTAACGTCCGGAGCCGGAACATCTTTCCAGGGACCAATATAAGGAGCAATAAACTTTGCATACTCCATCGAGAGCTCTTTAAGTTCCTCCCTAGTTAATTTTGACGGATCGACGATAATTCCACCCTTTCCTCCTCCGTATGGAATTCCGGCAACTGCACATTTAAGACTCATTAAAGTAGAGAGAGCCCTAACCTCATCTTCAGAGACGTCGGGGTGAAACCTAATACCACCTTTGAAAGGTCCCCTGGCATCATTGTGTTCAATACGGAAGACCTGAAAAGTTTTTCTTTTTCCTGAAGATCCTGCTTTTATAGTAATTTTACCTTTAATAATTTTTTCCGGAGTTAAAATCGCCTCTATCGCTTTTTTGAATCTTTTTTTATCCTGATAATCGTCCGAAAGTACTACTGAAGAATCTTTAATTTGTCCCAAAGCAGCCTGAAGCATCGCATTCATATAGCAAAGATATTACACCAAAATTGAAAACACGCAAATAAGAATTATTGTACCGATTAAATACACTTTTGATATGGAAGAATTCATAGAAAGTGAGGAGGATTGCATCCAAGCTTGCAGGTTCCCAACCCCAATTAAATCGATTAACTGATCAACCGAAAGATGAAGCAAAAACGACAAGACAAGTCCTTTAGCAAAAAGGGGGGCAGAAGAACTAAAAACAAGAACCGTTAAGGCAAAGAAAATCAACTGGAAAAAGATTGAATGGAATACTAAACCGCTTCTCTCCCCTACTGTCTCGTACAAAAGCTCAACCGATCTGACTACTTCTTTTCTCTCGAGGAGAAAATGAAATCTTTGCGAAGTTAATTCCTGGGGTTTTAGAAATAAAACATAAATTAGATGATCTATGTCAGGAAGAATTACACCCACTAACCCTCCAACCCAAAACGGCCAGTAACCCAGGATAAGCGTGTTTCTAAAAAAAGAAATAATCAGAAAGAAGAAAAACCAGAAAGTAAAATGGATAAAAAGGTCTCTACGCATAGGGCAATACTAAAATTGTATCATTGAAAGATCATGAGTTCCAAAGATGTTCTTTCAGATCAACATGAGTGTCATCGATAAAAGTAACTCCTTCCGAAAGAAGCCTGTTCCTTTGCTCGTGAGGGCCGCCAAATACATACGACGGAGCAACTCTCCCGTCTTTATTTACCACACGGTGACACGGAACCTTCTCCGGATTTTTATTGGCATGTAATGCCCAACCAACAGTCCTCGGAGAGATATTGAAACGCGCTCCGACAGGCCCTGAGCGAAGTTGGAGGGCAATTTGCCCATAGGTGGCCACTTTCCCTTGAGGAATTCTTGCTACCACCCTATAGACTTTCCGGAAAAGACCATTATCCATTAATTCATAAATTCTTGAACGAACATCTTGCCGTAGATTCCGTTATCAACCACACCGATTCCCACTTTATGAAACTCGGTATCTAAAATATTGGCCTTATGCCCCGGTGAATTCATAAAACCGGTCATAGCAGTTTCTTCCGTGGGAGCCAGAGCAATGTTTTCCCCAACTACCTGGTACGAAATTCCTGCCGCGGTAAATCTGTCAGCAACCGTTTTGCCTTCCGGATTATAGTGAGAAAAATAGTGTCTCTCCCACATGTCCATCGCATACGCTCTGGCAATAGCTGTAATTTGCGGATCAAGACTTAACGGTGCAATTCCCCTGCTGGTCCGCTCCCTATTTACATCAGTAAACATTTGGGATTCGGATGCAGTATCGATTGTCAGGTGATCAATTCCTGTATTTAGCTTAATGAAGGCATTACTATCCGGTTCAATCGTGAAGTAAGTCAGAGCATCATTTATAGCTCCGCCGAAAACCTGATTTATATCTTTCTCAATTCCGGAAGTTTTTTCCAAAATCAGACTGCCGATTTTACTTTCCATCACATCCTTTTTTATCTGTGGATTTACAGGAAGAGCTATAACCGCAGTTAATAGAAATGCAATTAGGATTAACCCTTCACCGAGTGCTGGAATGATTCCCAAAAGTGAGTTGTACTTCATCTCACGTATTTTCTGAGGAAGAAGTCCGACCAAAAAAGATAAAAGATAATTGAGAACAACCTCTAAAATAACTGCGGAGATAATAAAGCCCAAGGCATTGCTGTAGGAAATTGAAAAACTGAAATTGTTCTGTAAGAAGAGAGAAACAAATTTATAAACCCTTAGAGAAAGAACAAGAGATCCCAAAAAAGATGCAAAACCGGTAAGAATTCCCCAAAAGCCATATCGGAAAGCTTCCGAAAGGTAATAAATAATAATCAGAATTATTAATAGATCGATCCAGTTTCCGTGCAACGCCTGCATAATTATTTAGTATTTTCCGATTTAGCTTCCTTTTTCAGCTGTTTCAGCTTCCACATGAACAGTCTTCCTTTACTTCTGGCGTTTTCAGCGTCCTTAACAAAAGTTCTGGCTTTTTCCAATAAAATCCGTGAAGTTTCTTTGGCAAGTTTCATATAAAGAGATTTATGGGAAAGATCTCCCAACTCTTCGGCCAAATCGTAAGCATATTTCTGAAACTCGCGGGAGATATATTTGTCTTTGTCGTCAAACTTGTATTTTTTTAAAATATCTCCGACCGGGGTTAATGATTTTGATTTAGTTGAGCTAACAGACTTTTGCATACTTTACTAACTACATTATCTAAGATTTTCCTTTCATTTTCCTTAAAATCTTCCAAGACATATTTCTCACCAGACACTTTCTCACCTAAACTTCTATTATCCACTCCAATCCTCACTCTCCAAAAGTCTTTAGTCCCAAGTTCTTTCTCGACAGAATTGACACCATTATGGATTTTTGGCCCAACCCCAAACTGGATTTTATAGGATCCAAGAGGAATGTCCAAATCGTCATGGGTAATATAGAGATCCGTGCCTTGCAGACGATATTTTGCAAATTGGGATTTAACAAAACTGCCGGAGCTATTCATAGAAGAGTCAGATTTCTTAACAACAACATTCTCCGGGAGCTTAAGCCTTAAAAGTCTCTCTGCAACCAAGATACCTACATTGTGGCGCGTATTTCTATATAAAACACCAGGATTGCCCAAGCCAACAATCAACTTCATTAGGTAATTTTACACCATCCGTGCAGTTTAACTTAACCTAAACTTTACTGAGCAAGTTCTGAGCAATTTTACCAAAAATCGGCGCCATCCACTTATCTCCCTGCCAGGACTTGTAAACATAAAATAGCCAGAGAACAAATCCTAAAAGCATCAAGATGCCGTTAATAAAAGCAATCACGGGTGCTAAAACTATTGTGAAAGCAAAAATACCTATTGCCCAAAGAACCACCAGGAAAATTACAGATGTTACCGCAGATTGCATAGCCCAGAATCTCACAAATTCATCTTTCTCGATTAGAAGAAAAAGAACGGGAACGACTATTGTGGGACCTAAAAGCGCTGCCAATGCTGCTGCTGTTTCTTTTTTTAATCCGGTTCCTTTCATAAATACTCACCCCCTTCCACTCAAAATCATCTAAGCTTAACCATATCGGCTAAAGATTTGCAATATCCTACTTTTCCTGCATTTTATAAAGATCGTTAAGCTCATCTATCGTTGTAGCCTGATTCGGACTTTTGTCGTCTCTAAATCTGATAAGTCTGGGGAATCTTAAAGCAAGACCAGCAGTGTGAGTCGGACTTTTAGTTATTTCGTCGGCTGCAATCTCGACAACCAGAGAGGGACTCACCCAGAAATCTGGGGTATAATTTTTATGGACTTCATACTCTTTAGGTTTTTCATTTGTCTGAATCTTCTCAAGTCTTTTGCTGAGTTCTTTAAACTGCTCATCTGTAAGGCCAGTTCCAACCTTTGTTGTTGTAACAAATTTTTCACCTCGTTTAACTCCAACCAAAAATTGCCCCACTCCGAAGCTGGCTCTTTTGCCTTTGCCGATCGTGTATCCCATTACTAAAGCATCCACGGTATCAGCAAGTTGGGCAGATGAGCTTTCTTCCTGCTTCATTTTCACCCAACGCCAACCTGTTCTTCCGGAAAAATAAGTACCAGTCAATTTTTTGACCACTACCCCTTCATAATTATCCTTTATTTTTTTTCTGAAAATATCACTTATTTCCTCTGGATTGTTAGTTTTGTGGTTATCAACTAACTTTAAAATTTTTCCGGGTTTGATAGTTTCCTCCAGGATTTTTCTTCTTTCCCCGTAGGTTTTGTTTATTAAGTTCTTACCATCTTTTGACATTATGTCGAAAACAAAAAACTCGATACCGATCTTTTTAACAGTTTCTTCGATCTCATGTTTCCTCCTTCTGGTCATTGTAGTCTGAAAATTGGCCATAGATTTGGTTTCCTCATCAAGCCCTACAGCCTCGCTATCCAAAATAGCTTCGGAGGCTTTAATCTGAGACCCTATTTTCATAAGCTCCGGAAACATCCAGGAGGTTTCGTTTAGGTTGCGGGTAAAGGCCCTTACTCCCTTCTTGGTAAAATGAATCTGAAGCCTTAATCCATCCAGCTTCGGTTCTACAGAAACCTCCCCCATTTTCTCAATCATCTCAGAAGGACTTTTAAGTCTTTGGGCTAACATGGGAAGAACCGGAATACCAACAACTGGAGAAACCTCCAGCGCCATATTTTTAATTCCTCTTTCCTTTACCCTTTTTGCGAGGAGTCCGACATCAGGAAGAACAAAAAATGCCTTTTCCAATTCTGCCTTTCCACTTTTGTCACCTTTTTCCAAGAAACTTAAGGCGTCCAGAATTGTTTTGTCGGAAAATCCCAGACGTAGTTTTCCTAAAGCAATCCTAACTATAAATTTTGAAGAGACAGGATCAACATCCTTAATTATTTTTGCAAATTCCGCAACTTTCCTCTCTTGACTTCCCTCTCCCGAATCCTTGGCAACTCTCAGAAGTTTTTCGTAAATCTCCAATACCGATACTTTTTCCGCTTTTGTACTTTGTCTTTTACCAAGTTCCTCTGCCACATTCCCCAAATCTCCAAGCTTTTTATAAATTTCCGTAACTTTCTTTTCTTCAGATCCATAAGCTTCAGAAAGAGTCCTGATCACCATTTTCTCGGCAATATTAAATACTACACTCCTATACCCCGGAGCAAGTTGGCCCAAAACCAAATAGGCAACTTTATCAATCTCTCCTGAATCAGTTTTTTTAAAGAGTTCTGCAAGAATTTTAGTTATCTCAATACGGGAAGATGTTGACTCAAGTTTCTCAAGATACAAAGAAAGTTCTTTGAGGTTCATAGCGTAATAGTAATATACTAATGCGCCAAAATGCAATGAATCCTCAATCTGTCAGGTTCCGTTACGTGCTATATAGCTTGAGAAGAAGAGATAGGCAAAAATTACAACTCCGATAAACATCAACCCAAAAATTACGGAAAGAAAACCATTCCATTCATTGTGGGCAATTTTATTCAATCCCTCCCCCAGTAAGGTTAAACCAAAAAGGCTTGGCAAAACCAAAATCATATACAAAAACTGCGGATCCGTTGTCGACATATTATTTATTCGCTATCTGATATTTAGACGCCTTGGTCGTCCCGACTTTCTTCAAAATTCCCTTATCCATCAGGTCCCTAACCTCCCTGAGAATCGTATCTTCAGAAACCATAGGTAAAACTTTCTTAAGCTCCGCCATTCCTCCTGAACCCTGATCGGAAATATATTCAATAAGTCTCATCTGTCTTTCGGAGAGAGCCACTTGCTCTCCAAATTTAACCTTGAGCTTACTATCAACAGACAATTTTCGTACTTTCTCCTTAATCTTTTCAAGCTCAACCGCAACAACCCCGGTAAAATATTCCAACCAGGGAGTAATCTCACGGCTACCGATATTCGGAGATTGTCGATCCACCATTTCAAAAGCTTCATAATATTCAGAAAGTTCCTGATCAAAATGTTCTTCTAAGGAGAAAAACTTCTTAATATCATATCCTTCCCTCATTAGAACTAGTGTAGAAAAAGCCCTGACGGTTCTGCCATTGCCTTCAACAAAAGGATGAATTGAAACCAAAATATAATGAGCAATCCCAGCCCGAATAATAGGGTGAATTTCCCGAGCAGCAGGATCATTCAGCCATTCAAAAAAATCTTCCAATAGATAAGGAACTTCGTGAGCTGGAGGGGGTGAAAAAATTACTTTTCCTGTTTCCTCTTCTTTAATAACCACTTCTGTTGTTCTAAAAACTCCTACTTTTTCCGGCATGATAATTCTATCTACAGTAGCTCTATGAATATCCTTAAGCATTTCAGTCTCATACCCTCCGCGTTTAACTGCAAGTTCATCAAGAAGTGTCATTACATTTCTATAATTTATAACTTCCTGAATATCTCGAGCCCTGGCATAAACCTCAGCCCCTTCCAAAATCTTTTTGGTTTGAATTAAAGTCAAGTCATTCCCCTCTATATGGGTACCGTGATGAATTGTCCTTAGTTTTGCATCAGTCTGAAACTGCTTTTCGAACGAAGGAACCAAGGGGGCATTTTCTATAACTTCTTTACACGCTTCAATCGAGCCAATATTTTTAAGGATTTTGTTTGATATTAAGTATTTTGGAGCGTACATAGATACCTAATATTAACGCACTATTTGCGGAAAATACAATGGTTACTTAGCCTCTTGCAAGAACTTCGGTAACCTTTTTGGCCAAGTCATCGGAATTATAGAAAGTTCCAACTTTTTTGAAAAGCTCGTCCGCAGCCATCTTAACTACATACGAAGCCGCACAGGCTGCCAGAAAAGGATCATTCTTTGCCAAAAGAGCCACGGTTAAGCCTGCCTGGACATCCCCCGTACCGCCTTTAGTTAGCCCTGGATTTCCTCCCTTAACCTCTATACATTTTTCCGGCGAACAAACCAAAGTTATCGGACCCTTAAGAACTATTATGCAATTAAATTTCCTGGCAGCCTCCTCCGGAGTTAGATTTCCGAAAAGTATTTCAAACTCTTTTTTATTGGGAGTGAGAATTGCGTTTTTAGGAATCCAACTCGTTTCCATCGTCTGCAAACTTCCGGCATCAATTACCCAACGTTTCCCGAGAAATTTCTTGAGAAATTTCTCAGTGATTTCTTTAGTCTCCTCTCCTTCTTTATCCAAGCTATCACCCCCAGGACGATCTTTCTCGCTGTTAAACCTCATAAAACCCGGGCCGATAAGAACTGCGTCAGATTTTTCAATATAAGCCTCAGCATCAGACCATGGCACCCAGATGAAAGAAGATAAACGGGACTTGACCCCTTCTGCAACTCTACCCA
>JAJYIG010000025.1 GCA_021790215.1 bacterium
ACTATATCTATGCTTCTGACGGCGGCAAGAAGGAAATGGCCGTCATTGAATCAATTCTCAAAGGATACCCAATAGGCTTGATTTATTTTAACAAAGTAAGTGATGGCCATTTCGAGGTTCTGGACGGACAACAACGTATCACAAGTCTAGGACGATTTGTGACCGACAAATTTGCTATCAAAGATGAAAATGATATGCCTCAAAATTTTAGTGGTATGGCGAAAGATAAGAAATCAAGATATTAGAAACGAGCCTGCTCATATATGAATGTGAGGGAAAAGAAAGTGAAATAAAAGAGTGGTTTAAAACAATAAATATTGCCGGCGTTCCGCTAAATAATCAGGAGTTACTCAATGCTGTATATTCCGGACCGTTTGTAACACTATGCAAGGAGGAATTTAGTAATAGCCAAAATTCTAACATTCAAAAATGGAGTGCATATGTCTCAGGCAATGCAAATCGATAGGAGTATTTGGAATGCGCACTTGATTGGGTCAGCAAAGGCAATATTGGTGATTATATGAGTCGCCACCGTTACGACGACAATATCTCAGAACTAAAAACCTATTTTAACAGTGTAGTTAACTGGGTTTCCGGAGTTTTCATAGATGTCGAGAGTGAAATGCGAGGGCTCGAGTGGGGACGATTGTATGAACAATACCACAAACAAGCGTATGACCCCGCTAAAATATCTGCACAAGTACATAAACTTTACAGTGATCCATATGTAAAAAACCGTAAAGGCATATTTGAGTATATTCTCGGTAGTTTAGTTGATACTAAATTGCTAGAAGTGCGCGTATTTGACGATGCGACCAAAAAATCAGTTTATGCGACTCAAACTAGTACTGCTAAAGCTAAGGGTGAATCAAACTGCCCACTGTGCGCATTAGGGCACGACGCCAACAAAGGGAAAATATGGAATTTTGAAGAGATGTATGTCGATCACGTTGCGGCATGGAGTAAAGGAGGTGTAACATCTGTTAGTAACTGTCAGATGTTGTGTAAGACACATAATCGAGCAAAGGGCAATCGATAAGAATTAACTGAAAGCACTAGATAGCCTTTCGTAAAATAATGTGTTTAAACCACCTTTCCTGAAAATCAACTAGTTTTTCTATTTGCGTATCTGAAAAATCCTTGCCGTTTGGAGTCACAACAAACTTATCATCGTGGTCATTCGTTCGGTGGATTACGGCAATACAAATTCCAGTTGTTTTATCAATCGGTTTATCGACACCTAAAACATAAGCATCGAGTTCCTCTCCATCAGGGGACATAGTATTTGGAATGTAACCATAATTTACCCCATATATAAAACTATGTGTCGGATGTTTTGAACCTAATGGTCTGTCGATAATCACACTTACGCTTTGGCCTAAATAACTGGTAGTGTTCATGCCTCTATTTTACCACTGTTAACTTGTGGGGAAGGGCGAATAAACAAAAGCGGTCGTATTATTGGATTTTTTAACGGTTTTTGTATAGAATACCCATAGTTTATGGACGAACGTCTCAAAAATGGTCATTCTGAAATTATTCAGCCTCAAAATGTTGATGTGTTTCTCCTTTGCGGCGGAAAAGGTACACGACTAAAAGATTCTGATGATGATCAGCTAAAGAGGCTGCCAAAACCACTTGTTCCAATCGATACCCCGAGAGGGAGTATTCGAATGATTGACAATGCTATTCTAGGACTGTCTGAATCGGGTTTTGTACAATTAACCTTATTGGTTGGTCGAGACCCTGAAACACAAGGTTCTGAAATTGAAGATTATATAGTTTCCGCTTATGAGAATTTAGATCTATCATTCTCGCGAGAAGATACACCACTTGGCACAGCCGGAGCTGCTTATGAGGCCTTTACTTTTTCGAGAAGGGATAATGCAATAATAACACCCGTAGACACATTGTTTCCATTTGATAGTTTAGGTCTAGTAATAGAAGCATTTTCCAAGAATGATACTGGTATTATGTGGGTTGTAACTAGCAACCCTGGCGAAAATGCTCAAAATTTTGGTAAAGTTATAGTAAATTCTGAGCGTGTTGTACGAGATGACGAAGGTAAGTTGAATATAACCCTCACTCAAGATGGCGAATCGGCTACAACGAGCTCGGGAGTAATTGTCGTATCAAAAATATATTATCTTGAAAGATATAAAGATTATATTTGCGAAAATGGAAATACTGGAACAGTAGATCTATATCGTGATTTCATTCCCTGGGTATTGCAAAGAGGAGAAAAAATTTCTTTTTTGATGTCGCCGTTCCAACTCCAGTCCTTGGAACTCCAGACAGATTAAAGCGATTTGGTCGAAAAAATTAACCCTTAGCTTTCTCGGAAATCATCTGCCTTATTAAATCCGCCTTACTTAAATTTAATTTTTTGGCTTGAATGTCCAAAAACTCTACCATTTCATCATCCAACATTAGATTAAATCTGTTTTTTAAGGTTTTCTTTTTTGCCAGCAACATAAACCTTGCAATTTTTTTCTTTAATTTATCTAAATCTTTTATGTTGTATTTTTCTAAAAATAGCAACCTATTTGGGTTGCCAACCAAAACTCCATGTGGATTTTTTTGATAAAGTACTAGCACGGGTTTCAAATAGCTTAAAGCAATGGTCATATAATGCCCCGTTCCTATACTTGGGTATGTTCCTTCAACTATTACCGCATCTGATTTTTTTATCTCATCTGTAATTTTTCTAAAATCTCTTTCGTGGTCCTCTCTGCTAAATTTATCAGTATCACGATAGTTTCTCTTTAAAATGTGGTCAGAGTAAACTTGATTTTTATTGGATTCGCAAATTTCAACAATAGTTTTATATTGTTTCTCATAAAATCTTTTACCATATATTGACGCGTGAAAAAATATTTTCATAATGGGGGATTAAAGCAAATTAAGATGATCTAAACATAAATAGCCAACCTCAACATCTGTCATTCGACCACTTTTTAGATTTTGTCTAAATTCTTCTATAGAGATTAATTCAACTTCTACAAATTCTTTGTCACTCGGTTTTGGTTCAGAGATTTTCTCGCAATCCGTGGCTACAAAACAATATCTGTCCATTGTGGAATAGGCATCATCCAAGGTTCTTGTTACAAATTGCACGTTACCCCTATATCCTGTTTCCTCTAATAATTCTCTAGCAATTGTGTCCTCTGGTTTTTCGTTTGGATCAACAAAACCTCCAGGCATTTCGAGTAAAACTTCATTGGGTCCAGGTCTAAATTCTTTTACAACCACAACCTTGTTATCCTTC
The DNA here is from genome assembly GCA_021790215.1 of bacterium. Classification (GTDB taxonomy): domain Bacteria; phylum Patescibacteriota; class Microgenomatia; order UBA8517; family UBA8517; genus JAJYIG01. Next base: position 3,269 of record JAJYIG010000025.1, read on the forward strand.
GTTATTGCTAAAATTCCGGCAGCAATTCCCTCACTTTTTATATAAAAATCAGAAACTCTACCATCTGGTAATTTATAATTGATTTTTTCTATTTTTCTACCGTATTTTTCAAAGGCTGTTTCCCTGGATATTTCTTGCCACTTTTTAATCTTTATATCCATATCTGTATTATATACAAACCACGCCACTCAAACATAGTAATAGTTCTGGATGTTTAATTGTGTTGTTTGTAGCCAACCAACCTTCTTTGTGTATTACGTTGCTACCAACAAATGGCAAATCTCCCCCAGTAAGTGAAGTAATATTGCCATCAAGTTCTCTAATCAACAAAACCGATGCCGCATAATCCCACAACGAGGCAGATTGACCTTCTTGTTTAAAATAGGTTGCAGCTAATACATCCCCTCGTAATATTGCGCAAATTTTTGGTGTTAATGCTGGAACCTCAATTGGTTTATATCCACTTGCTAATATTCGCTGGGTTATATTTTCATTTTTGATTTGTCTAGGACTAACCGCTATTTCACTTGGTGCGTTTCTCTTTGGGACTAACAATCTGTCATTTAGTTTGGTTCCATAACCTTTTACTGCTGTAAACACCTCATCCCTATCTGGCATAAAAATTGACGAAACAACTGGTATTCCATTTTCCACTGCACATATTGAGATACTCCAATCGGGGGTTCCTTTTATAAACTCCTTCGTTCCGTCTATTGGATCTATAACAATATAAAACAGCTCCTTTGTGATAGAAAAATCGTTTTTGAAGCTTTCTTCGCCAAATACTTTGATTCCAGGGATCAAATCACCCGAAACTTTTCCGGCCAATTCTTCAATTGCCAAATCAACTTCTGTAACTACGTCATGAACCCCGTTTGCGTTTACTTTGTCTAAAACACTTTTTTGACCCGCTCGCCATTTAGTCACAATTTTTAATGCTTCAGAGTTTATTGTTTTAAACGCTTCAAGTGCCAATTGGTGTCTGGTTATCATTTTTGTTTCTTCTTCTATTTTCATTTCAGATTCCAATAAGAAATAGATTTATTGATTACTTCTATTAAGTCATTTTCAGCAACTGGCTTCGGATTTGAAGGAATATTACTACTCTCCATTGCGTCATGAGCTATTTTCTCAACAGGGATTTCTTTATCTGCAAGATGTGTCTGGATATACCTACTTATTCCAGATTTGTTTGTAAAAACAGCAAACCAATTATAAAAATCATCTGGTTTGTCAAAACCAAGTAGTTTAAATGCCTCATCGAATGCACTATTATTGTAAATATAATTTGCTTTAAAAGACTCAGGTAAAAAGAAAGTAACCGCACACCCGTGATGGATATTTGTATATGCACCCAAGGGGTGAGAAAGGGCGTGGGCTATTGTTAAACCGGTTCTTGGATATAGCAACCTTGAAGAAAATGCGGCGTTAAGCATGGCAAATAAATGTTCTGAATCTTTTTCAAAAGTTGCTTTCTCGATATTATCAGTTAAACCCACTAGAATACCCTTCGCAGAGCTTTTGGTTATATCGCTTGCTTTCTTGGAGACAAACGATTCGCAAACATGAGCTAAAGCGTCTATGGCTGTCCCAGCAAGTATAGTTTTATCTAACGATTCAACCAATTTAGAATCTAAAAGAACCAGTTTTGGCAAAAAATTATAATCTTCTATACCCCTTTTCTTTTTTTGTTTCGGATCTGCTATTACAGCATATGGGCTTGCTTCAGAGCCAGTTCCACAAGTTGTTGGTATTGCTATAAACGGGATGAAAGGCCTACTTCCTTTTTTACCACTCAAATAATCTTCAATTATTCCACCATTTAAAGCAGTCAAAATTGTAGCCTTGGCTAGGTCTATTGCACTTCCTCCTCCGATAGCGATAATTGCATCAGCTTTATATTCCTTAAAAATCTCGGCAGAATTATTGACCTGGATTGTGGTCGGATTGGTACCAAAATCAGAAAAGATAGTTGCGTCAGTTTTTTGAAAACCTGCAAGTATCTGTTTTGCTAGATTATTGGTTTTTGCTAAATTTGGATCAATAACGACATACACCTTTTCAACCCCAAGTTCCTTGATATATTCAAAAACAGTCAAGCTTATACCCGCTCCACTCTTCAAATATTGTGGGGTTGCAAATTTCCAACAATCTTTCATTTGATACTCCTTTCAATTTCCAATATTCGCTTTAAAGCAAAGTTTTTTATTTTTACAGCTTTCTCCCTAGTATCTGATTCGCAATAAATTCTCAAAATATCTTCTGTTCCAGAATATCGAACACTTAGCCAATCTCCATTTTTGTATGTAATTTTTACTCCATCAGATTTATTTACAGATTCAATTTGTCTAAAATTAAACAAATCGACATTTTTTACTATTTCCGCAAATAACCTGTTTCTGTTAATATTTGGGGTGAAATTATATCTACAAAAACCAGACTTACCACCAATTTCTTCTAGCTCTTTGAATAAATTAACCAATCCAATTGTAATCTCAGCATCGACCAGAATCGTAGCGGCTAGGGTGGTATCTCTTTCTGGAATGTAAAACCCAAAACCAACACCACCATTTTCCTCAGCAGCAATTAATACTTTTCCATCCAACATTTGTTGTGTTGCATTCTTAAAACCAACTGGCATTGTTTCATACGTAAGTCCCAACTTTTCACAAACTTTTTTGACTCTTCTGCCAAGCGTTGAACTACCCAAAACTTTCCCTTTAAGCTGTTTGTATTTACCCAAATATAAAACTAACAGAGCTGACACGTCGTGAGGTGATAAATAACCAATCTTTGGCAGCACGGCAACTATTCTGTCACCATCACCATCATGTGCAATTCCAAAATTATATTTTCCCTTTTTAATAATGCCTTGTAACTCACTGGTGGATTCAAATTTTGGCTCTGGATTCATTCCACCAAAAAATGGGTCAACACTCTCGTGCAAATAATCAATTACAACGTTGGAGCCTTTAAAAATTTCCCCCAGCAAGCCCTTACTTGATCCATGCATAGTGTCCACAAGCACTTTTACTTTGGCTCTTTTGCTTTTTGAAATGTTGGCAATTTTCTTAATAGTTTTGACGTAATCTTTTCTAGGGTTGATAAACAGTGCTTTTCCTTGATTTTTAGATATTTTAGGATCTGACTCAAGATAAGATTCAATTTTAGATACAACTTCACCAGAAGGAGTTCCTCCATATTTCATTCTGAGTTTTATTCCATCATCAAACGGTGGATTATGGGAGGCTGTTATATTTATGCCCAATGGATAATCATATTTATTGGTCGTAAACGTTAGTAATGGGGTTGTTGACGGATCCTGAATTATACTCACATTTATTCCATATCGTTGAAAAACTGAGGCAATAAAGACTGCAAAATCCTTACTCATGAAGCGCGTATCGTAACCAACAACGATATTCTTGTCTCGTAAATCCTTGAGTAAATATTGACTAATAGCTTTTGCTATCTGTTCAACATTTTCATAGGTAAAATTTTGAGCCAATTTTCCCCTCCATCCATCTGAGGTTGATCTGAAGCTGACTTGAGTATTTTTCATAATTGCCATACCTGTTATACCATTGTATAACAGTCTGTCAAATTGTGTTTAACTATCTAACTCCTAGGGACAGAGAGAAGAAGGTTTTGGATAAAGATCTATCACTAGAACAGGCAGAAGACCAAGGTACGAGGCTAATAATGCTAATTGAGGCAATAGTAAAACAGAATAAACACGGCTAAACTATTTTTTTTGCGAGGTTGTACACAGGTAAATCCATTTCAAACATCAATTTCCAATCCTTTACCAAATCTACAAACTCAGCTATAATTTGGTTCGAAATAGTAAAACTTGGGTTCACATAATCATTTATTTGACCTCACCACAACCAAACCCTATAATATCCACATGATTGAAATTTATCAACCACAAACCGTGACTTCTACTGCTGATTTTGAGGAGATTCGCCCTGAACAGAAACCGGTCAGTGGTAAGTATGATAATTATCTTCCATTCATTTCAAAAGCATTGGGCATTCCTAATATTGTGGTTGCAAAACCCTTAGAGTGTGTTCTGAGTGTTAACACGAGACATTCAGGGGTGGACGACAAGACCGGGAAATCTATGCCGGGTACGCTTCTTGCCAGATTAAAATGCCCGGATGTTTATGGATTGGGTTCAATAGATCCAGTGCGACTTGGTGATAAGGTCACAGGAACCGGTTCCATAAAGGAAGATTTAACTAACATAAATGATGGGAATATAGCGGAAAGTATCCAGATTAGTATTGGTTTGGATAGAGGTGGAAATGAAACGGTAGTAACATCAAAAGGTAGTGTCACGTCACTGAGTGGTTTTGAGAATGCTGTAAAAGTTGTAACAGGATTTAATACATTCGTTGAAAAAGATGACAATTTAGTGCCCGATCCCACTGAAGTAGAAAAGACTAAAGCTGTCAATAAAGTCATTTTTGACGGTTTTCTGGCATTATTAGCAGGTTTAACTGGCGTTGGATTTCTCCTAAAGAAGATTCATTCAAGAGGCCGTGACCCCAGAGATACTTATCTTGGGAAACCAAAAAAGAAGAAGTGAACTGTCAAGCATGATAACTTATATTCCTGATGTTCCCGAGGCTAATCGTTATGTTACTACCCAAGAGCTGGTTATTAATATAGATAATGATATAAGTTAATTAGAAGTTATCCTTTGAAATCCTTTCTTGCCCAAATCCCTGTAGAAAGAAACCTCCCAGATATCTTTTCTTGTAAAGTTAATTCTCCTCCATCGGTTTTACCATCAAAACTATCGAAGTAATCATTGAGTGTATTTTGTAAGGTTGTAGGTGAGGTTGATATGGCATATGCGTTTACCAATACAAAAAGTGGATTATCCGATAAAATTTGTTTGCAGTTTGCCAATAGCTTTGGAAAGTCTTTAGAAAAGTCCCATGGTTTGCCTGTCGGTCCGTGTCCATAAACCGGTGGATCCATAATAATCGCATCATATTTAGCTCCTCTTTTGACTTCCCTTCCAGTAAAAATCAAGGCATCATCAATAATCCATCTTATGGGTGCATCCTTTAAATTGTTTAATTCCCTATTTTCGTTTGCCCATGTAATTGCCGGGCGACTTGCATCAACATGAGTAACTTTTGCCCCGGATTTTGCCGCGAACATTGTAGCCACTCCCGTATATGCGAAGAGGTTGAGGATTCTGATTTGCTTATCATTGGATTTGGATATTTGTTTATTTATATATTTCCATTCCCATTCTTGTTCAGGAAATATTCCGGTATGTTTGAAAGGTGTCAACTTAAGCCAGAATTTAAGTTGATCAACATTAATTTGCCATTTTTCGGGAATATGGTTTTTATTGTCCCAGCTTTTATTAAATATGGCGTCAGCACTTTGCCATTCTTGCTCTGGTAATGACTTTTTCCACAAAATCTCCGGGTCGGGCCTATCAAGTAGATACCCCCCGAATCTTTCGAGCCGTCTTCCCTCACCGCTATCAATTAATTCATAATCTATCATTGAAATATACTTTCATTATAAAAATCGAATTTGCATACCCTCCTGAACTTTTGTTTCAAAAGAAACTTCCTGGCCTGGGAATTTTGCACGCGTACCCCAAATCTTAACAAGTTTTTTGCTTTCAGCAAAATCTGGACCAATTTTTAAGGCCAAATCTTTTAAAGATTCTCCCTCTTTCATTATAATTGGGCTCCCATTTCCTGGTTCCTCATCAGGTTTTACCAAGTAAACCGTTACAAACTTTAATGCTTTCCAAATTTCCATTATTAATTCATCAATTCCCTTGCCCCTATCGGCACTTATTGCTACATATTCGCCATCGATCATATTCTTATAATTTGGCTCTTCATCAACTTTATTAATGACGAAAATTGCAGGAACATAGACTCTGTTTTCCGAAAAAGCATCAAAAAGCCTCTCCATAGTTACGTTTTCCTGAAGGGTAATTGTTCCATTTTTTATCCCGTATTCACGGGAAATTTCCTTAATTGTTTCTTTATCGATATCTTGTGTGATATTGGAGAATATATCGATCCCCCCGCTCACTTTTTTGTCAATTAAAACCTTTGGAGGATTCTCGTTGATTCTAATTCCGGACCCGAGAAGCTCGTTAACCATTCCGGCGAAAGCATCAACTCTTTTAACATCCGTCATAATGAGAAGAAGATCGGCACTTCTTGCAACAGATAAGACCTCACGGCCTCTGCCTTTACCTTCCTTTGCACCTTCAATAAGTCCGGGTATATCCAATATTTGAATATAAGCCTCGTTGTATTTAAGCATTCCTGGAACAACAGTGACTGTAGTAAAGGCGTACGGAGCGACTTTGCTTTCTGCATTCGTAAGTTGATTAATTAGAGTAGACTTTCCGGCAGAAGGCGGACCGATAAGAACAACAGTTGCATCACCTTGTTTTTTAACAAAATATCCTTTTCCGCCCCCGCTACCTTTTCCTGTAGATTCAATTTCACGATCTTTTAGACGCGCGATCTTGGCACGCATGGCCCCAATGAAGCCGTTCGTAGCTTTATGGTGTGGAGTTTTTCGTAAAACATCCTGAATTTCCTCGATTTGTTCGTCAATGGTTAACATATTTGGTACAATTATACCTGAAACCTGCGCCCATAGCTCAATTGGATAGAGCGTTTGTCTTCGGAACAAAAGGTTGCAAGTTCGATTCTTGCTGGGCGCACCTTTTTTCTTCTTGACACGCTTCCTGTAGTCTGTGGTATAACGAGTTCCAAGGTGAAATATATTCTTGTTTCCGGCGGGGTTCTGTCAGGCCTTGGAAAAGGAATTACTGCCGCCTCTCTTGGTCTTCTCCTCCAATCCCGAGGTTACAAAGTTACCATCATGAAGTGTGACATGTATCTTAATATTGATGCAGGTACGATGAATCCCCTGGAGCACGGCGAGGTGTTTGTTACAGAGGATGGGCTTGAAACCGATCAGGACTTGGGACATTATGAGCGCTTTCTAAACGTAAGTCTTTCCAAAGCTAATTACCTGACAAACGGCCAAATTTATAAATATGTTTTGGATAAAGAAAGGGCATTAGAATACGGCGGAAAGTGTGTTGAACCGTATCACCACATTCCCCCAGAAATTATTAAAAGATGGGTAAATGCGGGAGAAGTAAATAAGGCAGACATTGTTATTGTTGAGCTTGGGGGAACGGTTGGAGAATATGAAGGTCTTCTTTTTTTTGAAGCTTACCGTAGATTGAAGCTTCAAGTTCCTAAAGATGTTACGCTTATACATGTCGGATATCTTCCTGCTCCAGGCAATATAGGTGAGCTTAAAAGTAAACCCATTCAACAATCAATTTCCTCCCTGAATTCCCTTGGAATTATGCCCGATTTTGTAGTTGGCCGGGCTGAAAAGGCAGTTGATGACAAAAGAAAGGAAAAGATTGCTCTTGCATCAGGACTTCCTGTTGAAAATATTATAAGTAATCCTGATTTAGATTCGGTTTATAAAGTCCCCAGTTTTCTAAAAAAGGAAAAGTTGGATATTAAAGTTTTGAAAAAGTTGGGATTAAAAACAAACGTATCTGATTTATCCAAGTGGGAGAAAATGGTCGAGAAAATTGATACCGATAAATCTAAAACAGTTAAAATAGGTATTGTCGGTAAATACCAAAGAAGCGGAGACTACATTCTCCAGGATAGCTATGTAAGTGTTGTCGAAGCTTTAAAGCACGCTTCGGTTAATAGCGGAATCGGTATCAAATTAAATTGGATAGATTCAGAAGATAAAAATATGAATTTAGACGAAATGGATGCAATTCTGGTTCCTCAAGGATGGGGAAAACGCGGAATTGAAGGAAAAATATCTGCCATTAAGTATGCAAGGGAGAAGGGAATCCCCTACCTGGGCCTTTGCTTCGGAATGCAAATGGCGACAATCGAATTTGCCAGAGATATTTTGGGAATGAAGGATGCAAATACAGAGGAAGCTGAGGACGGCACTAAACACCCTGTAATTCATACAATGGATTATCAAAAGCAGCTAATTAAAAATAAGCAGTTTGGCGGAACAATTCGGCTTGGTGCATGGCCGCTAAAAATTAAGAAAGGAACACTTCTTGGAAAAATTTATGGGAAAGATACTGTTCTTAACGAAAGACATAGACATAGATATGAGTTTAACAATAAATATCGGGAACAATTTGAAAAAGCAGGATTTGTGATTTCAGGAACCTCCCCCGACGGAAAACTTGTTGAGGCGATTGAATTAAAAGACCATAGGTTTTTTGTAGGAACTCAATTTCACCCTGAATACATAAGTCGGGCTTTGTCTCCCCACCCCATTTTTGTTGCGTTTTTGAATGCCGCAGTTAATAAGTAGCCTTGCTTTGTGTTAAAATGTGTTTGCTTTAACAAATTTCGAAGAAATTTGAGAGGAGAAATAGTGAAGCGATAAGCAAAGGGCAAAAGCGATTTGCGTAAGCGCAACTTATTTCGACAAGCCGAGGTGGCGAAATGGTATACGCAAGGGCCTTAAGAGCCCTCGAGTGCATAACTCATGCGGGTCCGAGTCCCGCCCTCGGCACAGCTCGGGATTCCTTAAAGGAAAAAGTCTGTTTTTGCCCTATATTCGGCATATTTGCAGGTTCGAGCCAAAGGTTCTTATGCTTAGTCTTATCTTCCCAGTCTTTTAATTGGAGTTAGTTGAGTATATATGTTCGTGAGTCTTAAAAGTGATCTATTTTTGACAAGAAAGCGAAAGATGTGCAGCTTTTTGTCGTAAAGTGCACGCAAGCTGGTATTTTATCAGAAGATCAAAATAACCCAGTAGGAAAATCCGTTATGCACACCCAAGGCGGAGGTTTTTGTGTCAACAATCCATAAAACAGTGCCCTGTCATTCTGGGAGAGGCCGATAGCAAGCAGATGGCTATGGAATTAAACTCCGTTGTGATGGAATAAAAAATCCGTTATCCAGCCAGAGATTAAAAGAAGGCCATCTAAAACAGTCGTTTTTTTTAAATTTTAATCAAGCTCAGATTGTATTTTGTTTGGGTCTTGACTATATAACGGCATGTTAGAATAGTTAAAAATGCCTATATCAAGACCAAAAGAGTTATTAAGGAATCGGATCCGAATTTCTAAGAAGAAATTCAGCCTTATAGTTAAATGTTTTT
>JAJYIG010000026.1 GCA_021790215.1 bacterium
GTGGAGACGGCGGGAATCGAACCCGCGTCCGAAAATACTTAAAACAACACCTCTACAAGCTTAGTAAATTTTTAAATTTTCCCTCGTGCTTCAGTCAATTCACAGACGGCTCGGGGTAAGATTTATTTGGGCTTTCGTTAAGATCTTTAAATCATTAAGATTTTAACGGCATCTTGACTGGTTTACACCCGGAAAGATTCGGTCAAGAATCAAATCTAACGGATGTCAGTTAAGCAAACGCGACTGCGTAGTTAGCTGAGGCTGACCTATTGAATAAGTTAGCTTTTGTTTTTTGATCTCTTTTTACAAGTGTTGATCAAACTTGGCTTGCAGTATTGTAAAGAGCTTTCCGTCGAGACCGATCGTCCCCTTCGATTCGCTTCGCTCACTCAGGGTCTATGACCCCTTTTCACGAAACTCCTTTTCGATATCTCTTTGGATATCCTTACGCTTGATAGCTTCCTTCTTCTCAAACTTCCTCTTAGCCTTGCCAAGCTCAAGATATAGTTTAATCAAGCGTCCTTTATTGTACACCCTGACAGGCACAATTTGCAACTTTTTCTGCTTCATTTTGGTTACAAGCGAGAGAATTTCCTTTCGATGTAAAAGAAGTTTTCGGGAGCGTGTTGCATTGTACTTTTGAATGCCTGATGCAGGGATGTTGGCGTTGACTAAATATGCTTCCCCATTCAAGATTCTTACCGATGATTGGGAAATATCAACCCTGCCTTCGCGTACCGATTTTGCCTCGACTCCCAAGAGGGAAATACCCGCCTCAACTCCTCCTCCGGTTAGTTCGTAATCAAATTTGGAACGTTTATTAAAAATTTGCATATACTGTTATTGTACAACCGATGGCATTTTTAGACCTCATTTTTCCTAAAACTTGTCTTGAGTGCGGGAGGGAGGGGGAATATCTTTGTCCCGATTGCATGTCCAAAACCAAGCCAGCTAGGCTAATTTGCCCTTATTGCTATAAGCCCGCAATAGACGGGACAACGCACACCAGGTGTAGTAAAAAACTTGGATTAGATGGTTTAACCTCGATTTGGGAATACGAGGGAATAGTCAGGAAAGCCGTTTTGTCTCTAAAATATAAATACGCAACTGAGCTAGAAAAGGAACTGCAGGTTTATATAGTTTCTGAGTTGAAAAGAAAATTGTTTCCCAGTGACGCCTTTCTGGTGCCTATCCCAATCCATTGGCATAAAGAAAATGTCAGAGGTTTCAACCAATCAATTCTGGTGGGTAAAAACATAGCCAGTAAAATGGGATGGAGGTTTTTACCGGATTTACTTATCAAAAAGGTTTCGACCGTTTCCCAAGCCGAGCTTTCCAGTGAGAAACGCAGAAAGAATTTGAAAGGAGTGTTTGTCGTCTCTACACGTAATTCACCGTTCATTATTCCTGATTCTGTTATATTGTTTGATGATGTTTTTACTACAGGTTCAACTATGAGAGAAGCAGCAATAGTTCTAAAAAGAGCGGGAGTGGAAAAAGTTTGGGGACTGACAATTGCAAGATAAGCGGTGGGCACAGGGGTCGAACCTGTTAGGGATTGCTCCCACGGGTTTTCAAGACCCGCGCATTACCGTCCTGCCCGCCCACCTCACCACGGGCGGAGGCGGTGAGATTCGAACTCACGTGAGCCGATTAGGCTCAAGGGTTTAGCAAACCCTCGCACTGGGCCACTATGCGACGCCTCCTTCTTGATATTTATAGAGTCTGTAATTGCTGCTGCCAACAATTTTTAGGTATTGTTGGATCTCATGGCTATTATACAGCCAAACTTGTTTATTCTCTATTTTGTTTAAAAGCTTGGGGTGGAAGTTAAGCTCAATTAAGGTATTGTATACAAATTTTAACAAAGGTAACGATCTGTTGCTAAAACTGATTTTCTTGTAATAATATAACTTACCCCTGACCATATATTTATGGATAAAAATACCGCCATCTGTATCCATTAGGCCGCGAAGACAGAGAATTCTGTATTTTGAGTTGGCTTTTATCCAGTTTGGTACACCAACTTGGTTTTTGACTTTGTTGCCGGGGACCAACCCCAAATTCATAAGGATTTTGATCAAATTGATTCCGTTGTAATAAATTTCCAACGCGTTAGCGTTGCGTCTTTTTCTAGTTTTAGGCTTATTACCAAAGAGCGATTTGCACAATCTTATTACATAATGCGAATAGTCTAAATCTTTGACACTATTTAGCGTTATACTTATTTGTAATTTTCCGATGCCCCCGTCGCCCAGCATGATCCCCATGAATTCTGCTAGTTTTGGAGAAAGGTTTGGTTTATGAAATGTAGTAATTTGTGGAATTATTCCCTTCGTTCTGAGTATTTCCAAGGTTTTTGATCCTCCTTTCTTTCTGCCTTCATAGGTGCCGGGATTCCCATATTTCTTTTTATAGGCATTTCCGCCAACTCTCCCCGCTTTTGCTTTGTTCAATTTCCACCTACTCTCTAGAATTTTTGTTTTTTCAGGTATGCCTACTCCAAATTTATCACTTAATATAAGTGCAGCTTTTTTAGAAATTGACACTTTTTCGTTTTTCCAATCCCTAAAGTTTCGTGGCGAAATGCCTACGATTTTGGCCAATTTATTAATATTTAGATTGCTTTTCCGGATTACGTCTAGTATGAACGCTTCTTGTTGACCAGGAGTAAATTTTAGATGGGTTTCCATATCTGCTGGGCCATATCTCCATTATATACTTTTCGAACATAAATATGTATAATACGCTTGTCATGGATCCTGCCGAAAGTAAAGAAAACCCTACCCAAAGCACCTTACAAGATGATAAACCACAGGCGGTGGTTGTCAGAAGAGAGGCTGAGCGCGATTTGATTAGTTGGATTGCGCCTGCCAGGCCTTTCAGTACACGCAGCAGGCAATTTTATGTAACAATTTTTGCAATTGCGGGTATAGTTGGATTAATTCTTTTTTTGGCAGAGGGAATTATGCCTGTACTTTTAATTACTGCATTGGTTTTTCTTTATTATGTTCTCTCGACTGTTCCACCGGGGAATATCGAGTATAAAATTACCACCAGGGGTGTAAAGGTTGCAGATAAACTGATAGACTGGCGGACACTGATACGCTTTTGGTTTGTCCGGAGGCTGGAACAGGAGGTTTTGGTTTTGGATACAATTACAATTCCCGGAAGGATAGAAATTGTGATTGATCCGGAACTGAAAGAAAACATTAAAAAAGAGGCCTCCGCATATATTCCGTTTGAGGAAATGCCCGCCTCGGGTCTGGACAAAGTAGTCGATTGGTTTTCTAAGAAGCTACCGGGAAATAGTTGAAGATAACGCCCTCGTAGCTCAATGGATAGAGTACTGGTTTGCGGAACCAATGATATCAGTTCGATTCTGATCGAGGGCACATCAGGTAAGGAGGATGGGCGGGACGGTAACGCGTTGGTTTCGAAAACCAATTCTCGTAAGGGATAGCAGGTTCGACTCCTGCATCCTCCGCTCACGTTCGTTCGCGTAGGATTTGGTGTCGATAGTGCGAATTAAGGAAAAGTTTTGCACGGCGACTCCCGCATCCTCCGCTCGTCGGAGTTAGGCTTTAATGCCTTGTTTCTTAACAGAAACTTCGCTTGTCAGCCTACTCCTCCTCTCAAAATTGCTTTGCAATTTTGTAAAGAGGGTACAAAAACAAAAATGAAAAATAACAAAAATCAACAAATTTTAATAGGAGGGGCTGTTGTGTTTAGGGATAACCGTGGGAAGAAACAGTTTTTGCTTGTTAAGCAAAAAGAAGGGGATGGTTGGGAAATTCCCAAGGTTACTGTAAGAAGAGGAGAATCCTCAGCACGCGCCGTTATCCGTCTTACTTCTGAACAAGGTGGAATGACGGCCCGCATTTTGGAAGAGGCAGGAAGATCTAATGGGACATCTTTTATCAATGGGAAATCTATTCCTCAAAAACATTATTATTATCTGATGCTTCAAAAAGGCGCATCGGGCGAAATGATTGGTTTTAATGATTTTAAGTGGATGGAATTTGGAATCGCCACAAAGGCAATATCACAGAAAAAGGAACAGGAAGTTTTAAAAAGTGCGGCGGATGTTTTAAAAGAGTGGGAAAAAACACACAACAGAAAACAGATGGAGTTTTAATTCAACCTTCGGTTGAAAGAGAGTTTTCTTCAGGCGGTGTTATCTACAAAGATAAAGGCGAGAAGTGGTTGGTGCGTGCAACTGCGCCGAGCGATCTATTTCCGAAAATTTCTTGGATGCTACCTAAGGGATGGATAGATGATGATGCGCCAGGTGTCCCCGGGCCAAAAGCTTCTGGAAGAGTTAAGGCAGATGAAAATTCACTACAGCGGACCGCCTTGAGAGAAGTTAAAGAAGAGGGGGGAATTGAGGCAAAAATTATTAGGAAGATTGGCACTGAAAAATATTTCTTTAAGCATCCGGAAAGGGGTCCGATATTAAAATTTGTGACATTTTACTTGATGGAATATGTGCGTGACCTCCCCGAAGGGTCTGATGGAGAAACTTCGGAGGTTTTGTGGCTCCCTTACGAAGAAGCTCTGAAGAAATTGTCTTTTGGAGGGGAGCGGAAAATGCTTAAAAAGGCAAAAGAACTCCTTGCCTCTGTAGTTTAACGGATAGAACAAGGGATTCCGGATCCCTCGATAGAGGTTCGATTCCTCTCAGGGGCACCTTTCTTGATATAATACAGATTCTGGAGGAGTCGCCTAGTGGCCTATGGCACAGGTTTGGAAAACCTGGATCCGCAAGGGTCTCGTGAGTTCGAATCTCACCTCCTCCGCTCGTCGGAGCTAAACTTTACCGCTTTGCTTCTTTTTTAAGAAGCTTCGCTTATCAGTTTGCTCCTCCTCTCAAAATCGTGCTGCGATTTTGGCGGGGCATCATTTATTATGAGAATAATTTTTCTTAATACCTGGCAGGGAAGAAGTGGCGCTCCAATAAAAAAATTCATTAAAGAAGAATCGGGCAGCACCGACATTTTTTGCTTTCAGGAAGTTTCTCCGGATTTTTTTAAGCTTTTAAGTTCCTGGTTGCCGCAGCACGAACCTTTTTATGAAGCTGGAAAGAAACTGGCTATTGACGGAAGAATTTATGGACAAGTGATTTTTACCAAACCGTATATTGAAGTTCATGAGAAAGGAAAAATCAGACTGTATAACCAACTGATAAACGATATTGGTTTTTTGCTATATCAGCACTTGAGTTTTAACGGCAGCGAAATGTGGCTTGGGAATATTCATGGAAAAACAAACCCGGGCAGCAAGAGGGATACGGAGTCTAGGTTGAAGCAATCGCGAAAAATAATTGATTTTTTTGCCGGAAAAAAGACCTCGGTTATTTTTGGGGGCGATTTTAATTTATTGCCCGATACCGAATCAATCAAGAAAATTGAAGAGGCCGGGTATAAGAATTTGATTAAGGATTTCGGGGTCAAAACAACCAGAAATAGGCTGTCATGGGAACAGTTCCGGAAACAGCCGAATTTTGTAAAACAGCATTTTGCGGATTATGTTTTTACCTCTCCCGAGGTTAAAGTTAAAGGTTTTGAGGTGCCGCATGTCGAAATTTCCGATCATCTTCCATTAATTTTGGATGTTGAGGTCTAATCTCATCTTTTTAGTTCGGGTTAATTACGCTGATATGTTAAACTACTCTTGAAATGTCCGATAATCAGGTTGACGAAGTTAAGAGTAAAACAGATATAGTTTCTATAATCGGGGAGAGAATTGAACTCAAAAAAGCAGGGAGAAATTACAAGGCACTTTGTCCTTTCCATGGTGAAAAAACCCCTTCTTTTATGGTTTCCCCGGAACTTCAGATTTTTAAATGTTTCGGATGCGCGGAAGCAGGGGATGTGTTTGCTTTCCTGGAGAAATATGAAGGGATGGAATTCCCGGAAGCTTTGAAGTACCTGGCCGATAGAGCGGGAATCAAACTCCAAAGAGGTGATTTTGGGGCTTCTTCCGAAAAGGAAAAATTAATAGAAATTAATACTCAAGTGCTGCGTTTTTATAACTATTTACTTCTTTCTCACCCGCTTGGGAAAAAAGCCTTGGAATATCTTGAGAGAACGAGGGGATTAAAGATAGAGACGATTAAGGAGTTTCAGTTAGGGTATTCGCCGGAAAATTCTTATCTTCTATCAAACTTTTTGGTAGGAAAGAAAAAATTTTCAACAAAGGATATTGAAAAAGCAGGAGTAGGAATAGCTAGGGGAGCAAATCTTTATGACAGGTTTAATGGTAGGGTGATTTTTCCTCTTTTTGATCATCGGGGAAATCCGGTCGGTTTTGCCGGAAGGGTCTTGCCTTGGGACAAGCGCGAAACCGGGAAATATATCAACTGCCCCGAGACACCGCTTTACCACAAAAGTAGTGTTTTATACGGACTCAACTTAACAAGAAGTCTTATTAAAAAGAAAAAAGTTGCCATTGTCGTTGAGGGGGAACTGGATCTAATTTCCTCGTACCAATCCGGAATTAAAAACATAGTGGCCATAAAAGGTTCTGCGCTAACGGAAGATCAGGTAAGGCTTCTTTCAAGATTTGCTCAAAAGTTTATTTTGGCGCTTGATAGTGATGTCGCGGGTGATGCCGCAGCAAGACGGGCTATCGGGATTGCGGAAAACTTGGGAGTTGAAGTTAAAGTTGCAAAAATCAGTGGGTTTAAGGATCCAGATGAGGCTGCCAGGGGAAATATTGAAAGTTATAAAAACGATTTAATTAAAGCAGAGGGAATCTGGGATTTTTTTATTGACTCCGTTTTTGCCAGGATCGATTCAGGGTCTGGTGCTGGTAAGGCTAAAATCTCAAAAGAAATTATTCCGATATTATCGGAAATTGAAGATAAGATTGTTCAGACGCACTATGCAAACATTGTGGCACAAAGACTTGGAGTTCCACTGGAAGCTGTGACAGATCAAATTTCCAAGGTAGGTATTCAGGGAGAAGTTTTGGAAACTTCACCCTCTGTGGTAGAGGAAAAACGAGATAGACAGTCGCTTTTGGAAGAAAGATTTTTATCTCTCTCGTTTCGGTCTGATCCTAGAACTTTTTTGATCGGGAAAGCTGCAGAAATTATTACCTTGCCTGGAAATAAAAAACTGGTCGATGAATACGAAAAATATGTGAGTAGTCACAAAACCTTCGATATTTCTAAATTTGGCAGTAGCCTTCCAGCTGAACTTTTTGACAATTTTACCCGGATTGTTTTGATTGACAACAAAGACGCTGACCAAAATCCGAATCAATTGAAAAAGGAGCTTGATTTAGTCGAAAAAGAGCTTAAAATACTACAAGTTAAGGGTAAATTAAAAATTCTTGCTACTGAGATTCGGAATTCGGAGGAAAAAGGCGAAAAAGAAAAGCTTCTTAAAGCTCAAAATAAATTTAATAAACTCGCCAAATCACTATCCGGGTATGAAGAAGGGGACGGAGGCGGTATAATTCTAAGGGAGGAATAGTGTGATTGGACTCAAGGGGTATGGTGAACACAATCATACGCGAAGCATATGGTACGCAAACCTGTATTGGATTTAATCAAAAAAGGACGTGATCAAGGCTTTTTGACTCAGGAAGAAATATTGGATGTTTTTCCCGATGCTGAGGCTAGGGTTACCGAGCTTGATGATCTTTATGACAAGCTTTTGGCAGAAGGAATCGATGTTTTTGAGTCTGTAACTCCGGGAGAAATTGAGACGGATGAAAAGGCCAGTGAGAAGCTTGATAGGGAAATTGAGCTTCTGACCAGACTTGAGGGGATTGAATCTACAGATCCGGTTAGGCAATACTTGCGGGAAATTGGCCGTGTTCCACTTCTTCTTGCTGAGGATGAAATTGAACTTGCCAAGCGCTACGAAAAAGGGGATAAAAGGGCAAAAGATAAATTGACAGAGAGTAACCTTCGGTTGGTGGTTTCTATTGCCAAAAAATATATTGGACGCGGTTTGTCACTTCTCGACCTTATTCAGGAAGGAAATCAAGGTTTGATCCGTGCGGTTGAAAAATATGATTGGAGAAAGGGTTATAAATTCTCAACTTACGCGACTTGGTGGATCAGGCAGGCGATCACTAGGGCAATTGCGGACCAAGCAAGAACTATCAGGATTCCTGTTCATATGGTTGAAACGATAAATAAAATTTACCGTACCAGTAGGCGCCTCATGCAGGAACTTGGCCGCGAGCCAACTCCGGAAGAAATCGGAGAAGAGCTGGACCTTGATGGAGATAGGGTTAGGGAAATTTTCAAGATTGCTCAGGAAACAACTTCATTGGAGGCTCCTGTGGGAGAAGATCAGGAAAGCTTTTTGGGAGATTTCATTCCGGATGATTCGGCTCCTTCACCTGTTGATCAAGCCAGTAAGCAGCTTTTGAAAGACCACCTTGAAGAGGTTCTTGGAACTTTATCGGAAAGGGAGGCAAAGGTTCTTAAGCTCAGATTCGGTTTGGAAGGAAGTAAAGCAATGACACTCGAAGAAGTCGGAAAAGTATTCGGAGTAACCCGTGAACGTATCCGCCAAATTGAGGCAAAAGCCTTAAGGAAACTTAAGCACCCAAGTAGAAGAAAGAAATTACAGGACTATTTGGACTAATTTAAAATTAGTAATTTTAAATTTATCTAGTGTGGTATCTTTCTTTGATTTTTGGGATTAGATATTCGGAGAAAGTCTTCCCGAAATCGTATTGGGGTTTCCAGTCCCAGTCTTTTTGGGCGGCAGAATCATCAACATCCTCAGGCCATGTATCGACTATTCTTTGGCGCTCAGGGTTAATTTTATAGATCATCTTAAATTTCGGGAAAAACTTTTTGGTCATTCTGTAAATTTCTTCCGCAGTAACGCTAAATCCGTGGACGTTGTAGACAAATCTGGTTAGTTTATTTTTTGGAGCCTCAGAAAGGTCAATTAAAACATCAGCCGCATCCGCCATCGCCATAAATGGAATCTTGCTTTTCGCTCTCACGAAACATTCATAATCTTTTCCTTGTGCTCCCGCATGAAGCATTTCCGGTCCATAGTCGCTTGTTCCACCCGAAGGGATCGTGTCGGGGGAGAGAAGTCCGGGAAATCTTACACACCTGAAGTCTATCAAGTTGTTCCTGTTGATATCTCCTAAAAGTTTATAGTTTTTGGAAAAATAATTGCCCAGGTTTTCGCATGCGAGCTTTGAGATTCCGTAAATTGTAATCGGACTTAAAAATTGATCTTCTTTAACTTTCTTTATTTTCGATTTTTCTTTTAGATCCGGCAATCCATATGCCGCGATAGAACTTGGAAAAATGAATTTAATGATTTTCTTGTCTTTCAAAGCCTGATTTGTGGCGGCTTCCAGAAGGTTAAGTGTTCCCTCAATGTTCACCTTAGCGGCAAGTTCCGGATTTTTTTCCCCTCCCGTTGAAAGAATCGAAGCCAAATGAAAGATCACGTCAAATTTTTGATCTTCGAAAATCTTCTCAACACCATTTTTATTAGAAATGTCGCACTTATAAAATTTATCCAAGAAACCCGAAATTTCTTTCTCAGGATCTTTAATATCGGCTGCGACAATTTTATATTTTTGTGCATGGAGCTTTTTGATCAAACCATGTCCGACTTCGCCTGAAATTCCGGTTATTAGTGCTTGGAGCATTATATTACCTTAAGTTTCTTTCCGACTTTTTCAAAAATCTTGAGAGCTTTATCAAGTTGTACTTTACTATGCCCGGCGGAGTTCATGATCCTGATTCTTGCTTTGCCCTGGGCAACTGTGGGATAAACGATGGCTTTAGCAAAAAGTCCTTCGGCAAAAAGTTCGTGGCTAAAGTCCTGTGCGAGTTTTGACTCCCCCAGCATCAAAGGAATTATCGGAGTAATACTTGTTCCTGTATCAAAACCCATTTTCTTGAGGCCAGCTCTGAGATAATCGGCATTGGTCCAAAGCTTCTTAACAAGACTACCGGAACGTTCCAGAATTTTAACCGATGCAATGCAAGCTGCAACGTCGGGAATTGTCATAGCTGAGCTAAAGAGAAAGGGTCGTGCGCGCTGAGTCAGCCACTCAATGATTTCTTTTTTACCGGCTGCTACACCGCCGACTACCCCAAAAGCCTTGCTCATGGTTCCTACCTCTACATCAACTTTTCCGTGAAGTTTAAAATGGTCAACGATTCCTCTGCCGGATTCTCCTAACACTCCCTCCCCGTGAGCATCATCGACCATAAGCATGGCACCATATTTTGAGGAGACTTTATAAATTTCATCAAGAGGGGCGATGTCGCCGTCCATAGAAAAAACTCCATCTGTAATAACCATTTTTTTAACTTTCTTGTCCGCAGATTTTAATTTTGCCTCAAGATCAGCAGGGTTAATATGGGCATACCTAATTACTTCTGCTTTGCTCAGTCTGCATCCGTCGATAATACTGGCATGATTAAGTTCGTCTGAAAAGATTAAGTCGCCTTCACCGATCAATGCTGGAATGACAGCTGTATTAGCGGCAAAACCACTTTGGAAGGTGATCACGGCTTCGGCTTTTTTAAACTTAGCCAAAGCCTCCTCAAGTTTTTTGTGAAGTACTGTAGTTCCTGCAATGGTTCTGACAGCTGCCGGCCCTATGCCATATTTTTTAATTGCTGATATTGCTGCCGCTTTGAGTTTGGGGTTATTTGCAAGACCCAAGTAGTTGTTTGAGCAAAAATTGAGAAGTTTTTTGCTGTTTATAACTATTTCAGGTCCGATCGGGCTCTCGATAGTCAGAATATTATTATAAAGATTTTGCTCCTTTAGACTTTTGACTTGATCTTCTAACCAATTTAATGACATTATTAGGTGATTATACTACCATCTTTTTACAAATAACAAATCTTAGAAAAATTACTACCAATGGTGTCTTTTTGAGACTGGTTATAGAATGAATGAAAGGGGGTGATAAAGATGAAGATAAGTAAGTTAGCCAAAAGAAGTTTGTCTGTATATTTTATTTATGGAGCAGTTGTTGCGATTTTACTTTCGGTTGTTGGTTGGTTGGGCGCCGATATCTGGCTGGCATCAACTCAGTGGCTTTTGATAGCGGCAGTTCTGGTACTTTTTGCAATATATTTTAGACTAAGCTAAGAGGGTGTAGAATAATTGAGTGTCTTCAAAAACAATCTACTATCTGGCTGCATTTGTTGGGAGTCTTGTTGGAGGCTTTATTCCAACCATCTGGGGAGCCGGTTTTTTATCCCTTTCCTCTTTATTTTTCAGCACCCTGGGAGGTATTGGGGGAATAGTCTTGGTTTGGAAGTTTTTTAATGGATAAGTCTGAAGTCTAAAGAAATTCTTCCTTCCACCCATAAATCAAGTTGGCGTAGCTGTTTCCAAGATTGCTTTTTCCTTGAGGGCAACAAGCTCTTCAGGATGGATGTCATTACGAACAGTATAATCTGTAGAATTATAAATTACGGTAGCAATAAATAACTGTACAAATTTTTCATCCCAATATTGATGTCGTGATTTGTTTTCCGCAGCCAAAGGCCGAACTCCCCAACGGCGGGCAATATCTCTTTTCTTGTCAGCAACGAACACACTGAATCTTTTTGAATTTTTCTCGCCAAGTTTAGGATTTATAAGTTGTTTCACAACCACGTCCGGGACAAAACGATGTCCACCAACTTGTAGCCACAGGTTTTCCACAGTAAACAGTGTTTGCACGAAGTCTGGCAGATGGATATCTGGGATTTTTGATCGACCCTTTTTGATATATGTGGAGTTTACTGCTTCCATGTGTTTTTGAATTAGTTGGCAAACTTTCGCTTCAGGAGAGATATCCCTTTCTATCTCCGATGATTGGCGATCTCTTAAGGCGGCCTCTTGGGGGCTTATGGAGTTGACGCCGCTTTTTTTTAGTAGATCATAAATAAATTTTTGTTGACGCTGGGTTTTTGCATTGTCCAAGTGGGGTGTAATGCCCGTCCCCAATATTTCGTGTTTCATATTTTTATGTCATCTATATACCATCTCGTTAGCTAAAAATCAATTGAGGAATACTGTCTTAAGGTGAAGTTATCTTATCAGGTGGTATAGATTTCATACAGCAGACTAGACAGAACTAAATGGCTTCTTTTGCTTACAAATTTACATCCTTAATATAATTAATTTTTTAATTGCGCCCGGACCCGGTAATAATCTCTCATGGAATCCAGACCGTCGAAAACACCATTACAAATTTTAGGAAACTTTACTTTATCTTGATAAGCGGTCGTATTAGTCCAGATCTTATCTAAAGATCCTCACTTAGATCCCCGACCGTAAGGTCGTGGGATGGAGTTATCCCTGCAGCTTTTTGTTGGTGTTAAAATTGGAGGATGGATTTAATTCATTTAAGCCACTGTGTATACCAATG